>CAUJEL010000187.1 GCA_963169875.1 Candidatus Zhuqueibacterota bacterium
CCCACTCATGCGGCACTGTGCCGTTGATATCCGCGATGGTGCGGTTGGTATAGATATAGCCGTCCTCTTCCTGGGCCATCCCGATCCAGGCGATGAGGGAATCCAGTTGGGCCTCCAACACAGGATCGGGCGTGGTTTGCAGGGAATAACTGGCCGCTTCGATCATTTTATAAATATCGGTGTCATCAAAAGGAAAAATACTTTGAAAAGGACCCTGTTCCGTTCCTGCGGCGATTTTGAAATTCCTGACCCGGCCGGTCTTTTCGTTTTGCGCCAGGGCGATGGGAATGGTCACCTTTTTGTTGGTTTCAATTTTTGGCAACCAGAACGCATCCGTGACCTTGACGCAGGTGAAAGGCACCGGCTGGATGGGATAGCCGCTTGGCGCGCCGGAGGCCATGCTTGCGCCGCCGCAGAGCAGCGCCGCGACCATGACCGCAAGAAGTGTGTTTTTCATACCCATTTTTTGTCCTGCTCCTGATCTGTATTATTTTTATGTTTTTCTTTGCGCCCCTCGGCGTTCCTGGCGGTGAATCATTCTGACCAGGATGTCTGCCCTAGCGAATCAAGACCATTTTTTGCACCGCGGTCTGGCGACCGCACTGCAGGCGCACAAAGTAGAGTCCACTGGCTATATTGCCGGCATCGAAAACAAGGCGATGATACCCTGCGGACTGCATCCGCTCCGTCCATTGCTGCACGCAGCGTCCGCTGGCATCAACAATGGCCACGCTCACCACGCCGGGCCGGTCTAGTTCATACACAATGGCCGTTTGCGCGTTGAAGGGATTGGGATAATTTTGCAGCAGGCGCACGGCCGCAGGCAGCATCTCGGTGTTTGCATCCACGTTCGTGGCTGTATTTGCAGAGCCCGGACTGGGCGCATTCAGAGCCATCAGATTTTCAGAGCCATCCGGGGAGCGGCCCCAGGAGACATCGGTCGTTTGCGCCGCAAAGACGATCTGGTCCAGCAGTTCCAGGCCGGAGGGGGTTGCCCTGGAAAGGCCGATCTCCTCGCCATCCCCGCTCAATTTGATGCCGAGGTGCAGCACGCCTTGCGCCGGCGTGCCGTCGGCCCACAAGAGCAGAAAGCCACCCGGGGGAATGGTGGTCAGCTGCGGCGCGTTAGCGGGAATGCGGAACTTGTTCAATTTGGACAGATCGTCCGTGATGTAGAGGCCGCCGACGTCGACTGCCTCCGGATTGTCGTTGAAAAGCTCGATCCAGTCATCATGCTCACCAAATTCATCGGCGCGGGTCTTGTCATTCAGGGCCATGATTTCATTGAGACGCAAGCCCGCATAGATCCGGGCTTGATCCGGCTCGAACAGCGCGATCAACGTATCATCCGCCGTCAAGTTCAGGCTGATGGAATCATCGGCTGAGACAACGGCTCCCTGCCACCCGGCAAATCGGTAGCCATAGCCGGGCTGTGCCTGAACCGGAATGGGAATATCCTTGAAATAGATCCCCTTGAACTCCTGGCCTGGCAAATTAATACCGTTGAGAAACACCTCACCGCCCTGGGCTGCGCTTTTTTGCAGCGTCAACAGGGCGGAGCCACGGAGACTGAATTTGGCGGAGATATGCGCGCGGATGTTTTCAGGACGCTTGACGGCAAATTCATTCATGACAGTGAGATGATAAGCCCAGCCGCCGTTGAACGAGGTGGATTGCGGCCATTTTTCGATATGCCGGGGCATTTCGGGTTCGATCTGTTTTTTGAGGCTGTCGATGATGGCGAGCACCCGTTCGGGATGAAAGGTGGTGTTGAGATGACCGGCGAAACGTTGTATGAATTCGTCGCGGAATGAATGATTCTTGAGTAAAGTCCGCAGCAGAAACGTGGACCAGCTCGGATTGGCATAATAGGTGGAAGTGGGGGTTGTGGCATTTTCCAGCGTGTTGCTGTTGTATTGCCCGAGATTGTGGGCGCCAAAACCCAGGTCGGTGTCGTAGAGAATCCAGCGCCATTTGTGGTTGTCGCCCTGCTGGCGCCAGTATTCGATATTGCCGCCCGGCCAATCGATGTTGGCAAAATAAATCTCGGCGATGACATAGTTGATGTATTCGTGAACATCCATCTGGGTGCATATCCAGGCATAATTTTGCGGCAGGGTGATGTCACTGGTTTCGAGGAAGCGAATCATGTTCTTGTAATGGGTGGCGGATCCCTGCTCCACCGCGGCATTGTCGGCGAGAATATCGATTTCATCGGGATCGATGTTGTGATTGGCGGCGATGTAGTGTTCATTGTGTTTCTCGCGCAGATCATGGATGCCCCAATATTCGCCGTTCAAGAATAAAATCACCGGCCGGTAGGCGATCCAATCGATATCCATGCGCTCCTTGACCAGCGTGTGCATCATGCCGTCGCGAAACATGGCGCGCCACCAGTCCTGGCCGCCGTTGCGCAGCAGAAGATTGTTATAGCTCGTCATGGGTTTGTCTGCGAAGAGCTTGTAGTTGATTTCGCTGTAGCCGTATTCGGAGCGGGTGTAAAACGCCAGCGGTTTCTCGGGATAGAGCCGTGTGCAGCCGCCGCCAATGCGCATGCCGGCGTCGATCTTGAATCCGGGCGCTTTATCCGCTTCATAAAGCTCAAAGCTGACTGGTTTTTCCCAGGGTTGATTCCAGTTGCGCGGCTGGTTGGAGCAATATCCGGTGATGCCGTTGGTGCCGGCGACGTAAATACCGATCCGGTCATCCCAGAGATTGGCGGGATCCGTGGCGACTGACACGACCGGCAATGTCGTCGATAGATCGATGAAGTAGGTGTGCGTTGTAACGCGGCTGGAGAGATATCCAGGTCTTTGCGCCACTGCCCGGAGTACCGCCGTTGCGGTGATGGTTATGGGGGACAGGTATTTTATGGACGAGGTTTCAGGTGCAGAACCATCCAGGGTATAATACAGGATGGCATCTGCATCGGGATGCGTCAGAGTGACCGTTTGCGCTCCACTGTAAAAGCCGCCGGGCAGTGATACAACAGGGGGATCCGCTTGCCCGAAATAACCGGAGGGGCTGTTGGCCGCCTCGGGCGTGGGTTTGGGGAACGCGAGCCAAAACGAGCCGCCGTCCGGCGAGCGCCCCATGGAGACATTGGCCGTCTGCGTGCCAAAGACCACGGAATCGATGAGAACGCTGCCCAGAAAAAGACCGATGGCTTCACCGTCGGCGGAGAGTTTGAAATTCATGTGCCGGCCGCTGTCATGGTCATCGGCCCAGAAGAGCAGATACCCTTTGGCGGGGATCATTGTCCCGGACGGGATCGCCCATTTTTGCGGCGCATCGAGATCATCCGTCAAAAAGTAGCCGCTAAGATCAACCGGAAAGACTTCGTCATTATAGAGCTCCAGCCAGTCGGCGTATTCCTTAAAGTCGGGGGATGTATTCGTCGATGAATTGGAAGCAAGAAACTCGTTGATATGTAGTTTGCAAAAAGCTGGAGCTGTCACCAGTAGAGCGAACATTAAAAAAGCGCGCAATTTCATGATAAATGTAAATCCTTTCCAAAATAGAAGTATGATTGCGTACGGTTCTTACGCTGATTCGGTGGCAACGATCGCCTGAGTCTCAACACAATACACCAGGAGGGTGTATGCATTTGTGCTCTCCGGGCAGTTTAACGCAGCATACGGGCTCACCCGGATGCCGCGTCAATTTGATCAGCTGACGCAAATGGTTTTACCTTTTCGGAACATAAAAAGGAGCAGTAGGCAGATCATGGCGCCGGCTGCGGGCCTTTGTATGCAGATTTTAGTTAAATTATGGAATCACTAGTGTCCAGTTGTTGCCAAAATCATAGTACAATAGATTATTGATAACATGTAAGATAGAATACATTTATTTATGGGATCTATTTGAAATCAAATTATGCTAATTTTGCAGTTTTTAATATGGTTATGCGCGTTTATTCGGGTAACCGGACAGTACTGTTATGGAGTGAATGTTTCATTCAAGTCATTCATCTGTGCCGTGTTCAATAACCGGGCAGAGCCGAGGGCTTGTGCCGCGATGAGGCTGGCGGCGGTGTTCTCCGCCACCTCGAGGCGGTCAAAAACCTGAAACAGGGAATCGCCCGTGATGATCACTGCTTCATGGTCGAGCAGCGCGGCACAATGCTTCGCATCGAATGAGGCGGCGATCTGGTCGGGTTGACGGTATAACGTTTCAAACGGGAACCGCGATATACGGCCAAGCAGCATATAGCTTTCGGGAATGGTCTGGGATGCGAAAGCCTCGCTGGTCACCGCATAGGCCATGAGGTGAACGGGGTGACCTGTCGCGATGGCATTGATAAACGGGTGCTGCTGATAGATGCGCCGGTGCAGCATGGCATAGCGTGAAGGCCGTTCACCATGAACCAGAGAGCCCTTTTCGATGCGGACCACGTCCTGCAAATCGAGGGTCAGCCAATCCCCGCCCTCCGGGGAGATGAGAAAATCATCGGCGCCAAGACGCATCGAGTAACAGCCGGATACGGCCGTATAAAGTCCACGCTGGTAAGTGCGCCGGCCAGTATGAACCAATTCGCCTGCTGCATCCTGTTGATGGGGCTGCAAGGGTTGGGATGTCGTTCGCGGCCACTCCAGTTTGTGCAGCGTCAGAGCCAGCACTTTTGCCGATGATGACCAATGATGATCCCGATTCAATCGGGCGGCGCAAATGAGGATGGCAGCCATATGCTGCAAATTTTCAAGGCGATAATAAGCTTTCAGCAAATCAGCACCGGTGGTGATGATGCCATGATTTTCCATTAAAACAGAGCATACGTCACCCTCGAAAGCCGCGGAGACTGTTTCGCCCAACTCGGCACTGCCCGGCGAGGCATAGGGCGCCCGGCCCACCGGCGTAAAAGTCATGTCCAGCACCGGCAAGCAGGTGAAATCTGCTTGAGGATCGACCAGGCTCAGAGCCACAAGGTCAGCTGGATGAGCATGGACCACCGCACGCACGTTTGCTTTAACGCGATAAATCCCTTGATGAAAATGGTATTCCATCGACGGTTTGTGATAGCCTGTGATTTTGCCGTCAGGAGCGATGCAAACGATGTCGCACGCCTGCAGTTTTCCCTTGTCGATTTGAGATGGCGTCACCCAGATAGAGCCGTCCTGGTCCCGCAGGCTTATATTGCCGCCGGAAGGCGTGGTCATGCGGCGCTCATAGATACGCGTCATGATGTGCGCCACCTGCTCAGCGGGTGACTGGTGCATCCATGGTTTCATTCATCGCTCCTGATAGAGGACAATCGCCAGCAGAAAATAGGCAATCATGCGGATAAAATCAAGTCTGAATCCCTGTCCTGCTTAAACGGATGTTGTCGAGCAGGACGAAGATCAGTTGCCAGTCTGGACTTGTTCTTGCATCGCATCTTTTTTATCGCTATACTATGCGCAGAGAGCTAAAGGGGACGTTTTTGGTGAAATTTTTCCAAGAGGCCGCCAATCATGAAATCCAGCGATTCGCAAGAGCGTTTCACCGCCGTGTGCCATCGCCTGCGTAACCCTTTACTGCTGCGCGGCGATGTCTCTGATCCATCATGGCATCAAGCGATTCCTCTCGAACTGGTCGACGCCATCACAGGCCAGCCGGGAAGATACACAACAACCGCGCGCACCTTGTACGATGACCGCTATCTATATGTCAGCTTTGTTTGCGAAGACAGGTACGTCTGGGGCACGCACTCGCAGCGAGATGCCGCCATTTATGATGAAGAGTGCGTCGAGATTTTTCTCAATCCCTGCGGCTGCGGACATCAATACTTTGAGATCAACGTCAGCCCGAAAAATGTACTGTTTGATGCCTGTATCTTGAACCAGCGCACCGAGCGCAATCCGCATGCGCCCTTTGCCGGACTCCACGGCTGGGATCTGCAGGATTTCAAATCAGCCGTAGCCATACAGGGCGTCCCGGATATACCGGATGGCGCCACGGCCTGGAGCGCCGAGTACGCCATTCCTTTTAAAGAACTCTATGGGGCTGTGAACCTGCCGCCCAAGCCGGGAGATCTCTGGCGCATCAATTTTTTTCGCATCGATGCCCTGAAGCCCGGCGCACCGGAACTGTACGCCTGGCGGCCGCCCCTGGCGGATACGTTTCATCTGCCCTGGCGGTTCGGGTGGCTGCGGTTTGCCGATTGAAATGAAAAGGATCGCGAAGCAATTCATAATCGCGCGCTGAGCAAATGCCCGCGCAAGGGGGAGCTGCTCGAGTACCTGGTGCAGTCTATGCTGCGATGGCATTGTGAGGTTTGCTTGCACGCCGCGCAAGGGGGAGCTGCTCGAGTACCTGGTGCAGTCTATGCTGGGATGGCATTGCGAGGTTTACTTGCACGCCCGCGCAAGGGGGGGAGGTTCGAGTGCCTGGTTCAGCATGTGCGCAGTAAAGGCTATCGACTTGTCCGGAAATTGTTCTATCGGAGATTTACTATGTGGAGCATCGAGGCAGAACTGAGCGTGCAACTGGCCATCATTCATCTGGATGGGTTGCGGGTCAAGGAAGAAAAGAAAGCATTTATCGAACTGACCGACCTGGCCAAAACCTATCAGGTGCGATTCGCGGATGTGCCTATCAGCGAAATTCCCGGGGTGCAGGCCAGCCGTTCTTTTTTTCGCGCCATCAGCCTGGATCCCACCAAGCGCCGGCCCTCGTCCGAGGCGCTGCTTAACCGCGCCCTCAAGGACAAGGAGCTTTACAGTGTGAACGCGCTGGTTGATGTGGGCAACTGGTGTTCTCTCGATTTTCTCCTGCCGATCTGCGTCTATGATGCAGCCAGGATTCATCCGCCGGTGACCATGCGTCTGGGCCGGGCGGGAGAATCCTATGCGGGTCTGAATGATCAGGACATTCACCTGGAAGGACGTTATTGTCTGGCTGACGCTGAGGGCCCCTTCGGCTCGCCGGTGACCGATTCGGTGCGCACCTCGGTCACCACGGCGACGCGGGAAGCGTGGCTGGTCATTTTTGCGCCCCGCGAGTTCGACAGAATCCTGTTGCACCGGCACGCCGATCTTTTCGCGCAGCGCGTTCTCGAAATTTGCGGAGGACAACTCCAACTTTTGCACCTCATTCCTTCATTATGAAAGTCTCTATGTTCAATGAGCTGTGGATTCAAGCCCTCGTCACCGAAACGCTGAGTCAGGTCTTCATCCATCATAACCGGGCTGATCGGGTGCTGCAGCGCAGCCTGGCCAGCCATTCAGCGCTGAGCGAAGGTGATCGCGGTCAGATTGTGGATGCGGTCTATGATATCATCCGCTATCTCCGCCGCCTGGAAACGGCCTTGCAAATGTCGGGTGAACCCGCAGCAGGTGATCCGGATAAATGGTACGATGCCTGGCAGCTGTGGCGCGGCCTGCGTCCGGCCGCTGGTGAGGCGGATGCCCTGCTGTTACATCGTATCGAGTTGCCGGATTTACCCAGGGCAGTGCGCGAGTCCGTGCCCGACTGGCTGGACGCGCGCGGTTTTGCGGAACGCGGCGAGTCGTGGGATGCGCTGCTGGCGGCTCTGAATGAAAAACCGCAGCTGGTGCTGCGTGCAAACACGTTGAAAACGCCGGCGAATCAATTGTTTGCTTTAGTTCGCGATTCGGGCGTACCCTGGCATCCACTGGACGGAGCGCCGCAGGCTGTGGTGCTGGATGCGTTTGCGCCCGTTTTTCAATGGCCATCCTTCAAGCAGGGCTGGTTTGAGATTCAGGATGCCGCCTCGCAGATGGTGGCGCCGTTTGTGGAGGTCCGGCCGGGCATGCGGGTGGTGGATGCGTGCTGCGGCAGTGGCGGCAAGACGCTGCATCTGGCCGCTTTGATGCAGAACCGCGGCCGCATCATCGCGCTGGATGTGGATGCTGAAAAACTGGCGGAACTGGAAAAGCGCGCCCGCCGCGCCGGCGCCGGCATCATCGAGACCCGGCTGATCAAATCCACCAAGGTGATCAAACGGCTGGCGGATTCCGCTGACCGGGTTCTATTGGATGTGCCCTGTTCCGGGACTGGCGTTTTGCGCCGCAATCCGGATATCAAGTGGCGCATGCAACCGGATGATTTGCAGCGGTTGCTGGCCGAACAACAGCACCTGTTGAGCTATTACAGTCGCATGGTCAAGCCGGGCGGACGCTTGGTGTATGCCACTTGCAGTGTGCTGGAGTCGGAGGGGGAAGATCAGGTGCGGACTTTTTTGCAGAGCTATATGGAGCGGTTCAAGCTGGTGGAAGAAAAGCGGCTGGATCCGCACACCTTTGGATTTGATGGATTTTATATGGCGGCACTGGAACGTATTACTCAACCTTGCGAAGGTCATCGACCTTCGCAAGGTTAAGCCTAATGCCGCAACCCAGGGCTACACCCGGCCGGATTTTTCTCCGTGCCTCTGTGTCCCTGTGGGAAATTCTTTTCACTACCAAGGCGCAGAGACACAGAGGGGTTTTGCAGCCGCTCACGCTTCCAGAGATGGATTCGTAGGAGTCTCCAGAGCGCGATTTGATGCGCGGTCGGCCTCAGGAGAGGCCTCCTACACTGGTGTTACAACGAATCCCCGCGCAAGAAAGCGGAAGAAAATTAGATAATTCGCTTTTGCCTTGGGGACCTGGGCAGACATTGAATCAGATGGATATTTGCTAAAAGGTCCCTTCTGGATGACAGGTTGGATGAAAGGTAATCGATCCGGACCATTTAGAACGTCTTCTCGACCGCCGTGACCACCTGTTCACATATTTGCACCACTTCCCGGCGCATATTTTCCGCTTCCTGCCGCGTGGCCGTTTTGAACGCATCATCCTGCAATCCACCGAGATTGATGCAGACGTTGAAAAACGCCCCTTCCGCCGCCGTTCTTGCGCACAGGGCGCCTACACCCGCATCGCTGATGGAATTCTTGTTGCCCTTCTCCACCGCCTCGGCCGCCAGGCGCACCGCATCCACGCAGCGGCGCAGCACCTCCAGCGGCACCCGGGTGGCGCCCTTGGTGGCCTCTTCCACCGCGGCCTGACGCGCGGCTTTTTCTTCATCGGTCTTTTTGGGCAGACGGAAGGCGTCCATAACTTTATTGAACGCCGCGGTGTCGCGATCCACATCAAATAAAAATTCATCTTTCAGTTTTTGCGCGCGGATGCCGAGCTGTTCCATGTCCGGCCAATGGGCCTCATAGCCCTTCTTGCCGTGGGTGAGACTGCCGACCATGGCCGCCAGGGCGCTGCCCAGCGCGCCGCACAAGGCCGCCACGCTGCCGCCGCCGGGCGCTGGTGACTCGCTGGCGAGGACATCGACGAAGCGGTTCACCGTCATGCTGACCAGAGGTCCCGCTTCGCGCAACTGATATTCGATGATTTTTTTATCCGCTTCGAAGGCATAGAGCTCACTCAATCCCAAAGAGAGCACGGCGATGTGGACCAGTTCGGCCTCCGACACGCCGGTGCTGCGCCCCTGTTTGCGCAGATAGTATGCGCCCGCCTCCAGCATCGCCTGCAGCGGAATCAATCCCACCAATTCGCTGCCGGTGACCCGCACGCCCAGCTCTTGTGCGATTTGGCAGCATTCATCAAACACGAGATGGGGCGGGGTGACATGATAATTGACCAGGTTGATGGAAATTTGCGCGCGGCCAAAGTCGTCCATGTACCAGCCCACGGCTTTGCAGGCGGTGAATTTGCCGGGGATGCGCAGGGCCTCACCGTTTTCGTCGCGGATGATCTTGCCCTGCTCGTCTTTTTTCGGACGGCCGGTCTCGCGGATGCGGCCGGCAATCTCGTTGGCGATCCTGGTGTCCCGGGTGTTCAAATTGACATTGTAGGCGATGAGGAATTCGCGCGCGCCGATCACCGTGGCGCCGCTGCGGGCGTTAAAAGTCCGGGAGCCGAAATCGGGCGCCCAATGCGGATGCTGCAGTTTTTCGGCCAGGCCTTCATACTCGCCGCTGCGGACGTCGGCGAGGTTTTGACGATGTGGACGGGAAGCTGCCGCTTCATAGAGATACACAGGAATGCCCAGTTCATCGCCAACGCGCTGGCCGAGCTGACGCGCCAGTCCGGCGCATTCTTCCATGGTGATGCCGGCTACCGGCACAAACGGGCAGACATCAGTGGCGCCCATGCGCGGATGCGCGCCCTTGTGCTTCGCCATGTCGATGATTTCAGCCGCGCAGGCGATCGCCGCGAAAGCCGCCTCCACGGCGGCCTCGGGCGCGCCGACGAAGGTCATCACGGTACGATTGGTATCTTTGCCCGGATCGACATCCAGCAATTTGACGCCATCCACGGCGCGAATCGCCGCGGCAATTTGTTCGATCTTGGCCGCGTCCCGGCCTTCACTGAAATTGGGTACACATTCAACCAGCTTCATGCATGCTCCTTGATAAATCTGTTCACGTGGATACTATTAGCACTCGAATCGCCGAGCTGTTTTTGTCGGTATTATCCTGTTCTATTCATAAACCGCCGAGCGCGCCGAGGCCGCCGAGCTTTTTAAATTGGGATTATTGACCAACTTTGAATTTTAATTTTCATTCCAGCGATAACAATTGCTATCGATGCAATTTGTAAGCCTATCATTTCGTTGCGCGTTTTTGCATTCTCGTATGTGAATCGTGCCAATAAATATACAAAGTCTTTGCATCAATGCAAAAATCCTTTTGAGAATTGAGTTGCAAAAGTGCTCTTTTTTTCGCATTTTTGTCCAGTCAACATCGCATACGAATCGGATCGAAAACCATGCCCATCGAACATTTTATTATTCTCATTGCGCTGGGAACGGCCGCCGGATTTCTTAATGCCATCGCCGGCGGCGGTTCGATACTCACGGTGCCGGCGTTCATTTTCCTCGGACTGGACGGCGCCACCGCCAATGGCAGCAACCGCATCGCCGTCATCGTGCAGAGCTTATCCGCCATACTCTCCTTTCGCCGCGAAAAAATGGCGGCCTTTCGTAAAAGCGCCCGCTATGCCATTTTCACCCTGCCCGGCGGCATCCTCGGGGCGCTCATCGCCGTCAACCTCAAGGATGAGGTCTTTAAAATCATCCTCAGCGTGCTGATGATCCTGATTGTCTTGACGCTCTTCGTCCCCATCAACAAGCGATCCAGCAAAGCAGCAGAAGGAAAAAAGAAATCCTGGTGGATTTATCCCAGCTTGTTGGGCATTGGACTTTATGGCGGATTTCTCCAGATCGGTGTGGGTTTTCTCATCATGGCGGCGCTTTATCATATTGAACGGCTGGACTTGGTCGAAGTCAACATGCATAAAGTCTTCATGATGCTGTTTTTCACGCTGCCGGCGTTTCTGATATTTCTCTTCAGCGGCAATATCAACTGGATTTATGGTCTGGTACTTTCTGCGGGAAATGCTTTGGGCGCGTGGTGGGGCGCCAAAGTTTCGGTCAAAGGCGGGGAAAAGGCCATTCGTATCATGGTGGCGGTGGCTGCGATCATCATGGCTTTGAAATTAGTGCAATCTATGTGATTATTACGGAGGTTCAGATGGGCATCGGTGTTATACTATCGCGCGTTCCCTGGGGCAAAGTCGTCACGCTTTTGCCGCCAATCATCAAGACGGCCAGAGAGCTTCTGGCGAAGAGCAAACAGGAAGAAATTGAATATCCGGTTGTTTATGATTCCAGCGCGGAACTGGAAGAACGCATTCACCAGCTGGAGGAGAATGAGCGCCAGCAGGCTGCGTTGATCGAAAAAATCGCCGTGCAGCTGCAAAACTTTGCCGATACCATTCAGATCATCGACACGCGCATGCGCACCATCTTGTGGCTGGCGCTGCTGGCACTGCTTTTTTCGCTGTCAACTCTGATTTACGTTCTTTTGAAGTGAACGTCCTGGTCGCCGCCGTAACGGGGATAGAACGGCAACTGCACAATCCCCTTGCGGCGATCCGTTTCGATGCGCCAATGGTAAAACGTGAGCAAGGCGCCGAGCAAATAGCCCAGCAATATCGCCAGTCCGCCATGATGGGCAATACCGTTCACCATCAGGGATGCATACTTGATCAAAGCGGCATACAAGAGACTCAATGCTGCGCTCTCTTTATCGGTTATACTGATCAAATAGGCAATCGTTGAAGCCAGACCCAAAGCGGCAAGCCCGATTTTAAACACGGTTCTTGCCGTCACATACCCACCCGCCAGTCCACCCACAAAAAGAAAAGCCTGCGTGTAAAACTGCTCAGACATGACTGCCTCCTGTCTGGTGGGCACTCGAACCCTCCACGCGATACATAGCAGAAGTCATGCCAATGATTAATGCAGGAAAACCGTATTTTTAGCAATGTAAATAATAGAATTAAGAAAAACAGATCCGCTGGCACAACCATAACAATCGGGATTTTTCATGCACTTTCATGAAGGATGCACGACATCATGGCAATCGCCGCCCCGGCAGGCGCCACCACGGCGTGCGCGGATAGAGATGATGTTCGAGGTGATAACCAAAGTGATAGCAGGTGAAAAAGGAGAGCCACACCGGATAGCCCGAACTGCGCGCCCGGTGTTCCGCATCCCGGGGTTTTCCCTTTTCCCGGTGCGGCAGATAGGTGCCAAAATAAAATAATTGCATCGTGCTCAGGAGAGCCGGCAAAACCCAGAAGATCAACAACCGCTCCACGGAAATGCCCAATCCATATTGCAGCAGATTGAACAGCAAGGCCATGCCGGCTATCTGCCACCAGGTGATATAGTGCAACATGAAGCGCCAATACCAGCGCCCAAAACTCTCGTGTACGCCATCGTTGTAATCAGGGTCCCGGCTGCTGGCGGGATAGCTGTGATGCATGCCATGGCGGCGCTGCAGATTGCCGTAATGCATCAGCGCATAGCTGAAAACCGCAACGCGTCCGATCCAGCGATTCAGCCTCAGGGAATAAGGCGCCACTGCATTATGCATGGCATCGTGGGCGGTGATGAAAAGACCGGTATATAGCAATGTTTGCAGCATTATGCCGGCCACGGCCAGGCCCCAAAAGAGAGGTGGACGGGACGGATGCAGCCAGAAACTCAGATTCCCCAGCCACAGCGCCAGGATCGTCAGGGCGATGAACGCGCCTGGCCCATTTTTTCCGGTACCCTGTTTTTTATTTTCGTTCATCTACTGATCCACACTAAAATAAAGTAGCACAACTGCGCCGCGTAAACATGCCCGGCGAGCGCGGGCAGCTTTTCGGCGAAGAGACGCAAACGCCACCCCAGAGCGGCATATGCCATGGAAAGGGCAAACCAGGCGAGGTAATTTTGCGCGGGTATCTCGCCCCCGCGCCAGGTCCAATAGCCCAGTTTCATGGCCGCCGGCTCCATGACCGCGTCGAACGCCACCATGAGCACGGCTGTGGCCATGATGAACGCCAGCGCATGCCTGCGCAGCTTTTGCGGCAGCAGCCGCTGTGCCACCGCGGCCGAGGACCAAATCATCACCAGCCAGGCAAATCCGATGGCGAGGGGCACCCCTGCCACCTGCGGCTGGAGGATCTGACCATAGTGGTAAGATCCAAATATCAAACCGCTGCGTACACCGTACCATTCAATGCAATGGGAGGTGGCCACGACCGCCAGGCTGTAGATCCAGGCCCTGCGCCTCCAGACCAGGGATGACCCGGGACCGGTCATAGCCATCAGTGTAACCAAAGCAAGCGCCATCAGCATGGGGCCGGCCAGCAGCCGCATCAAATCCTGGAACCATCCCAGCACATGCCACAGTCCGCCCGCCAGCAGCAAAAAATAGAGCAGAAAGATGCGCCGGCGTTCTGCTGTGAAAAAAATCGACTCAAATCCATCGCGTTTCATCGCAAGGGCACCTGCCGCTCTTTCCAGACGATGTTGCCGATCTGATAATAATAAAAAGAGGTCAAGCCCACGAGAATGGTCAGTAAGATGCCCAAAGGATGCAGGATAATCCCTTCCCAAAGCGGCTGCTTGTACTTGACGGCCAGCAGCCAGCGCAACAGGATATTAATGAGCACGGCCGGCCAGGCCCACGGGAAAAAGAACCGGCTCCAGATCAACAGGTACGGCAGGATAAAAATAAAAAACAGCAGGCCTAACAGCAGAAAGAACGGAAGCGTCTTGTATTCCATCAGGCCAAAGGCGTTCTTGGCGAAACCGTACCACACTTCGCGCCAGCTGTGATACATTCGTCCCATGACCGCGTCACGGCCCGAAGCTGTGAGGGTCTTGAGCCCAAGTCGTTTGGCGCGGCGGCTCAAGGCGGTATCCTCGACAATCTGGTTTTTCACTGCAGCATGGCCGCCCACGGCCATGTAGCCTGGACGTGTGAACGCGATCCATTGGCCATTGGCCGCGGCCAGTGAAGGCTGGGGACTGCGGTAGGTTAAACGCAGGGGCAGAAACGCATACACGAAGAGATCGTAAACGGGTACGATGAGCTTTTCCGCCAGGGTGATGGTGATCTGCTGCGGAAACGCCGAGAAAAGCGCCAACTCCAGTTTTTGCATCCATCCCACCGTGCGGGAGACCGCAACAGGTGCGTAAAAATTATCGGCGTCGGTGAATAACAAGATATCGCCCCGGGCGACGCGGCTGAGTTGGTGGCAAGCCCAGTTTTTTCCGGTCCAGCCGTGCGGCAGAGACTCGCCCTGGATCGATCTCACCCGCGCATCCATGGATGCATAGGCTTCCACCATTTCCAGAGTCTTGTCCCGGGAATGATCATCGAGGACGATGATCTCCAAATGGGGGTAATCCTGTGCGCACAGACTGGCCAGGCAGGTCTGGATGTTGCGTTCCTCGTTGCGCGCGGGTACGAGCACTGAAACCAGCGGCGCCGCGGCGGGCTTGGGTCCACGCGCCACCAACGGCGCTGTGAAAGCGTTGAACAGCGCCACCGCAAATGTCATCCCCAGCAGTGCATAGAGCACGATAAAAAAGAGGGTCATTTTTCGCTCCTGTGCCACAAACGCCGCCACTGCTGCCACCGGTCGCTGACCGAGGCATGACCGTGCAAGAGTTCACGGCCCTGTTCACCGGCCAAAATGCGGCCCTCCATGCGCTCCAGCAGAGCGGCGTGGGCTGCGTCCATTTCCGCCAGTTCGGGTGTCTGGCCGGCCGCAAGCGACAGCGGCTGGAATTCAAAGAATACGTCTGCATGCTGATGCTCGAGATACTCGATGCGGATGCCCAGTTGAACCACGTCGACGGCGGCGGGTGATTGCCGCAGCAGCCAGATGATGCCCGGCTTGTAACCCAGGGGCCGCACCTGCGACCGCCGCAGTTCCCCCTGGGGAAAGAGGCAGAACATGATTTCCCCGGCTGCATGCGATGTAAAGACCGATCGCAGATAATTCAGCGAACTTTTGGCCGCCGCAAAGCCTTCGGTCTTGACTGAAAACACACCCAACCGCGCAAAGAAACGATGCTGTGACAGCTGTTCCTCCAGCATCATGAGATACGGTTTGCGCTGCCACAGACGTTCATTGAGCATATGGATGAAGAATCCATCCCACCAGCTGACATGATTGGGCAGAATGAACAGGGTTCTCTGCGGCGGCCACTCAGGCACCTCTCCGAGCAGATGGAAGCCATGAAAATGTCGCCGCATCAGGCGCATGACGTAGGGATGAAACAGAGCCTGCGCCCATTTGCTGTGGCGCGCGGGGATCATCGCCGCAGCCTTTCATGCAACAGGATGGACAGTTTTTGATGCATGGGCAGATAGGCCCGTCCGAGAAAGGGATTGTACCCCGTATGCTCGATCTTGCCGAGGATGCCGCGATAGATGCGGCTGGCTGCATAGATGGCAAAGCGGGATTCGTGGCTCAACAGAGGTATGCCGCGATCCGCCTCATCATAATAACCATGAGCGCGCTGCACATGAAAGCGGATCAGATCCACCAGGGCCGGACTCAGCCGCTCCGCCATGATATCCTCTTCATCCACTTTATAGGCCTGCATCTCCTGCCGCGGCAGGTAGATGCGTCCCATGTTTTTGTCCTCCTGTATGTCGCGCAGGATGTTGGTGAGCTGCATGGCGATGCCGAGTTTCTCAGCCGGCGCAAATGCGGCTGCATCGCTATACCCGAGAATGTGGGTCATCATCAATCCCACCACCCCGGCGACGCGATAGCAAAAAACATACAGGTCGTCGAACGTCTCATAGCCGGCGAACTGGATATCCATTTCGCAGCCGCGTAGCAGATCGAGCGGATACTCTATGGGAATCTCGTAACGCTGCGCTGCCACAATAAAGGCTTTGAGGATGGGATGTTCGGACTCGCCCGCTTCATAGGCATGGGAGAGTTCCTGGGCAAAACAGCTGATTTCCGCCAGCTGCTGCTCCTGCGTCCTCTTTCGCGGCAGGTCGATGAGGTTGTCGGCATAGCGGCAGAAACCGTAGAGGGCATAGGTCGCCCAGCGCCGTTCCGGAGGCAAAAACCGGGCGGAGATGTAAAAGCTCTTGGCATAGCGGGCGGTCAGACTGCGCGCATACTCAAAAGCGGGGTGCAAATTTTCATCTTGCCAGTATTTATCCATACGTCATTGATAGAATTAGTTCAAATCCTTGGCAATCACGGCATCTGTGGTCGCCGCCGTGAGCAGCACGCCGGGCACGCCGGCGCCGGGATGCGTGCTGGCGCCCACCAGGTAGAGACCGGCCACATCCTCGCTGCGGTTGTGCGGCCGGAATATGGCTGTCTGGGTAAGCTTGGGCTCCACCCCCCAGGCGCTGCCGTACCAGGCATTCTGCTTTTTGCGGAAATCTTCCGGCGTGAAGACTTCCATGACATCGATATTCTCTTTCAAGTCCTCCATGCCAAAACGCTGCTCGAGATGATTGAGGACGTGCTGCGTCAGGGGATGTGCCAATTCCGCCCAATTCTGCCCGCCCTGCAGATTGCTCACCGGGATGAGCACATAGAGGCTCTCGCATCCCGGCGGTGCCATGGTGTCGTCGCTGCGTGTGGGTGCGTGGAGATACATGGAGAAATCATCGGGCACGGTCTTGCGGTCAAAGATATCCCGCACCAGGCCCTTGTAACGGTGCGACAGGATCAACGTATGGTGCAACAGCTGCGGATAGCGCCGCTTCAGTCCCAGGTAGATCAGGACCGCACTCATGGAATAATCCACGCGCCGCAGCCGCCGATCGGTCCATTTGCGGCGATGCACTGCGGGGATGAGATCGCCATAGGTATGGAGAAAATCGGCGTTGGAAACCACCACCTCGGCTTCGTATTCCCGCGCCGCCGTGCGCACGCCTCTGGCGCGTCCCTGGTGCACGATGATTTCCTCGACTGGCTCGTTGGTGATAATATGACCGCCTTGCTCCAGAAACAGTTTTTCCAAAGCCTGCACCAGGCTATACATGCCGCCCTGACTGTACCACACGCCGCCGGTCTTTTCCAGATAAGGGATCATCTGGTAAACCGCGGGCGCGCGAAAGGGATTACCGCCGATGAACAGGGGATGAAAGGAATAGATAAAGCGGTGCCGGAAATCCCTGAAATAGAGGCTGGCGAAGAGATGGGCCGGCAGAAAAGCGTTCAGCCGCAGCCCCCGGGGCATGAAAGAAAACATGGTGCGCCAATCCATGAAAGGCGTCCTGCCCATGCCTTCGCCGATGACGGCGTCGTAGAGATTTTTCGAGGCTGCCATAAACGCATCGTAGCGGCCGGCGTCCTTGCGGCTGAACTGCGCCATTTGTTCGCGCATGCGCGCGCCATCGCTGCAGTAGTCGATGTGCGTACCGTCATGAAAATAGATGCGGTAAAAGGGATCGAGGAGCTGCAGTTGCAAATAGTCCTTCATGGTACGTCCCGCAAGCTGAAAAATTTCCTCGATCAAGTCGGGCGCCGTGATCAGCGAGGGCCCCATGTCAAAGGTGTATCCCTGACGCTGCAGGGGATAGGCGTGTCCGCCGGGTTTTGCGTTTTTTTCAAGGATGGTCACTGTGTGGCCGCGCGATTGCAGCCGGTTGGCGAGGGCCAATCCGCCGAATCCGGCGCCGATGACGACCACCTGTTTTTTATCTGCCATGTTACCTGTCCGTTATCTGTCCTTTTCCATCAATAATTCCGCAGCCATTTTGCCGGAGAGCAGCACCAGCGGGATGCCGCCGCCGGGATGGCAGGCGCCGCCGGCGAAGTAGAGCCCGCGCACATCGCGGCTGCGATTGGCGGGCCGGCGGAAAGCCATGCTCCGGGAGTTGCTGGAGATGCCATAAATGCTGCCGCGATTGCTGCTGTATTTTTCATAAAAATGAATCGGCGTCAAAACCCTTTCACAGGTTATGCGCCCCGATAAATCGATGCCGTGATCCCGCAGTTTTTTCAAAACGGTTTCGCGCATCTGTGGAACAGCGGCTTCCCAATCCTGTCCTTCCGCGAGATAAGGCATGTTCAACAGCACAAACCAGTTCTCACCATCGGGCGGCGCATCCGCGGCATCAACCCGGTTGGTGATGGCGACATAGATGGTTGGATCATCCGGGGGGCGCCGCTGCTGAAAAATCTGCTCGAATTCGCCGCGATAATCTCTGGAGAAAAAGATATTATGCTGCAGCAATTCCGCATGATGGCCTTGAACACCCCATAAAAAGACCAGTCCGGAAAGGGAGGGTTCGAGGCGATTCAGTTGTGAACGTCTTCGCGGCGCCTCCTCGATCAGCTCATTGAACGCGGTCACCACATCCGCGTTACACACCACGCGTTCACAGGTGATGGTTTCGCCCTGCGCCACAATGCCGGCGACGCGGCCGTTCTGCTGCAGAATGCGCGAAACCCTGGTGTTGGTGTGAATCTCCACACCCAACCGCCTGGCCAATTCTTCTAACGCATTTACCAGGCGATACATTCCACCGCGCACATAATAGGCGCCCAATCCATATTCAACATGAGGAATGATATTCAGCGTCGCCGGCGCCTGATAGGGATTGGAGCCGTTATAGGTCGCATAACGGTCAAACAACTGCAGGACTTTTTTATTCTTGAAAAAGCGCGCCAAACCGCCATGCACGGTGCGGAAGGGATCGATGGCGGGCAGGGAGAGCAGGGTTGGCACATGCCGCCAGCGCAGCAGCTTGCGCCATTCCTGGATGGGGGTGAAGAGGAACACCTCCGCCGTGGTATCATAAATTTTCCGGCTGTAGGCGAGAAAATCGCGCAACCGCTCCCCGTCGGGGGGCGAGAAAGAGGCGAGGGCGGCGCGCATTTTTTCGACATCGTGGCTGGCGTCGAGACGCGTGCCATCGGGAAAAAAGTAGCGGCACATGGGTTCCACGGGAACCAGGTCGAGGAAATCACCACGCTGTAAGCCTGCGGCGGTGAAAAGTTCGTCAAGGACAAACGGCATGGTCAGCAGCGACGGCCCGGTGTCGAAGCGAAATCCGTCCTGGCGGATTTCGCCCATCTTGCCGCCCAGTTGGGCAGTCTGTTCATACAAAGTGACTTTATAATCCTGCTTCGCCAGCCGGATGGCCGCGCTCAATCCCGCGAGACCGCCACCAATGACAGCCACCTGTTTACGCATGGTTCCGCCTGTATTTTTCATAGATCGAGGTGCAACCGAGGATTAAGCTGAATCCATAGAGGAAATCTTCAACGGGAATGGTGTAGAGACGGATATCGAGCTGATATTGGGCCTGATAGAGCACGACCGGACGGGCGGTGAGATAGCCGTTAAAAATAAACATCAATGCGGTCAGAAGGATTGCATACCAAAGGACGTTGGCCCGCGTCAAAACGCGTCCGCCCCGGGTGAGATCATACCAGGCCGTGATGGTGAGCGCGAAAAAGACCAGAGCAGTGTACTCCTTGCCCAGGCAGGCGAACATCAGGGCCGGCGCGAATCCAATGGCCAGCCACAGGGGATGAATCCCGGCGCCCGGCAGAGCGCCTCTGGGGCGGTAGTGCCGCAGCACATCCCAGACAAACAGCGAGGCAAAAGGCACGCTCAAAAAAAAGAGCCATTCGCCCAGAGGCAGGGCGCCGATGAACGTTCCGGCCGTATAGACCGGATTGAACCACCAGTGCCGGTCCGTGACCAGCCAATCCCAGATGATGAAAAGGGCCATAACAGGCAGGATGGAAAGCAAAGCGTGGCGCCACTGCCGGACGAAGCGCAGTTGGCGGTCAAAACTCAGGAGTACAGGTCCCATGAGGACCACCAGGTTGAACAGAATATACTCAAGGTGTGTTGGCAAGCCCCAGTTCTTCCTTTAACTGTTGCAGCAGCAGTTGTCCATCTTCGTCGAGATGCGCTTTTTCTGCAATAAACAGCACAACATTGCGAATCATTCCCGGTTCATAGGCCTGAAAATGCCGGGGGAGTAATTGCAGGATCGTGCGAAATTTTTCCTGGGCATCTTTGCCGCGGTTGAAAAAAAAGGGGAGGAAATAGCAGGTGGAGCTGTGGATGAAGAGCGCTTCGATATCGTCCGGCGCCTGCGCCACGCCTTCATCCATGATGGCGATGCCGCGCTTGGCCAGATGCAGCTTGTCATGGGGCCAGAAGGCGTGTTTGCCACGGAGCGCCTCGACGGCACCGATATAGGTCAGGGCACGGCCGGCCAGGGCGGGATAATCCCTGCGGATAGCCTGAAAAGCCGCCAGAGCGGGTTCGATCTGCTTTTTATCAGTGACACTGGCATAAAATAGATTTCTGGCGACGTGGAGTTGAAGCGAAAGGGTATCTGTTTGCGGAAAAACAGCAGAACAAGATAGCAGCACGATTAAGACCGGTAAGCGGTTTCTCAGCTCCAGCATGGCGGTAACATCACTCCGATGTTAGAATTTCAGGTTTGTTTTTGCCTCATTGCGGCGGCCCCGGTGGCGGTGGTTCTTCGTGCAAACGCTGTTGTTCTTTTAAACGTTCCTCCTCGTGCGCTCTTTTTGTCTCCTGGAGGATGGAATCCTCAATGGCTATGCCAAATTGTTTGGCCATGACGGACCATTTCGCCACCTGATCCAGGACACGCCGCAATGAGTCGTTGCTCATGACATGCTTCAACTCAAGCTCGCGGTGCTTTTGTTCCCATTCCAGCCAGCGTTTCTTTTCCAATTCTTTGAATTTCCGGGCCAAATCGGAATTCTCATCGCCCAAGGCATCGCGCAGCGTCGCATCGACCCGGACGGTCAACCCGCTATCGGTGGGCGAAAAATAATATTTTTGCCGGATGATGTGCTTCTTATCAGAGACACGCGCCAGTTTTTCCATCTGCTTTTGGAAATTTTGCATGCTGCGCAAGCGCTCGGCCATTTCTTCGGGTGTATAAGTCCGGACCATTTTGGGAGGACGTTTGAGAACGATGGGTTGGCTTTCCAGGGCTGGGGCGGCTATATTGATGTGATAACCGTCCTGCCCCGGTGAATCCACTTTCATGACAACGTCTGGCGCCTCCATTGTCAACAGCGCCAGGGCTTCTCTGCCGGAGATGAGGGAGTCTTTGCTGCTCAAATTCAAAATCTGTGCGGCAACGTCTTCCACCTGCTCCGGCGGAATTTCCTGTGCTTCGGCCCTGTTGACAAAAAGTTCGTAATTTTTTTCCAGTTCGTGTTTTTCAGAATCATCACGGACAGCGTTGAAGAGCTGGGCGCCCAGTGCTTCCAGGGTGGGCCGCAGCACCTCTTTTTTGGTCTGTTTATCACTGACCATGAGGAGAAAAATAGCTGTTGAAATTCCCAGCACAAGCATGGTCAAGGCAATTTTTCGTAGCCAATTCATGGATGGGTTACTCCTCCCAATAGGTTACCCTCATCCTTATCAGACTCGCGAAAATTGAAATAGTTTCACAATTAATCAGAATTTTTTAATTATTCGCGTTCTTCAAGCCGGTTATCTCTTGCAGTTTTTTGGCGTGCGTGCGTACCCAGCGTTTGAATTTTTCGCCGCTCTCGGGGTCCGGGACAATGACGGTCAACGCGTCTTTTTTGATATGAACATTGAGGTTGACCGGAGCGTCCACAGGCTCTCCATCCACATGGAAGGGCCCCGGTTTTTCTCGAAGGATCCTGACCGAGGTAGCCTGGTAGCGCTCATATTCGCGTATCTTGTCAATTTTACCGGTGAAAAGTTTGGGCAGATGCCAGATGGCCCGCAGCATGCCAATACGGTGCAAAATACAGATATCCAGCAAGCCATCATCCGGTTCCGCCTGGGGTGCCACATAGACACCATTGCCCCACTGTTTGGTATTGGCAATGGTCACCAAAAGCGCGCGAATGGTGAGTTTGCGGCCGTTGAATTCCAGCGTGAACATCTCCGGCCGGTAGAAAAAGAATTCACGGACGCCGATATAGAAATAGGGCAGTGGTCCGCGCAGACTGCGATCATCGAACAGTTTGCCGATCAGGGCGTCAAATCCGATACCAGTGACGATGAAAAAATGGCGATCCTCAATACAGCCGGCATCGATCACCCGCGTCGTACCATCCTGGAGGAGGCGCGCCGCGCGGCGAACCGCCACGGGAATGGACAATCCCCGCGCCAGTCCATTTCCGGAGCCGATCGGTATGATCCCCAAGGCCACGTTGGTGTAGAGGAGCGCGCTCGCCACCTCGTTGGCGGTACCATCTCCCCCAATCGCCACCACTGCATCATAGCCATCGGCGACCGCCTGTTTGGCGAGTTCGTGTGCATGCCCGCGGTATTCGGTTTCCACAAAATCATAGACAAAGGAAGCGTCGTATAACGTATATTCGATCACTTTGCGAATGAGCATCGGACTGCGCATCAATCCTGATTTGGGATTATGAATAAATTTTACTTTCTTCAATTCCACATGTGTGCCTTTTTCAATTCATTTTTGCGTATCTAATAATTTCATAATTTTTATTATTTATAGCAATGAATATTTAATCGATCTGCAAATACCTGCAAAACGAAAAAAGCCCGTCAGAATCCAGACACCTCCACATTCTGAAAGGCCTTTTTTTGAAACCATTGCAGGTCGATGAGACTCGTCGACCTGCTTCATTGTCCTTGCTGATACAAATTCTGGAAAAAATGAACGGCTGGTAAGGTTAGTCAGTTCGCCAGCATCATTCCACTGCTGCTTTCAAACTCTCGAGAAATTTATCGGGCCCGACAAACCCGATCTCGCGCAGGGATTTGATCTCCTCACCCTCTGTGTTTAGGAATATGAGGGTGGGCATGCCGCTGACCGCGAATTTTTCCATCCACGCGCGCGTCTGTGCGTCAGGTTTGGTGCAATCCACTTTCACCAGGGTAAAGCCGGCAAAGGCTTCGACCACCCGCGCATCACTGAAGGTCTCGCGTTCCAGCTGCTTGCAGGGCGCGCACCAATCCGCATAGAAATCCATGAATACGGGTTTTTGCGCCTCCAGCAGTTGTTCAACGGTCTGGCCGCGATAGGGCTGCCAGGGCAGTTCCGAGACTTTTGCTTCGATGCCCGAGCGCACCATAAAAAATCCCAGCAGCAGCAGAATAACTCCGGCGACGTGCCGGAACCATTTGAAGCCCTTGCCATAGCCGCCATCGTGATCGAGAAAGCCCAGCAAGACACCAGCGACCAGCGCGACCAGTCCCACTAAAAAGGATAACTTGTCGTTGATTCTTTCCAGCTGCGGGGTGATGAAATAGAGCGCCACACCGATGAGCAGGAATCCAAAGAATTTTTTAACCCAGATCATCCACATGCCGGACTGTGGCATGCGGTTAAGGAGGCCGGAAAAAGTAGCCAATATGAGATAGGGTAACCCGAGTCCCAATCCCATGACGAAAAACAAGATGCCGCCTTTTACCACCAGGCCAAGTTTCGCCACCAGGCCGACCAGTCCGATGATGATCCCTGCGGCGCAGGGTGCGATGATGACGCCCACGGTGAGTCCCATGATGAGCGCGCCGAGGATGCCTTCGCGGGCGCCGCCAAAACGGGTGAGCAAGCCGGAGGGCACGCTGATTTCAAAGGCGCCGAACATGCTGGCGGCCATGAGCAAAATGATACCTGCAATCACGACGACAAACCAGGGACTCTGGAACAAAAAGCCCCATTGCTTGCCCGCCAGCCCGGACAGCACGCCCAGCAGGGCGAACGACAGGGCAATGCCGATCAGATAGAACAGAGCGCTGATAAAGCTGGAGCCTCGGCTTTTGCTGCTCTGCCCGCCGAAGTAACTCACGGTGAGGGGAATCACCGGATAGACGCAGGGCGTGAGATTCAACGCCAGTCCGATCAAAAAGAAAGCCAGAATCGCATAGGGCAGTCCCTGTTCGAGAATCTCCAGGGCGCGGCGTTCATCCTGGGTGAATTGAACGGAAGCGGGCGCCGGGTCTGTTTCGTCCGTAAAAGAGGGGGCAAGTGGAGCTGTTATCGCGGTGCCTGCTGCCACCACCTCAATTTGAGCGGATAATTTGATCTCGTCAGGGGCGAAGCAGCTATTGTCATTGCATCCCTGGTAGGAGAAGACGCCCTCAATAGTTTTTATGCCCAATGCCGCCGAGGGCGCAACCTGCGCCCGGGCGTTGATTTGTATTTTATCCTCATAGACCGACAAGGGCTCATCGGAGAAGGCGAATGGTTTGGAGAGGGGTTGGGGATAAAGGACGGCGCCAAAGCTCACATCAGCGGCCGGGGTGAATTTGAATTCAGCCGGAATGAGATATTCTTGCGCGGGTTTATTCGAGTTGATATGCAAGCCGTGATGAATATCCACGATGACCGCGATCTGAAATTCGCCGCCTGCGCTCACCTGGGGCTGCAAAACGGACATTTGCGCCGTGAGCACCTCGGGTTCCTGGAACCCTTGCGCGAAAACCGCGGAAAAAACAGAGAACAGACCAAGACAAAGAACGATCCACTTATTCATTGCACTTCCATGTTAATTCAATTCGCTTTACTTTTTATATATCCTTCCTGACGGGCGTATTTTTCCAGCACTTTCTGCAGCATGCGCCTGCCGCGAAACAAACGCGACATCACCGTGCCGATCGGCCGGTCAATGATATCGGCGATTTCCTTGTAGGCAAAGCCCTCCACATCCGCCAGCAGAATGACCATGCGGAACTCTTCACTCAGCTGCTGCAGCGCCGCCTTGATATCGTCATCGAACAATTCTTCATAATTGGCTTCGTCGAAACCGCCCCACTCCTTGACGCCCTGCTGGACATTTTCATTTTCCAGGCCGAATTCGACTTTTTCGAGCTGCACCTGCTGCGGGGTGCGAATCTTTTTCCGGTATTTATTGATGAAGGTATTGGTGAGGATTTTAAAAATCCACGCCTTGAAATTGGTTCCCTCTTCGAATTTATCGAAAAAACGATAGGCCCGCAAATAGGTGTCCTGCACCAGATCCTCGGCCTCCGCTGTATTGCGTGTCATGCGCAGAGCCGTGCTGTACAGAGAATCCATGTATTCGAAGGCAATATCTTCGAATTTTCTTTTTTGTTCTTCACTGATCAATTCTATCTGCACCTCGTCTGAATCAATATGAAGATTGTTTCGCCTGAGTAAACCTACTGAAAAATACTAAATATACCACCATAAAGTCAAATTATTATTTCGATTTTACGAGAAAACAGGGTTTAATGCAAAAATCTCTTCAGCGCTACATCTGTGATTCATCTTTCCAACGCGTGATGCGCCATTTTTCGTCATATGGATTTTTACGCATGTTAAAGATGGCATTCCCCGTGAGATTATACTCCCCTCGACTTCCGAACATGTGAAGATGGAGCGTTTTTGCGATCTCGGCCGCGGTGCCATCCAGCGACTCATAAATGGTAGAGTCCCAGACCAGATTGAGCGTTTCAAAGTTGCGAAAAAGCCGTCCCGTCGTTTTGAGCTCAACATCCCGGTTCCAGGAAGCATACAGGCCTGAAGTGCCCAGATTGGGATCAAAATACACAAAAACGAAACTACTATCAAGCAAATTATCATACACCAGTGAATCGCGAAAGGTATAGGCATAGACGAAATTTTCCAGCACTTCAGCGGGTTCCGTCTGTTCTGTGATGCGCAACCCGCTGGCGGCATCGCGATCAAGGGCAGGGGCGAAAGGATTGAAGCAGGACAGCTGCAACGCCAGCAAACAGATGACGGCGATCGCATGGATTTTGCCATACGCTGACGGAGAAACACCGTCATGAGATAACCACGGTGATGCATCATTGTGGCAGAGCGGGTGACTCATCGAGCGCGTCCACACTGTATAGCCCTCTCATGCTGTACCGCCAGTTCGCTGGTTTCGCCCTCCTCAAAACCGGGCCTGACAAAAAATCACCAACCGCCCTGTTTCAGGATTTCCGCCGCCTTGGGCAGCAGCGACAGGGCTTCTTTCAATTCCGGATCCTCCTGGCGCAGCATCATATAGTAATGGCTGCTGTCCCAGAGATTGCGTGCGACTTCTGCTTTGACGATGCCGCTGATGAACACTTGATCCCGTTTATACGCCTCTTCGCTGAATTCCATCTTGTTTTTCTTGACCAGTTCCTGCAAGTCTCCGGTTAATTCATCGCCAACCGTATACTGCTTGCGGAAGGTCTGGTAGTCCTGATATTTTCCACGGAGTGCCGCCGCATATTTTGCGCCCAGTTCAAAGAAAATGCGTTTAGCGAACAATTCATTGGTAAAACGGGAGACGCGCTCGGCCTTGAGCATGCTGTCCGGGGTGATGCCACCGCCGCCGTAGACCGTGCGGCCGGATCGGGTTTGATAAATTTGCCGGCTTGAATCCTGCGCCGGTTTCGGCTCCTCATCGCTATAGGCTTCGGAATAGTAATCCGCCAGGCCGTCGTCATAGGGCCGCTGGATGAGGCGGCCGCTGGGCGTGTAATAGCGCGCCACGGTGAGACGCAGGCCGGAGCCGTCTTTGAGGCCAATCTGATTTTGTACCAGTCCCTTGCCGAAACTGGTTTGTCCGACCACCATGCCGCGGTCCAAATCCTGAATGGCGCCCGCCACAATTTCAGAGGCGCTGGCGGAACCGTGGCTGATCATGACCACCATGGGGAACATGGGCAGGTCGTTGCCGTTGGTTGAATAGAAATCATCGTCCGCCGCCTTGATGCGGCCGCGCGTATAGACCAGCTTCTGGCCTTCGGGGATGAAGCGGTCAGCCACTTCGACGGCTTGTTCCAGCAGTCCGCCGGAATTGGAACGCAGGTCGAAGACAAGCTGTTTCATACCCTGCCGCAGCAAATCCTGCATGGCGCGGTCGAGCTCATCCGAGGTCGTCCTGGCAAAACGGGCCAGCCAGATATAGCCGGTCTTGCCGTCGTCGAGCATAAAAGATGAATAGATGCTGTTGATGGGGATTTTATCCCGTGTGATGACCGCATCAAAGGGCTCCTGCATGCTGCTGCGGCCGATGCTGAGCTTGACCTTGCTGCCCTTGGGGCCGCGCAATTTTTTGAACACCTCCTCTTCGGTGATGCCATAAGCGGATTGGTCATCGATGCGAATGATCTGGTCGCCGGGCATCAAACCCACCGCTTCGGAAGGGCCGCCGGGAATCGGCGAGACCACGGTCAGCACTTTATTCAGAACGATGAATTCGATGCCAATGCCCTCGAAACTGCCTTCGAATTGCTCCGTGACTTTTTCAAGGCTTTTCTTGGGGATGTATACCGAGTGCGGATCGAGTTTGCCCAGCAAGCCTTCGATGGCGCCGGTGATCAATTTATCACTGTCCACGGGTTCCACATAAAACCGTTTCACATAGGCGAAAACCTCTATGAATCGATCCAGTTCGGCGCGAATGTTATCCTGGGGATAGAGCTCATTGTTGCCAAATTTGGTGAACCCGATGCCAATGATGATTCCCAGCGTGGCCAGCACGAGGATCCAGGAAATTTTTTTATTCATCTGTTTCATTCCCAAAAAAAAGTAATGTTAACAATCACTGCATGACAGGAGTAATTTCATCCGCCACATCTCTTCGGGCTGCAGTCTGATGCGCCAGTGCGGCATGACCACCGAGCACTGGTAGATGCGCTCGAAACCGGCTTCGGAGAGCGAGACGGTTTCAATTGGAAAACGCCAGAACGTCGCCGGCCGGTCCACCGCCACCTGCACTTCCAGACCATTCCATTCATCGCGCATGCCCAGGGTCTGTATATTTTCCAGGACTCCCGTGCTGGCCAGATTTCGCGGCAGCACCTTGCAATCTGGAGAAATAAAATAACGGTCTTTTGCATCTCCCGCCAAAAGGGCGAATGCGGACTCGCTGGCGAACCAGAGATCGACTGTTTGTGCATGGCGGTTGATAACCGTATAATCAACTTCCACAACCGTCGACCTGCATCTGATGCTGATTTGCTTGCGCAACTGAATGGGCACAAAATGGGGGCCCATCCAGACATGTCCCTCTCGTTCCAGTGTGATGATCGCGACCGTGGCATTTTCTGCGATATCGAATGCATAGGGCTGATCGACAAAATCGCCCTGTTCGCCGTATTTTGCCCGCGCGAACTGTTCCAGCTGTGTCGACGGATGCAAAAAATGATCGATCAAGGCGCTGCGGCGATACCAATCATAATGCAGGTATCGTTGCAGATTTTCTTCTTTTGCAGTCGCCAGATCGCTGATGCTGGTTGATTCCATGGTCGACCTGGTCTGGTCCAAGACTGTCCGGGCGTGGCGCAGGCGATGATGATAGCCCTCTTCGCGGCGCGTCATGGTGTCCAGCAGATTTACGGCCTTGTGTTTGATATCCCATTCAAAGAGCGCGCCGCCATTACCCGGTGCAAAATACAGACTCATGCGATCGGACTCGATGATCAATTCATCCTGTGCATCCGCGTCAAAATCGATCACGTCTGCCGTCACCCAACCTTTTTTCAGCTGTGCCGCTGTTTTGCCCGCCTGATCCATGGCGCAATCGGCCTGGATGAGGTTCTGGTAAATCGGATAGCGCAGATTGGGCAGATAGAGCCCGCCAAAGACGCCGTGCCAGTAGGGACAATTGCATTGACTGGCGTAGAGATGCTCGCGCGCTGCGGCGAGTTGCGGCGTCTCTTCTCCCTGCCAGGCGCGCAGCCGCTGACTGGTTCTGAGCATGCGCTTGTGCATGGAATTGGCTTCCGGGTATTTGGCGAGAAAGTTGCGCCAGAAGCCTCCGTGAATGAACGATTTATACTCCACGGGAAGATGATGGTCCGCGAGCCATTTGCTGCATTCATCATATTTGATGATGGTTTGTGCCGGCATGGACCATTCCATCATCTCACGATAGGAGGCTGCCGGCAAATAGATTCGGCCCAGGGGCGTCAGTTTTTGCAGCGCTTCCTGAAAGGTCACAACCTGGAGCCAATCCTGATTGTCCTGCAGCAGGCTGAAAAACGCATGCAGCCAGCCGCTTTCATAACATTGTGCATAGGTCTCTGGCCAGACGCCGAACTTTTCTCCATCATCGGCGAATACAGCGATGCGATCTCCTTCTTCGGTCGCCAGACTGTGCAGATATTCAATCGTTTCTTCGGGTGGACGAAAAGGGATGGTATAACGCAAACGCTCGCTGATTGGGAATATACGCATCAGGGCGCCCAGATGTTCCGTAAGATAATACCCGTAAAGTTGTTCATCTCGCAAGCCGGCGAATTTGAAATGCACATCGTCGACCACGCTGTAAGAGATGCCCGCCTGTACCAGGGCGTGCGGCAGTTCGGGTTCCCACACGCGCTCTGCCAGCCAGGCGCCTTCCGGATGGGTGTACAAGTTGGCTTCGATATAGTGCGTCAGTTTACGAATCTGGGCAATTTTATCTTCATCCGGAATGGCGATCAAGATGGGTTCGTAAAAGCCGCCGGACATGAGTTCGATTTGTCCGCGGCCGGCCAGGGCGCCCAACCTGGTGATGAACTCGGGATGGTGCGCAGCGATCCATTGCAGTAATATGCCGGAATAGTGTTGAGTGATTTTGATTTGAGGAAACTGTTCGATCAGGTGCAAAAAAGGATCATATGCTTTCTGATAGGCGTCTTCAAAAACAAAATCAAAATTTCCCACCGGTTGATGATTATGTACCCCGATGGTCAGATATATTTTTTTCAAACCGACTCCTGCAGCCGCGGAACTCATCCTGGCGATAGACAACACGCACTTTATTTAAAACCAGCAGCCGTGGCCGATGCCGCGGCTGCCTGATTTATAACTGTATTTCAATACGCCTGCGTACATCACAGGTGAGCAGCCACCGCTTTGGCGATGTCGAGACTGGAACTGCTGCCGCCCATATCGTAGGTGCGTGTTTTTCCCTCGGCGATGACCGCTGATACTGCTTTTTCGAGCCGCTGCGCCATCTCCGTTTCGCCGAGCCAATCCAGCATCAATTTGACGGTCAGCAACATGGCCATGGAATTGACTTTATACTGTCCGGCGTACTTGGGCGCGGAACCGTGGGTGGGTTCAAAGACGGCGTACTGATCGCCGATGTTGCCGCTGGAACTGAATCCCAACCCGCCGATGAGCTGGGCGCACAGATCGGAGATGATGTCACCGAACATGTTGCTGGTGACGATGACGCCATAGTCCTGCGGATTTTTGATCAGCCACATGCACATGGCATCGATGTTCGCTTCCCACAGGGCAATGCCCGGGTATTCGGCAGCGATCTTGCGCGCTTCGCGAATGAACAAGCCGCTGGTTTCGCGGATGACATTGGGCTTTTCAACCACGGTGACCGACTTGTAGCCGTACTTTTTCGCATATTCGAACGCATCGCGCACGATATTGTGCGAGGCCTGGCGCGTGATGATGCGCAAGGAAATTGCGATGTCATTCAAGGGTACGGCAGCGAACCGTTTCATCTTGGGGGAATGCTTGACCAGCGTTTGCATCACTTCTTCGGGGATGGGATGAAACTCAACGCCCGCATAAAGATCTTCGGTGTTTTCGCGAAAGACCACAAGGTCGATATCATCACGATAGTTGAGGGGATTGCCTGGATAGGCTTTGCAGGGGCGCAGGTTGGTGCGCAGGTTGAATTCCTGACGCAAGCGGACGATGGGACTGGAATAGACGAGTCCCTTGCCTTTCAATTCAGGCGCCAATTCCGCTTCCGCTTCTTCCTTGGGCTTGGAGGTAATGGCGCCAAAAAGACAGCAATCAGTCTTTTTTAATAATTCAGTGGTGCGTTTGGGAAGCGGATCCCCTTCCTGGCACCAAAATTCCCAGCCGATGTCCCCGGGAAAATATTCCGCATCCAGGGCCAGCTTGTCGAGCACGATCTGTGCTGCATCCATGACATCTTTGCCGATTCCATCTCCCGGCAGCAGAGCAATCTTGTACTTGGCCATCGCGTTCACCCTTACATTAGTTCAGAATGATTAAAATACAAATCTTTATATTTTAATCAATTTAAAGAGCTTTCGCAAGGGAAAAACGTCTCAAAATTGCAGCGTAAACGAGAATCGATGCGCTTGACCAAGATCTTCCTTGAATGGAATGTAGGCGTAATCCAGCGCGGAGCGGCCAAAGCGCAGGCCAAATCCGGCGCTGAGATCGCGCGCCTCATAGCCCGCCATGTAACCGGCGCGCAGCGCCAGCATTTCCACCGGCCGCAGCTCGGTGCCCACATGCAGGTGACTCTCCTGGTCCTGCACCGAGACATAATCGGCCGTGACCAGCCAGAAGGATCTTGAAGCACTCACCGGGAGTGCATAGGAGATGCCGGCCCGCAGCGTGCGCGGCAGTGTCACCTCTTCGACTTGCAGTTCCGACATGGCGCCCAGATGTTGCAGAGCGGCTCCGGCCCAGAGTCCCTTGATGGGCGTGCGATACTGCACGCCGAAATCCATGCTGAATCCGCTGGCGCTTTCCACATAGATTTTTTCGTGCAGATAACGCACGTTGATGCCAACGGTGGCCTTATCGCCAAGATGCCGGGCCAGATTCAGGCCGAATACGACGTCATGGGCGGAGAAAGTGCCGAGCGGCTCTTCCGTGGGCGTGATGCGCTGTTCGATATCGGAAACGGAATTTACCAGCGCATGCAAACCGATGGCCCATTTGCCGCGGGGAAAGGCAACCGCTGCCGCGCTCTGCTGGATATCCTGGATCCACTGGTTATGGCTGAAATGAGCCTGACGCCTGGAGATTTGTGCGATGCCCGCGGGATTCCAGAATGAACTGCCGGCGTCCTGCGCGGCAGCCACGATGCTCTCGCCCATGGCGGCCGGACGCGCGCCAGCGCCGATCTGCAGAACCGCCAGGCCGGTTTTCCATTGCGCTTCCGCGGCAGAAATTCCCAGTAGCAGCAAAAGTATGATAATTTGATTTTTTTTCATCATCGAATCTTTCACGTCCTATGTTAAAATCCGAAATGCCAGGAGAAAATGTGGTCTGCGCTCGGCGCTTCATCGGGCGCGGCATAGGCATAATTGAGCGCCAGGTCGGTTCCCAGAAACCGCAAACCGAAACCAAGGCCGAACGTCAACCGTCCTTCATCCAGTCCCATGCGCAAGGCGCCCACCTGCGGCAGGGTTGCTTCCGCACCAACATGATATCGCGGATTTTGTTCCTTGCTGTCTTCGACTTCTCCGCTGACCAGCAGCCAGCGCAACGGGGTTCGATAGGCCACGGCCGCGCGCATGACCCGGGGGAATTTGTCCGTGACGCTGGTGCCGCGCTCCCATACCTTTTCCGTGTTCCAGGTGTATTTGGACATGTTATCGCGCAACACCAATCCAAAATTCAAATCCTCAATGGGGGTGAAATAGGCGCCGACATCCAGTCCAAATCCACTGGATGTCAATGCCGCATTATCGCTGGTGATATCCGGTATGCGGCTGTACAAAACCTTGCCGCTCACGCCCAATGAGAATTTCTCGTGCGGACTGAGCGCGAACGAAAGATAGAACGCATTCTCTGAAAACGAGTAATCCTGGGTGTGATTGCCAGACAGGTCACGGCCGTCGATATGGTCCACGCCGGCATGAATCCAGGCCAGTGCGAATCCGGCCCGCATGGGACCCGAGCCTTCCTCATCGCCCCGTTTTGGATGGAGCGGCTGTGCATAGCCGATATAATTCAATTTGCGATCCAGCGGCAAAAAAGCAAATGAAATAGCCGCCTGCCGGCCTGAAAGATTAGGGAGCAGTGCGGGATTATAAATGCCGGAGAAGGCATCTTCCGGGATGGCACTGAACGCATCCCCCATCGCCTTGGCGCGGGCGCCGATCCCCATGCGCAGAAAAGCGCCGGCATAGCCGCCGTCTCCATGCTCTGCTAAAACGCTTTGCGCCAGCAGCATACAAGCGATCGCCCAAAAAACAATTTTTTTCATATGCTCATTTCCTCAACCTTGTCCTGCTCAGTTCACGATCAGCACTTTGCCCCAATAGGTTCCATCGCCTTCGATCTCTACGCTGTAAAAATAAACCCCATTGGCGACCGCATCGCCATAATCATTGCGGCCTTCCCAGACCTCGGCATAATCACCCGCACCAGTCAGGAACTTATCCTCCACGACGGTTTTCACCAAATCCATGGCAAAGTCGAATACCTTTACGGTGACTTTGGCCGCAGCGCGTGTGTTATATTGAAAACGGACGTTTCCTTCGCCGCCGAGTTGATTATGGCGCATGGGTGAGAAGGGATTGGGATAGGCATAGGTGCGCTTTTCGCCCTCTTTTCCCGTGGGCACAAAAGCGCGAAAGATGTCCCACCAGTACCCATTGGTGGTGGTGCGGGCCAGGCCATCCGCTGTACCGGCCCAAAGCGCCCCATCCTTGGACAGGGCTGAATAGACTTCGTTGCTGTATATGCGCACATCCCGCACCACATCGACCATTTCGGGGAAGCGGTACCAGTTCTTGCCGAAATCATCGCTCACAAAGAGGCCGTTATCGGTGGCGACATAGGCGATGGAATCATTGAAGGCAAAATTATGAGCTTTTTCATCGCGCAGACTGGTCTGCCAGGAAAGACCGCCGTCCATGCTGCGCGACACGGCATAATATTCATTTTCACCCTCGGCTTTCCAGGTAGCCGCCCAGATGACATCGGCCCGGGTCGCCTTCTGGTAACCGAGCGCCACGACGAAATCCCCGGAGATCGGTTCGGGTTGATTGCTATAGTTATAATTGCTCCAGGTTACGCCACCATCGCTGGACTTGTTGATACCGCCCGCGGTGCCGATCCAGAGTTCGTCGCCCACGCTGATGGCTGAAAAACCGAGATGATTCAATCGCGCGGTGTTGAAAATAAAGGTGTCCGGTGGCGCCTGCTGCCAGGTTTCGCCCCAATCCGCGGACTTTTGAATGCCACCGCCCCAGCAGGTGATCCAGACCACGCCCCTCAGAACCGCAATGTCATAGGCCAGGTTCTGAACCGGGGTTGGGCCCGGCTGGGGGACATGACGCCAGGTCGCGCCGCCATCGAAAGAAAAACTCAGCCCGGTCCCCTTGGAGAGCGGTTCCGGCGTCACTTGGGTCACTGTGTCCGTCGCTGTCGCCACAATGACCGTGTCGCCGCTGGCCCAGATGGCGGCCACGCTGCCGTGCCCCAGGCCTTGATTGGTGCCGTATGTTTCAAAGGTATTCGTGCTCAGCGTCAGCCGGCTCAGACCATTGCCCGTACCGATCCAGATGTACGGACCATTGCTGCAGAGATCCGTGATTCCGTTTCCGGACAAGCCGGGACGAGGCGCCGGTGATGCAGAGAACCGGTAGGTCGATACGGTGCTGCTCAGCAGCAGTGCGGGAAACACGATTATAGCAACAAGGCATATCATCGATTTTTTGTGCATCGTTCTCAATCCCTATTCATGTAAAAGTACGGTGTGTTCAAGGATTTCACTGAGATTCCCCACCCAATCCTCCGCCTCGAAAGTCAGACGATAGTTGCCCAGGGCCTGGGATGGATCGAAGATGATGGTCATGGAGTAGGTGCCATCTCCCGCCGTCTCATCGCCGCGGTAACCGATATTCCAGCGATTGATGTCCAGTGGCAGGCCGTTGTCGTACATGGTAAATGGATTGCTGTTGAATCCGCTTCCATCGGGATTATAGGCGCGCAGCCAGATGCGTTTGATATCGCCGCGGCCCTGGGGGTCCTGAATCTTCACGGTGACCAGAGATGCCAACAGTCCGGATACAGGTCTTTGTGCATTGTCGGGTGCGGTCAGACCGGACAGCTCCGGCTTTCCATTGATGATAAACAGAGTTTGTTGCACCACGGCGCTTTCCAGGCCGCCTTTGTCCACGGCTTTCAGCCGGATTTCGTAGAGCCCGCTCTTAAAGGCGCCGAACTCGCGGCTGATGGCCAGAGAAAATATACCATCCCCTGGCAGCGGATCGCCATGGGTGGCATCATCGTAGAGCAGCGTATCAAACGAGGCTTTGCCGGGTGAGGTACCCATCAATTCGACGCGGGCGATATCGCCGGCACCGCTCGAATCACGCACGGTGACCTGGAACAGCACCGTGCCTTCGAAGCCGCTCGCCAGGGTGTCCGGGATGGAAACAGCCGTGATGGCCGGCGCGATGAGAACGCCGGAAAAAATCTTCACACTCAGCGTTTCCCCAGTTACCTGGTCATTGCGCAGCGCTGTGAAGGTGAACGTAAAATTTTGCGGCAGCGCGCTTTTGGGATTCCACTGAATCATTTGACTGAAAAAGCCATCGCCCGCTACATAGTCTTTGTCATTTGGGTGGATGGCGCCGCCATCATCATGGAGGTAATGGACCGCATCCGCGGTATTCTGGCCGGACGGAAAAACGTCCAGCCGCAGCGAATCGATCGCTCCCTGTGTCTCCACTTCAATGCGATACCACTTGCCCTGGCCCATGATTGAACTCAGGCGGGCGCGCACCAGCTGGACCGCACCGTCCTGCAAAGGCGGCGTTGGCAGTTGGCGCTCTTCACAGCCGATAAAAATGGTCAGTGTAACGAGCAATAGAACAATGCGACACATATCCTGTCCTCATAAAAAAAAATCCGAATGCTGGCAGCCTCGGACTAGGGGGCTCTGACCCAATTGCATTCGGAAAAAAGTAAGGGAGGTGCACCTAGTCCGTTAAAGAATTATAAGAAAACCAGAATAGTGGAAATCTTTAACGAACGTGTATAAGCGCACTCCTCTAATGGATAATATTATTTGACTAAAGATAAATACATTTATTCTATTTGTCAAGATTTTTTTGTTGCAGCCAATCCAGAAACGCATGGTGATTGGGCAGGATCAAATCCGCGCTCTCGAGGAGTTCGGCCTGCAGGGTTGTTGTCAGCGCAATGCAGTACATGCCGGCATTTTTTGCCGAGACAATACCCAGCGGCGCATTTTCGACCACGACACATTCCTGCGGCGGCACGGCCAGGCGCTCCGCCGCGGTCAGATAGGGCTCGGGCTTGGGTTTACCCTGCTCATAATCGCCCTCCCTGATGACGAGATCGAACTTGCCCAGTCCTTCTTCGCCCAGCACGTACGCGAGATTTTCATGGCTGCTGCCGGTGACCAGCGCGGTTTTGATGCCCTGCTGTCGCGCGTATGCCAGGGCGGTGAAGACCTCCGCATAGACCTCCGGCTTTTGGCCGGCACGGAAAATTTCATTCTTGGCCGCGGCCAGTTTTTTGGCTTCCTCCTCGTCGATTTCAACCCCCGCCTTGCGGCACAGCGCCTGGGCGATTTTCCAGGCCGAAGAACCCTCATTGAGGCGGACCACCAGGGAATCCGGCTCGACGCCCATCACCGGCAGCACCTGGCGCCAGGCGTGAAAATGATACTCGAACGAACGCGCGGTGACACCATCGAAATCAAAAAACAATCCCTCCATCAGAATAACTCCTCCATGCGGGCCGTGAAATGACGCAATAACGGCGCTTCATGAACCAGACGCAGGCCCTTGATCTGGTCGCGATTTTTGAAGATTTCAATGATCGAATCCGCCACATAACTCATGTGCATCGAGGTATAAACCCTTCTGGGGATGGCGAGTCTGACCAATTCAAGTTCCGGATACTTTTCGCCGCCTTTTTGCTCATCTTTTTCACCGAACATGAGGCCGCCGATTTCCACGGCGCGGATGCCCGCTTCGCGGTACAGCGCCACCACCAGCGCCTGGCCCGGGAAGTGCTCGCGCGGAATATGCGGCAGAAATTTTTTGGCGTTGAGAAACACCGCATGTCCGCCCACAGGTTTGACAAAAGGCACGCCCGCCTTTGCCAGCATGCCGCCGAGAAAGCGTATCTGGCCGATGCGGAAGGCGAGATAATCCTCATTGACGACTTCCTCGAGTCCGCGCGCGATGGCTTCGAGATCGCGGCCCGCCAGACCGCCATAGGTGGTGAAGCCTTCGACCACGATGAGGAGATTGGCGGCTTTTTCAGCCCAGGCGTCATCATTCATGGCGATGAATCCGCCGATGTTGACCAGGCCATCCTTCTTGGCGCTCATGGTGCAGCCGTCGGCATAGGAAAAAAGCTCGCGGGCGATATCAAAGATGCTTTTATCCGCATAGCCCGGCTCGCGTTCCTTGATGAAAAAACAATTTTCGGCAAAGCGGCAGGCATCGATGAAAAACGGCCGGTTATATTTGCGGGCGATGGCGCTCACGGTGCGCACGTTTTCCATGGAAACCGGCTGCCCGCCGGCGCTGTTGTTGGTGACGGTGATCATCACTAGGGGAATCCGTTCTGCGCCCGCTTCCTGGAATAGTTTTTCCAGTTTGGCGGGGTCCATATTGCCTTTGAAGGGATGTTCGGTCTCCGGATCCATCGCCGCGTCTATGGCCAGATCCACGGGCACGCCGTGTTTGTGCATGACATTGGCGCGGGTGGTGTCGAAATGGATGTTATTGGGGACGATATCCCCCTCTTTCAGGGCGACGGAAAAGAGGAGATTTTCCGCGGAACGGCCCTGATGGGTGGGTATGACGTTTTTAAACCCGAAAAGGCTTTTGATGGTGGATTCAAAGTGATAATAATTCTTGCTGCCCGCGTAGGACTCGTCGCCGAGCATGATGCCGGCCCACTGGTTGTCGCTCATGGCAGAGGTGCCGCTGTCGGTGAGCAG
>CAUJEL010000188.1 GCA_963169875.1 Candidatus Zhuqueibacterota bacterium
CTGCGCTGGGCGATCCTGATTCAACAATCTGATTTCCAGCAGGCTGGTTTCCGAGAGAACGATGGGGCGCACGGTCAGAGAGTGCGGACAAATTGGCGTCACAATGATCGCCCGCATCGTGGGCATCAGTAAAGGTCCTCCGGCGGACAAGGAGTAAGCCGTAGATCCGGTCGGTGTTGCCACAATAACGCCGTCGCACCGATAGGTGTTGAGATAGGTGCCATTGACATGGACGTCCACCAGGATGAGCCTGGGCATGAGTCCCTTTTCAATGACCAGATCATTGAGCGCGTAAAAAGTTTTGCTTTTATCCCCTTGCTGGATGCGGACTTGCAGGAGCATGCGCTCAATGACCGCAAATCGGCCTGCGATGATATCATCAAAGGTGGAGAGCATTTCATCCAGGGGCACCTCAGCGAGAAAGCCCAGTCCGCCGAGATTGACCCCTAAAATGGGTGTGGCGCTGGCACCGGTCACGGTGGCAGCCGCGAGAAGCGTACCATCACCGCCAAATACCGTCAATAGATCGCAGTGTTGACCCAGCGATTCAAGGGGTTCGCTCCTCGTATCAGAGGCGATAGCGATGAAATCGTGCAAATCGGCATCGATGACGACGGGGACGTTTTTATCCCGTAAATGCGCCAGCAGCAACTGGATGGCTTCACGCACCCGGGGCTTTTTTTTATTTCCGGCGATGCCGATGATCATGCGGTTTACAAGTTTTTCGCAAATTTGAATAAATTGCGGATTCTGCTGCTTTTGTTAATGCCATTGTCTGCACGCAATTTCTGTACGGCGCTGTAAATCGAATCCGGGCTCAGCCCAGCCTGTTCCAGCATATGCGCGCGGTTGCCCTGCCCCATGAATTGGTCCGGCAGTCCCTTGCGAATGAGTTCAATACCTTCATGACGATGATCGGCAAGATACTCTGCGATCGCGCTGCCGAAACCGCCTGCCAGTGTGCCTTCTTCCAGGGTGATCACCGTATGGAATTTGCCACAGATCTTTTCGAGCATGCTCGTATCCAGCGGTTTTATAAAGCGGACATTGACAACTTCGGCGGAGACACCATCTTCGAGCTGCAATTTTTCCGCCGCCTGCATGGCTTTGTGAGCGAGGTGTCCAACCGCAAGAATGGCAATATCTGTTCCCCGGCGCAGCGTTTCACTCTGACCAATTGGCAATATCGCATAGTGCGCGCTGAGGGGAACGTTTTCACCGGCCCCACGCGGATAGCGGATGGCAACGGGCCCCTGATCGTAGGCCAGCGCGGTTCGCAGCATGTGGCGCAGTTCCTCTTCATCCTTCGGCGCCATGATGACCAGATTGGGAACAGTGCGCAGAAATGCGAGATCAAAGACACCATGATGGGTGGGGCCGTCGTCGCCCACCAAACCCGCGCGATCGATGGCGAAAATAACGGGCAGCTTTTGCAGCGCCACATCGTGGATAACGTGATCATAAGCGCGCTGTAGAAAAGAAGAGTACAAGGCCACCACAGGGCGCATACCCTGAATGGCCATGCCGGCGGCAAAAGTGACCGCATGTCCTTCCGCGATGCCGACGTCAAAGAAGCGCTGCGGATGCTTATCGGCGAACACACTCATGCCCGTCCCCAGGGCCATGGCGGCCGTGATGCCGCACACTTTGGGATATTGCTCAGCCAGATCCGCGAGACTCGCACCGAACACTTCCGTATAAGTGGGCACAGCGCTTGATTTCACCGGCGCACCTGTGACTTTATCAAATTTGCCCAGTCCATGAAAAACCGGGGCATTCTCTTCAGCCGGCCGGTACCCTTTGCCCTTTTTGGTGGCCACGTGCAGCAGAATCGGACCGTTCAAATCCTTGACTTCTGTCAGCGTGTGCATCAATTCGGCAATATTATGACCATCAATGGGGCCGAAGTATCGAAAACCCAGCCGTTCAAAAAGGATGCCAGGCAAGACAAAAGCTTTCAGCGTCTCTTCGACGCGACGGGCTGCGCCGCGAATGCGCGGTCCCATCTTTTCAAACTTGCCCGTGAAATCCCAGATTTCTGATTTGATCTTGTTGTAAATTGGATTGGAGATGACATTGGTGAGATATTTAGAGATGGCGCCGACGTTATCGCTGATGGACATGCTGTTGTCATTGAGAATGACAATAATGCTCTTGCCCGAAGCGCCGGCGTTGTTCAAGCCTTCGTAAGCCAGACCGCCGGTGAGCGCGCCATCACCAACCACCGCAACAACGCGAAAATTTTCGCCTGCAATGTCGCGTCCGCAGGCTATGCCAAAAGCCGCCGATATGGCGGTGCTGGCATGGCCCACGCCAAAGGCGTCATAAGAGCTTTCGCTCGGCTTGGGAAATCCGCTGATCCCCCCCTCCTGGCGGATGTTCAGAAATGCTTCCCGCCTGCCGGTGATGATTTTGTGCGCGTAGGCCTGGTGCCCGACATCCCAAACTATCTTGTCAATGGGCGTATCCAGGATATGATGTAAAGCCAATGTAAGTTCCACCACACCGAGTGAAGGCGCAAGATGTCCGCCGGTTTCGCTCAGGGTATTGATAATATATTCCCGAATTTCCCGGGTCAGCTGTGCCAACTGCGGGATATCCAGGCTCTTTATGTCCTGTGGAGAATTAATGGTTGACAACAAATCTTCCATCACCAGCCCTTATGAATAAACCAATATTTTTACATCCCCCGCTACAGACCTATAACAGCGGAGTAACGGCGCTTAATCCACTTCAGTTTCGCTCAAGCGATATCCTTCCGCAGACTTGCTGAGGATTTTAATTTTTTTCTCTGCCTCGGTGAGTTTTTGCATACAGAAGGTCATGAGTTCGTTGCTCTCTTCATATAATGTGAGAGACTCTTCCAGACTTTTGGAACCATCCTCCAGCAAATCGGCAATCTCTTCCAGCCGCTCCATGGCAGCCTCAAAGGTCTTTTTGGACATGTCTTATTTCTCCGCAAAGAGATCTGTGATGGTTTTATTGCACTTTTTTAAATGGACTTTTGCCGCGATCTGTCCGGATGCAAATTGAACACCAATGACATCATCGGGGTTCAATTCCGCTGCGGAACGAATGAAATGGTGGCTTCCCACTTTCCAGACCAGACTGTAGCCGCGATTGAGAATGGAGTCCGGCGCCAAATCATGGTTGCGTTGCGCCAGCGCTTCCACCCTGCTGCGTTTACTTTCCAGTGTATGCCTCAACGCGCGTTCGCACGTATGCGCCAGTTCATCCAGGCGCTGATGGCGTTGCTTCAGGATATCCTGTGGACGGCGAAGGCCATAACTTGACTTCAGTCCGGCAAGACGATTTTTTTCCGCCGAAATCATGCGGCTCAAAAGTAGTTGCTGATGACGCAGTGTTTCAAGGATGCCAGCCCGCAGCTGCGCCTGTTCCGGCACGACCATTTCCGCGGCTGCGGATGGCGTGGGGGCGCGCAGGTCGGCGACAAAATCGGCAATGGTAAAATCGACTTCGTGCCCCACCGCGGAGACAACCGGGATTTGTGAAGCGGCGATGGCTCTCGCTACGATCTCTTCGTTGAACGCCCAGAGGTCTTCCAGCGAACCGCCGCCCCGTCCCGCGATGATCACATCCACCTGGCCGAATTCATTCAACTCCGCGATGGCCGCGGCGATATCCTCCGCGGCGCCTTCACCTTGCACCAACGTGGGGCGCAGAATGATTTCGATGGCGGGCATGCGGCGGCGCAACACCTGAATCAAATCGCGAATGGCAGCTCCCGTGGGCGAAGTCACTATGCCGATGCGCTCCGGGTAGGGCGGTAATTCTTTTTTCCGTGCCGGATCAAAAAGACCTTCGACGGCGAGGCGATTTTTCAATTTCTCAAAGGCCATTTGCAGCTGCCCGACGCCCGCCGGAATCAGCTTGATGATATCAAACTGATAATTACCACGCTTTTCATAAACGCCGACCTGACCAAAAGCAAGTACCTGCATGCCGTCTTGCGGTGTGAAAAATAAACCTGCATTGCGACTGCGCCACATTACGGAGGAAATCTGGGCGAATTCGTCCTTCAACGAAAAATACATATGGCCGGACGAGTGGTGGATGTAATTAGAAATTTCGCCCTGTAACCACAAGGGTGGAATTTCACGCTCGAGGAGGGTTTTGATGTGGCGGGTGAGCTCGCCGACGGTATAGCTGGAAGGTGTTGTATCCCACAGATCCATGGCTGCTGGTCAGAAATAATTAGGGGTCCTATGCCCTGCGCACGGCATGGCCGGTTAGCAAATGGCGGGGCACACCAGGTCGTGCCCGCTCATTGGATGTTTGAATGTAAAAGGGCTAAGAGAATTCTCCCAGCCCTATATCAAGATTAGCGTAATTTCTTCTTATGTCGGTCTTTGCGCAATCTCTTTTTACGTTTGTGCGTAGCTATCTTGGCTCTTTTCCGTTTTTTTCCGCTTGGCAAAACGATCACCTCCATTCCAATGACGCCGCATCACACGGCGCGCTTCCAGATGTCTTACTCTGAGTTGATATATCTTTTTAAGTCTTTTGACGGTTTAAAAGCGGGCGACCGGTGCGCCGGTATCTCCACTACTTTCTTGGAAACCGGATTCAAGGTCGTTCGCGCATTTTTATGAATGATGCGAAAATTTCCGAACCCGCGCAGATCAACCCGGCCACCCTGTTTGAGAGCATAGCCGATGGTGGCCAGAAATCCTTCTATGACAGCCTGGGTCTCCGTTTTGGTCAATCCGGTACCCTCAGCGACAACGTCGACAATCTCTGCTTTTGTCATAACAGCACCCTTTCAGCCCGATGATTAGTGACAATTTCCGCAGTTATGCGATGCGCAACCGCTGCATGAATGACCGGAAGATGAAGAGCGCACGGTCTCGCCACTCGAACCCTTTGAGGCAAATCCGAACTGGGAGATCAACCTCTCGACTTCCGGTTTGCCGCACTGGATGCATGGCACGTGATGGGCTGCGGCAAGTGAAGAGACCAATTCTTCGAACTCATGACCGCAGCTGGGGCATTTGAACTCGTAGATCGGCATGACGTCGATTTAACAACCAGTTAGAACGCATTGTGATGCTATAACCTGTTAATTTATAAAAAAAATGATACAAATGCAAGACAAAAATCCCGAATTCGGAAAGTGCGGCAAATTTCAGGCGAGGAGCCGGGCGTAGATATCCCCCACTTTGCCGGCACAGACGTCAATGTCATATTGTTCCCAGGCCGCGTGTTCATTGACCGCTGCCATGCGCTGCCGCAGGTCCGTGTCCATGAGCATGCGTAAAATAGCTGCACGGAGGGTATCCACATCGCCGGCAGGGACGAGGAAGCCGTTCACGCCCTCCTGCACCACATCGGGAATGCCGCCAACATGGGTGGAGACCACGGGCAGCCGGGCGGCAAATCCTTCAAGGATGACCAGCGGCATCACTTCCGCATGGGAAGGTAAAACCAGACACCAGCCAGCGGCCATCAATTCCGCTTTCTCACGCCCCCAGCGTGGTCCGAGAAAATCGGTTTTGTCTGCAATGCCCAGTTCTTCCGCTTTCAGGTGCGCCTGGTCGATTTCTCCCGGTCCGATGAAACGCGCGCGCGCGTTCGGAATGGATGCAAACACTTTTTGCAAAGCGGGCAACAGGTCATAAATACCCTTGCGCGCACAGATCTCTCCGAGAAAAACGACCAGGGGCGTCGCAGAAGGCCTGGTTTGCAAATTTTTATAGATGGAGAGATCGATGCCGTTTTCCACCTGCGCCACTTTTGCGGCTGGCAGATAGGCGGTGAAAAATTTGTACCACGTTTCTGAGAGGGCGACCACGCAGTCGCAGCGGTTGAGGTGGTTGAGAATCAGACGGCGAATGCGCGGTTTGCTCGCAACGATGAACTGGTCAAAGGATGAGCCGTGCACGTGCAGCACCACCTTGACACCTGCGAGTTTGGCCAGATCAAGGAAGAGACATTTCTCCCAGAAGGACATGTAGGAGGAAGTATGCAGATGGACGATGCCAATTTCACGGCGTGGAATGATACACAGATAACGGACAAAATGATAGATGGAATATGCAAAGCTGAACAGGGTTAATTTAATATTGCGCCGGAATGACCGGGCATAGCCGCTGGGGGAATCGAACTGTTTGTGCTGCCTGCTTTTGGGTTTGGAGATGTCGAGATGGCGGATGGTAAAACGCGCTCTGAGGGAGGAATTCAGTAATGCCTCGACAAAAAATTCGACACCGCCGATTTGCGGCGGCAGGGGACCGACCATGAGAATCGTGTTTCGTTTCATACCTTCCCTTACCCTACCCTTCTGCATATCGCTAAAAGATAGCAAAAAAAATGTATAAATTCAACCAATAACTCAGGAAAGCAAACATGCATTTTTTCCCCCGCTTCTCGTCCTGGCACCTTTGCGCGCGATGATTCACTGCCGTATTGCGTGTCATTTTCTTCTTGGCAAAAGTGGCGAGATCTGTCAGGCACCACCACAGAGATCACCATCTGATGGTTGCGGCTGTTCCGGGTTAGGAAAAAACTTGACTATGAAATATTAATTTACTAAATTAATTGACAATAAAAAAGGGCGATTAGCTCAGTTGGTTAGAGCGCTGGTCTCACATACCAGAGGTCACAAGTTCAACTCTTGTATCGCCCACGAAAAAATCCCGGCCCACCCTGCCGGGATTTTTTTTGTATCCGCGCGGCCGAACTGCGTTTGAACTCTAACACACGCCATGACATAAATCGCCTGCCGCCTTTCGTGCGAATGATCACTCACCCGAGGCAATGCAACTCAGTTGGAACTTAACTGGAGCTCTGCCGAATCAGCCACGCAGATCCGGTGTTAGCGCCATCATAATGCATCCCGTTGTGTTGATTTAACTTGACTATTGGATTGAAATTTATTAAATTAACGTGGGAAGTGTGTGATCAGTCGGGACCTTCCAACATCATGAATTCGCATTCTGCAGACATCCAACAGCTCAGATTCGACACCTCGACGAGCATCCATAATACTCAAATTGCCCCGGTCCGGGCGAGTATTTAGCCTTTGCGACAACCATTGCGTAAAGGCTTTTTTTCTATTTTCGCCAAAACTGATCAAAAATTGACCACTATTATGTAAAATCATGAGACAGTGTCTCACCGAATTACACTTAGTCATATCACCATGCCAGGTGGTGATATGACCATAAATAGTTTGTAATTACGGATTTGTAACTGATTATTGCATTATTAATTATTCAATTTTTATAGCCTTATGATGCCGGATTCAAAGTCAACTCGTGGCACGGATTTTGTTATCTTAAATGAGACTATAATAGTTTTCGCAAAAAATTAGGTGATGACAATCGATGAAAAATCAGACACGCCCACCTCATAAATTTCTTCTGATGCGGACCTTTTCGCTTTTTACTGGTGTGCTATTTTTTGCGATGCTCAAACCGGTTGACGCACAAACCATCCATGTGCAGATACCCTCCCCCATTGGCGTCCGTGCCGACCTCGGTGATGCCCGTCTGCACGCTTTCATCGCTGATGTGGATATCCCCCTGCAAGGCTCCTATCAAGTGCGCGTAAAAACCTGGATCAACAGCGGCGATACACAACGCAATGAAAGTTTCTTCCTCGACTTTCGCGACCCGCAAGGCAATACCCTTGCTCCAGCAGACGTCAATGCGGGGCCGCATAAAGTTGTCCCGGACATGCCAGGCCCACCGCGGTACATCTGGCGCGATTGCGGCATTTTTCAACTGCCTAAAGCCAAATTGCCCATGTGGATGCACCACTACGCCGTCATTTCCGCAGCTTATCCGGCTTTCCTCAATGGTCCCATAACCGGGCCTGAAAGTATTCGCCTCGTGGACAGTCTGCAGGTTGTTTATATTCCGGCTGAAAAATCGGACCCATATCCCATCCTTTTCACCAAAGCGGATTCGTTCCGCGTCAGCGGAACCGATACAACATTCTACGTCATGCCCGGCGACTCGCTGCGTTACCAGATCGGACTTTATAATCTCGGCCCGGATCCCGCTTCCCAAGCTTTCTTGAAAAATTTGCCACCCAAATGGTTTGAAATTGACAAAATATCCATACAGCCTGAAACGTACTCTGGCGATACGCTCGTGTACCGCTGGGACAGCCTCGATCAATTTGCATTGCGCCTCATCACCTACCAGGGCCGCGTTCACACCGGCATCACCCGACCGGACACCTTTTTAGTCAATTCCGTCCACGTGGGCGCTTCCAATGACGCCGTTTTGACAAACAATTTTCGCAGTGATACCGTTTTGGTCTATTTCCCGCCACTTCCTCCGGCCAATCTCGCTCCCATCGCCATCGATGATATCAATAACACACTCATCGATACGCCCGTCTCCGGACAAGTGCTCACCAATGACTCGGACCCCGATGGCGATCCTTTGACGGTCACTCCAACGCCGGTGCTCGCTCCATCGCATGGCTCAGTCACGCTTAATCCGGACGGCTCCTATACTTATTCGCCAGACCCGGGGTATCATGGAAAAGACTCGTTTGTGTATAGCGTTTGCGATAACCGAACCCCTGCGCTTTGCGATCAGGCCACAGTCACCATGCAAATCTTTGATAATCCAAGCCTCAATCGTCCACCCGTGGCCAATGATGACGCCCTCGAAACCCTGGTCAATATCGCCATTCAAAGTAATGTGCTGATCAATGATTTTGATCCCGACTTTGATCCGCTCACCGTCAATTCTTCGCCGGTTTCCAACCCCTCTCATGGTGTGCTCTCTCTTAATGCGGATGGCACTTTTACCTACACACCCGACAACGGCTATGTGGGGGATGATGCATTTGTCTACAGCGTTTGTGACAATGGCACCCCCAATCTCTGCACCTCCGCAACAGTGACGATTAAAATTCACCCGGACGGCGCCGGAAATGATGCACCATTGGCGGCGGATGACGCCTACATCTCTTCCATGGATACACCAATCACAGGCAATGTAGCTGTCAATGATCAGGATCCCAATGACGATCCCCTCACTTATGCCGCTTCGCCGGTGAGCGGACCCAGCCACGGTTCAGTAACCATTCAACCCGACGGAGCATTTGTCTATACGCCCATAGCGGGATATGTGGGGCCCGATCAATTTGTGTATATCGTTTGCGATGATGGGACGCCTGCCCTGTGCGATGAAGCAACGGTCTATATCTCTGTCTTGCCACCTCTTCCGGTCAACCACGCGCCCGTTGCCGGGGACGATCTTAATTCGACGCTCTACGAGACCGCGGTCACAGGTAGTGTCCTGAGCAACGACAGCGATCCCGACGGCGATCCTTTAAGCGTCAATCCAACTCCGGTCGTGGAGCCTGGACATGGGACTTTGATTCTCAACAGCGATGGCTCT
>CAUJEL010000189.1 GCA_963169875.1 Candidatus Zhuqueibacterota bacterium
TCACGGTGACGGGAGAATTGATCACCGAGATCGCCATGGAAGAGGGTCTGCGCTTCGCCCTTCGCGAAGGCGGCCGCACGGTTGGCGCCGGTGTTGTAACCAAAATTATCAAATAAGTAAGCAGTTAACGCGTTTTTATAAATAGTAAGTGGAGTCCTTAAATGGCGGGTCAGAAAATCCGAATCAAGCTGAAAGCTTACGATCATAGACTGATTGACATTTCCACGGAAAAGATCATCAAGACGGCGAAGCAGACGGGTGCGATGATTGTGGGTCCCATTCCACTACCGACGAACAAGACCGTGTACACGGTGCTGCGCTCGCCGCATGTGGATAAGAAATCGCGTGAGCAGTTCGAAACGCGCATTCACAAACGTCTGGTGGATATTCACAATTCGTCTCCCAAGACCGTGGATGCGTTGATGAAACTGGAATTGCCCGCGGGCGTGGATGTAGAGATCAAGGTTTGACAACTCGTTTCTTGAGATTCTAATTGACCCGTAACCATCACAACATTGCTTAATGGTACTTGAATGCGTGCAATAATTGGTAAAAAGTTAGGCATGACCCGCGTCTTCGATGATGCGGGGAATGTGGTAGGCGCGACCGTCATCGAAGCCGGACCCAATGTGGTCACTCTGGTCAAGACGGTTGAAAAACATGGCTATGCAGCCGTTCAGGTGGGATTTGGCGCCAGGAAGGTCAAACATGTGACCAAGGCTGAGCTGGGCCACTTGAAGAAGAGCGGAAAAGGCCCCTTTGAGGCGGTCCGCGAACTGCGCGATTTTGAGAGCGGGCAGGAACTGCAGGTCGGCGATGAAATCAAGGTGGGCATCTTTACGCCGGGTGAACTGGTTAAAGTGACCGGCGTCAGCAAAGGCCTTGGTTTCCAGGGTGTCGTGCGCCGGCACCACTTTGGCGGCGGTCCCAAGACGCACGGTCAGAGTGATCGTTTACGCGCACCGGGTTCTCTGGGCCAATCTTCCTATCCATCCCGCGTTTTCAAAGGCTTGAAGATGGCCGGACGGATGGGCGGAGAGCAGGTGACCATGCGCAATCTGCGCGTGCTCAAGGTTGATGAAGCCAACAACCTTTTAATTGTCAAAGGTGCAATTCCAGGAACCGAAAACGGAATCGTTTTAATTAGAAAGTAATACACCTATGGAATTAGAAGTTTATAAAAAAGATGGCGAATTGGCCGGACGCAAAGTGAAGCTCTCTGCCAAGGTCTTTGGCATCGAGCCCAACGAACATGCCATATATCTGGCTGTGAAGACACAGCAGGCCAATGAGCGTCAAGGCACTGTCGCCACCAAGACCCGTGGTCTGGTGAGCGGCGGCGGCAAAAAGCCCTGGAAGCAAAAAGGGCGTGGTACCGCGCGTTCCGGAAGCAGCCGTTCCCCCATCTGGCGCGGCGGCGGCACGGCCCACGGTCCCCAGCCCATCGATTACAATCACCTTCTGCCGAAGAAAGTGAAACGCCTGGCGCGGATGTCGGTGCTTTCGGCCAAAGTCAAGGAAGAAGCGGTCAAGGTTCTCGAAGATTTTTCCGTCGAAGAAGTCAAGACCAGAGAGATGTCCCTGGTCTTGAAAAATCTGGGTTTGGCGGAAGCCAAGACACTGATGTTGTTGCCCGGCTATGATGATAAGGTATTGCGCGCGAGCAAGAACATTGCCAACCTCAAGGTCCAGATCGCCACGGATGCTTCGACGGTTGATTTGCTGGATTGCAGCGCCTTGTTGATCATGGAAAGTGCCATCACCAAGCTGGAAGGTTCATTAAAATCATGAAAAGCGAACGTCAAATTTTGGTCAAACCCATTTTGACCGAAAAGATGCTCAAGCAGCAGGAAACCGCGGGCAAGTACGCCTTTGTCGTGGCTGCCGAGGCCAACAAGATCGAGATCAAAAAGGCGGTGGAAAAAAAGTTTGAAGTGACCGTTGAGAATGTCGCGACCGTTGTGGTCAAGGGCAAAACCAAACGCATGAACACCCGCCGGGGTCTGACGCATGGCAAGCAATCCGACTGGAAAAAGGCTATCGTCACCCTGCGCAGCGGCGACAAGATCGATTTCTTTGAAGGTACCAAGAGCAAATAGCTGAACACCAGGAGATAGTTACATGTCCATAAAAACATTCAAGCCAGTCACACCCGGTCAGCGCCACAAGAGTGTGAATACGTTTGAAGAGGTCACCTCCAGCACACCGGAGCGTTCTCTTCTCGTGCCGATCCGGAAGTCTGGTGGACGCAACAATCGTGGGCGCGTCACCTCGCGTCATCGCGGCGGCGGTCACAAGAGATATTATCGCATCATCGATTTCAAGCGCGACAAGCTGGAGATTCCCGCGACGGTCGACTCGATCCAGTATGACCCCAACCGCACCGCCAACATCGCTTTGCTCAAGTATGCGGATGGTGAGAAGCGCTATATCCTGGCGCCCCTGGGGTTGAAGGTCGGCGACCAGCTCATGTCCGGTGAGACCCCGGAAATCCGCGTCGGCAATGCCATGCCGCTGGAAAAGATTCCTCTTGGCACCCTGGTGCACAATGTCGAAATGCGCAAGGACAAAGGGGGGCAGTTGGCGCGCACGGCTGGTTCCTATGCCCAGTTGATGGCCAAGGAAAAAGAGCATGCTCAATTGCGTCTGCCTTCGGGCGAAGTGCGCATGGTACGACTGGAATGCCGCGCCACCATCGGCCAGGTCGGCAATACCGATCATGAGAACATCAGCATCGGCAAGGCCGGACGCAGTCGCTGGATGGGCAAACGACCCCATGTTCGCGGCGTTGCCATGAACCCGGTTGATCACCCCATGGGCGGCGGCGAAGGCAAGAGTTCCGGTGGACGTCACCCGACCACGCCTTGGGGAAAGCCGACCAAAGGTTACAAAACCCGCAAGAAGAAATCGTCGGATCGTCTTATTGTGAAACGCAGAAAATAACGGAAATAAAACATGGCAAGATCGATTAAAAAAGGCCCTTACCTCGACCTGACTCTGGTGAACAGAGTTGAAGAGCTCAACAAGACCAATCAGAAAAAAGTCCTCAAGACCTGGGCGCGGCGCTGTACCATACCGCCCGAATTCGTTGGTCATACGCTGGCGGTGCATAACGGCAACAAGTTCGTCCCCGTGTTTGTTTCCGAGAACATGGTTGGGCACAAGTTGGGCGAGTTCGCACCGACGCGCACGTTCCGCGGCCACACCGAGAAAAAGGCCGAAAAAGCAGTCAAGAAGTAAGGCCAATGATATTTAGCACGTTTAGAGTTGGAGACGTCTTATAATGGAAGCAAAGGCGATTGCAAAATGGGTCCACAATTCCCCCTTAAAGGTGCGGCGCGTGGCCAAGCTGGTACGCGGTAAAGTGGTGAAGGATGCGTTGAACATCCTCCACTTCAGCGAAACCGCAGCCTCTGAGCCTTTGGAGAAGGCCATTCGTTCGGCCGTAGCCAATATGCTCAACAAGGAGGAAGGATCCAAACTGGCGCCTGAGGATCTCTATGTCAAGGAACTTCGCATCGATGAGGGTTACATGCTGAAGCGCTTTCGCGCGGCATCGATGGGAAGGGCGACGCGCATCCGCAGGCGTACCTGTCATATATCAGTAGTGGTTGCAGACAAGCCAGTCAAGTAAGCTATTTAACAGGAGAGTATTTTGGGACAAAAGACAAATCCTAAGGGATTTCGGCTGGGCGTGATTCGGACCTGGGATTCCAACTGGTTTGATGAACGCGATTTTGGCAAAAAGCTGAGCGAAGATATCATGTTGCGCAAATATGTGCGCAACCGGCTGCAAAAAGCCAGCGTTTCCAAAATTGAGATCAATCGCACGCCGAAGCAGATTACGCTGACCATCCACACGGCACGTCCGGGTATCGTGATCGGCCGCAAGGGTGCGGAAGTGGACAAGCTGCGCGAAGAGCTGCAGCGCGTGACTGGCAAAGATGTGCAATTGAATATCAATGAGATCAAACGGCCCGAACTCGACGCCTATCTGGTGGCGGAGGGCATCGCCAGCCAGCTGGAGGGGAAGGTTTCCTTCCGCCGCGCGATGAAGAAAGCCATCATGTCAACCATGCGCATGGGCGCCGAAGGCATCAGGATTTGCTGTTCCGGACGCCTTGGCGGCGCGGAGATGGCGCGGGTCGAACAATACAAAGAAGGCCGCATTCCCCTGCACACGCTGCGCGCGGATATCGATTTTGCGCGTGCAACTTCACGGACCAGCTATGGCGCCATCGGCGTGAAGGTCTGGATTTGCAGAGGCGAAGTCATCGGCGAACAATAATTTTCAGACGCGATCAATTTTTATTGGAGTGTTCTAATCATGTTAATGCCCAAGCGCGTAAAATATCGCAAGCAGCAACGCGGCCGCATGAGCGGAAAAGCCGTGCGCGGTTCATTGCTCTCCTTTGGCGAGTATGGTCTCAAAGCCATGGAACCGCACTGGATCACCGCGCGTCAGATCGAGGCTGCGCGTATCGCCATGACGCGATACATCAAACGCGGCGGCAAAATCTGGATTCGTATTTTCCCGGATAAGCCCTGCACCAAAAAACCGGCGGAAACCCGCATGGGTAAGGGAAAAGGCGCCCCCGAATACTGGGTGGCGGTTGTGAAGCCCGGCCGTGTCATGTTCGAAATCGCCGGGGTTGATGAAACCACTGCCCGGGAGGCGATGAGACTGGCCTCAGGCAAGCTGCCGATCAAGACCAAGTTTGTCTCCACTAGCGACTTTGGAGAGTGAGATCATGAACAAGACTGAAGAATTACGTAAACTGTCTCTGAAAGAGATCACCATACAGCTGGAAGACGCGCTGGTGGAAATGGAAAATTTGCAAATCCAGCATTCTACCCGTCAACTCGATAACCCGTTGAAAATTAGAGCATTGCGGCGGGATATTGCGCGGATGCGGACGATTATTAATGAAATGAATCAGGGCGCGATCGCCTGAGTTCTACTGCGATTGGAGATTTATTCGTGGAAAGAAAGCAAAGAAAAGTTAAAATCGGGATTGTCGCCAGCGACAAGATGACCAAGAGCCGCGTCGTGACGGTCCAGCGCTTTGTCAAGCATCCACTTTATAAAAAGTACGTGAAAAAGACATCCAGATTCATGGCGCACGATGAGCTAAATGACAGCCATGCTGGCGATGTGGTCAAGATCATGGAAACCCGCCCATTGAGTGCGCGCAAGCGTTGGCGGTTAGTGGAAGTTATTGAGCGCGCCAAGTAACGTCGAGCAAATTCGAAGCGAGAGGTATTTGTCATGGTTCAGGAATATACCCGACTAAATGTCGCGGACAACACGGGCGCCAAAAAGGTGATGTGCATCCGTGTCATGGGCGGCTCAAAACGGCGCTTTGCCACTGTGGGTGACATCATCATCGTCGCGGTGAAGCAGGCCATTCCCAACAGCAGCATCAAAAAGGGAGACAAGAGCAAAGCCGTTATCGTGCGCACCAAGAAAGAAAAACGCCGTCCGGATGGTTCTTATATCCGTTTTGATGAGAACGCCGCCGTGCTCATCAACGATGCGATGGAACCAAAAGGAACGCGTATTTTCGGACCGGTTGCGCGTGAATTGCGCGAAAAGCAGTTTATGAAAATCGTCTCATTAGCTCCCGAAGTGTTGTAGAATATTGATAAAGGCAAGTCACAATGCGAGTAAGAAAAAACGACCAGGTCCTGGTGGTTGCAGGAAACGATAAAGGGAAAAAGGGCAAAGTCCTGAAGGTTTTCCCGGAAAAGTCGCAAGTGATCATTGAAGGGATCCATTTCATAAAAAAGGCCACGCGTCCTTCGCAGAAGAACGCACAGGGTGGTCTGATTGAGAAAGAAGCGCCCATTCACGTCTCCAATGTCATGGTCATTTGTCCCAAGTGCAACACACCTGCCCGTATGGGTTCTAAACTGGTTTTAGATGAGGCCAAAGGCCGCAAGAGTCATGTTCGCGTCTGCAAGAATTGTAATGAGATGCTGGTGGTAGCGAGCTGAGCGTTAACTTAATTTGGGCACAGGAAAATGGCTGAACAACAATATAAACCCCGGCTGATCGATGTTTATGATAAAGAAGTCAAGCCGACTCTGCAGAAGCGGTTCAATTACCGCAATGTGATGCAGATCCCGCGCATTGAGAAGATCGTTCTCAACATGGGCGTGGGCGAGGCGACTGAAAATGCCAAGAATATCGACGTCGCGGTGGAAGAGATGATCAAGATTGCCGGACAGAAACCGGTGATTCGCAAGGCCAAGAAGGCCATTTCAAACTTTAAATTGCGCGCCGGCATGCCGATCGGTTGCAGTGTGACGCTGCGCAAATGGCAGATGTTCGAGTTCCTCGACCGTCTCATCAGCGTCGCCATCCCGCGCGTGCGCGATTTTCGCGGTCTGCCAATCAAGTTTGACGGACGTGGTAATTACAACATGTCGATCAAGGAACAGATCGTGTTCCCGGAGATCGATTACGATAAAGTGGATCATGTCCGCGGCATGAATATAACCATCGTAACCACTGCCAAAACGGATGAAGAGGCGTACGAATTGTTGACTGCTTTCGGTATGCCGTTTATCCGGCGGTCGTAATCTAAAAAACAAGAGGAATCGCATTGGCCAGAAAAGCTTTAATCGTCAAGTCGAAGAGGACGCCCAAGTTTCAGGTGCGTGCCTATAACCGGTGTTCTCGTTGCGGCCGGCCCAGAGCTTATTACCGCAAGTTTGGGATTTGCAGACTATGTTTTCGCGAACTCGCACTAGAAGGCATGATCCCGGGCGTGAAAAAAGCCAGCTGGTAGAGTCCGCTTTTGAGCGTTTTTTGTAACTAACTTTTATTATTACAGCTTAGAGCTTGTTAGGGAGAAGATAAATGTCTAAAACTGATCCCATCGCAGACTACCTAACTTGTATCAGGAATGCGACCAGGGCTAAACATCCCAAAGTAGATATTCCTGCTTCGAGATTAAAAGAAGAAATCACCAAGATTCTGCAGGACGAAGCGTATATCAAGAATCATGTCATGATCAGCGACGGCCAGCAGGGTATCATTCGTATTTATCTCAAATATGATGATCAGAACAAGAGTGTGATTTCCGGTCTGAGACGTATCAGCACACCTGGATTCCGTCGCTACGTCAATAAGAAAGCTATTCCGCGCGTTTTCAACAACCTGGGCATCTCCATTGTCACCACTTCCCAGGGCGTCATGACGGGCCAAGAGGCCACCAAGCGCGGCGTGGGCGGCGAAGTACTCTGCTATATTTGGTAAATATCTAAGGAACAGGAGTATATCGTGTCACGAGTAGGAAAAGCTCCCATCACCATACCTGATGGCGTAAAGGTCGAGGTTGCCAATAACCTGGTGACTGCCACCGGGCCCAAAGGGCATTTGGCCGTACAGCTGCATCCGAACCTGCTGGTCCAGATGGAAAATAATACCATCGAGATCAAGCGTCCGGACGATTCCAAAACCTTCCGTTCTTTGCACGGTCTGTCCCGTACCTTGGTGAACAACATCATCGAAGGTGTGAAGAATGGGTTTGAGAAGCGCCTCGAGATCATCGGCGTCGGCTACCGCGCTGAAATAAAAGGCCAAAAACTGCTGCTTTCACTGGGGTATTCCCATCAGATCATGTTTGAACCGCCCAATGAGATTCAATTTGCGGTCGAGGGCAATACCAATATCATCGTCCGCGGCATCAGCAAAGAGTTGGTCGGCCAGGTCGCTGCCAAGATTCGCAGTTTCAAGAAACCCGAGCCCTACAAGGGCAAGGGCATCCGTTACGCGGGTGAAGTGGTCCGCAAGAAGGCTGGCAAGACCGCGGCCTAAGCGAGAATGGTCGTCATCAACCGCAGCGGCCGCCTGAGGCGGCGCCGCAGGGGCGCAGAAGATTTTACAAACTTAAATGATGAGTTTATACCATGCCTGACAAAGTATTACAGAAGAAAATGACGCGCGAACGCCGTCATCGCCATATTCTTAAATCGGTTCGTGGCACTGAAGCCAGACCCCGGCTGGTGGTTTTTCGCAGCAACAAGCACATTTACGCCCAGATCGTCGATGATCTCGCCGGCCATACACTGCTCAGCGCCAGCACCTTGAGCAAAGCCATTCGTGATGAGGTTGCCAAGGCGGGTAACAAGATCGCCCAGGCCAAACTGGTGGGTATGCACATCGCTGAACTGGCGAAGAGCAAAGAGATGACCATGATCGTCTTTGATCGCGGCGGTTATCTCTATCATGGTCGCGTCAAAGCCCTGGCAGACGGGGCGCGTGAAGGCGGCTTACAGTTTTAATCGCTTGGCACTTTGACTCCTAACATGAGGAATGCAAGTTGGAAAAGATAAATCCCGGTGAATTCGAACTTTCGGAACGCGTTGTACAAGTCAACCGCGTTGCCAAAGTGGTCAAGGGTGGCCGCCGTTTCAGTTTCAACGCCATCGTTGTCGTGGGTGATGGTAATGGACGCGTTGGCATTGGCCTGGGAAAAGCCAATGAAGTGACCGACTCCATTGCCAAGGGTGCGGATGCGGCCAAGAAGAATTTGATCCGCGTGCCGGTTCTCAACGGCACGGTTCCGCACGAGATTGAAGGCAAATACGGCGCAGGCCGCGTTTTCCTGAAACCAGCCGCGCCTGGAACAGGTGTGATCGCCGGTGGCGCTGTGCGCGCCATCCTCGAATCAGCTGGCTATACCGATATTTTGACCAAGAGCAGAGGCTCGGCCAATCCCCACAATGTGGTCAAGGCCACTATCGTGGCGCTGGAAAACCTGATGGATGCCGGCTCGGTCTCCCGCAAACGCGGTTTGGCGGTGATGAGGGTCTTCAACACAGTGCCCAAAGCAAAAAGTGCCGAAAACGAATAACATTTGATGGATGTGGATGAAAGCGTTATGAAAAAGAAAACAAGCAAGCAGCTCAAGATCACGTTGGTGCGCTCCACCATCGGTTCGATCGCCAAACACAAAGCCACAGCCGTGGCCTTGGGGTTGCGCCGCACCAATCACAGCGTGGTCCATGCCGATACGCCGGTCATCCGTGGCATGATTGATAATATCCGGCATTTGGTTAAAGTAGAAGAATTGTAGAGTTGTCTCTACAGAAGCGAACGCAAGAGGCTGAGGATATAATGAATTTATCAGATTTGAAATACGCGCAGGGTTCGCGCAAAGATCGCAAGCGGGTCGGCCGCGGCGGCTCCCGTGGCAAGCAGTCGGGACGCGGCAGCAATGGCGCCCGTTCCCGGTCCGGTTTTAATTACCGCGCCTGGTTCGAAGGCGGTCAGATGCCTATCCAGCGCCGCCTGCCCAAACGCGGCTTTACCAACATCAACCGCGTCGAGTACCAGATTGTCAATGTCGGCGACCTCGATAAACTCAACAAGTTGAAAGAGGAGACGGAAGTCAACGCCGCCCTGCTCTATGAACTCGGCGCCATCGGCAAAAAAACGCTTCCCCTGAAAGTCCTGGGTGATGGTGAACTGAAGAAAAAGTTATCCGTGTCAGCCAACGCATTCAGCAAGAGCGCGCAGGAAAAAATTGAGGCGGCCGGAGGGAGGATTACCAAAATATGATGGGGAGCCTACGCAGTATCTTTAAAATACCCGACCTCAAGCGTCGGATCATCTTTACGGCTCTGATACTCGTCGCTTACCGCATCGGCGGACACGTCCCCATCCCAGGTGTCAACGCGGGGGCCTTGCTCGAGTTTTTCCAGCAGAGCGCCAGCGGTCTCCTGGGCCTGTATGACCTTTTCGCCGGAGGCGCCTTCAGCCGCGCCACGGTGTTCGCATTGGGCATCATGCCGTATATCTCGGCATCGATCATCATTCAGCTGTTGGGCGCTGTGGTGCCATACTTTCAGAAGCTGCAAAAAGAAGGCGAACAGGGCCGTAAGAAGATCACCCAGTTGACCCGCTACGGCACGGTCGCCATTTCCGCGTTGCAGGCCTTCGGCGTCAGCATCTTTCTGGAGAGCCTCAATAATTCGACCGGTGTTCCTTCCGGCGAATTCATCGTGCCCGATCCCGGTTTCACGTTTCGCTTCACCACCATGCTGGCCCTGACAGCGGGCACGGTATTGATCATGTGGTTCGGCGAATTGATCACCGAACGCGGCATCGGCAACGGCATCTCCCTGATCATCTTCATCGGCATCATCGCCCGTTTCCCCAACTCCATTTTCGATGAACTGCAGCAGGTCATCAGCGGCAACCGCAGCCTGCTGGTCGAAGTGATTTTATGGGGATTGTTCGTGTTCACGGTGGCAGCAACGGTGCTGCTGACACAGGGTATGCGCCGCATACCCGTGCAATACGCCAAACGCGTGGTCGGACGCAAAATTTACGGCGGACAGAGCACCCATATTCCGCTCCGCGTCAACACCGCTGGCGTCATGCCGATCATCTTTGCGCAGTCGATTCTGTTTGTTCCGCAGACCATCGTGCAGTTTTTCCCGAACAGCGATTTCATGCAGTCTCTGAACGTGATGTTCAGTTACGACTCGACGGTTTACTGGTTGATCTACGGTGTGATGATCGTCTTTTTCACCTATTTTTATACCGCCATCGCCTTCAATCCCGTCGATGTGGCGGACAATATGAAAAAATACGGCGGCTTCATCCCGGGCGTGCGTCCGGGTAAAAAGACCTCCGATTATATCGACCATATTTTGACGCGCATCACGCTGCCCGGCTCGATCTTCCTGGCCCTGATCGCCATTTTCCCGTCGTTCATCGCCAAGGCGGCCAATGTATCCTATAATTTCGCCAGTTTCTATGGCGGCACCTCGCTGCTGATCGTGGTGGGTGTGGCCCTGGATACCTTGCAGCAGATTGAATCGCATCTGCTCATGCGCCACTATGATGGCTTTTTGAAGAGCGGCAAGATTCGCGGCCGCCGCCGTTTCTAACAGCCGTCCTGGGAGTAAACAACGCATGCGACTCATATTTCTCGGCGCGCCCGGATCCGGCAAGGGTACACAAGCAGTCTATTTAGCGGAAAATTACGGCATTCCGCAGATTTCCACCGGCGACATTCTGCGTAAAGCGGTTCAGGATGGCAGCGAATTGGGGCAAAAGGCGCAAGTCATCATGTCCAATGGTGGTCTGGTTCCGGATGACATCATCATCGAGCTGGTGCGCGAGCGCTTGACGCTGCCGGATGCAGGCAAAGGTTTCATTCTCGATGGCTTTCCCCGCACCATCGCCCAGGCAGAAAGCCTGGATGCCATGTTGGGAAGCGGCAAAGCCATTCAGATGGTGCTCTTTTTCGATGTATCCGAAGCGGAAATTATCAAGCGTCTGACCAGCCGGCGCACCTGCAGCCAGTGCGGCAAAAACTATAATGTGATTTCCGATCCGCCGCCGGCCTCGGGTTTGTGCGTGCAGTGTGGCGGCAAGATCGTTCAGCGGGAAGATGATACCGAGACCACGGTGCGCAAGCGCCTGCAGGTCTATGAAGAAAAAACAGCTCCGCTGAAAGCGTTTTACAATGTGCAAAAAAAGTTGTATATTTTGCATGCAGAACAAGCTGTGGAGCGAGTTCGCGCTGAAATGGATGCGCTCCTGGCCCAGTTGTAAGAGCAGAAAGTTATGATCAATATCCGGACGGGACGAGAGATAGATCTGATCCGGCAGAGCAGCCGGATACTGGCAGGCGCCCTCCGCCTCGCGGCCTCGCGTATCGCACCGGGATTGATCACAGCCGATCTCGATCAGGAGATTGGCGAATACATCCGCGCCCAGGGCGCTGTCCCGGCTTTCAAAGGCTATAATGGCTATCCCGCCAATACCTGCATTTCGATCGATGAGCAGGTGGTGCACGGGATACCCGGAAAGCGGGCCTTGAAAACCGGCGAGATCGTCAGCGTGGATGTGGGTGTTCTCTGGAATGGGTACTATAGTGACGCGGCGAGGACATTTCGCGTTGAAACCATCAGCGCCGAGAAAGAGCGTTTGATGAAAGTCACGCGCGAGTCCTTGTACAAAGGCATCGATCAGGCGCGCGAAGGCAACCGGCTCTCTGACATTGGCCATGCAGTTCAGAGTCATGTCGAGGCCGCGGGGTTTTCCGTGGTGCGTGATCTGGTGGGACACGGCATTGGACAGGCC
>CAUJEL010000190.1 GCA_963169875.1 Candidatus Zhuqueibacterota bacterium
CGAAATAGCTATACTAAATTCAGATCATAACTTGTGCGACGATCCCGATAATAGTAGCACGGCGGCCTCGGCGGCTTATTCCCTGGATTCTTGTTAACGCGACCTTCAGATTTGAATGTGTCCACCACAAGGGTGAATGGAAATAGGCTCAAGCCGGTCTCTGAAGCCGAATCCGGGTATTCTATTGCCTTATGCTTGCGAAGGTTCCAACCTTGGCAAGGTTGCCCTTTGCACCAATCGCTCAATTTGGATTAAGAAATCATAGCTTGGTTGATTGCAGCCATGGGGCTGCATGGTGAATTATGCAATTTAGATGCCTGGAATAGGCCGAATCGAGTCGATCTCATGTCCGGAAAACTCTGTCCGAAAATCATTCTCGAAGGCACGCGCCTGACCTTTAAAACAGAAATTGCCTTTGCACTCAATGAGCATCCCCGTGTGGTCGGGCCGCGCAAGTACCGCTACCACTCACCGGTCATCTCGGGCGAGTGGTGCGCCTTCACCAATTATCCCTGGGGGCGCGGTTTGATCAATTTCCAGCCACACGAAGAGAACCTCGCCATGGAGACCTACGCCACCTGGATGCGGCTGTTCGAACTCTTGCGCTATTATTCCTGGATCATCGACCGCTTTCACATATCCACGCGCATGTATCAGAAAATGACTTTTAACAAGGATTACGATTTCCATTGGCTCGAGGAACGGCTCGTTGCGGTGGGATTCCGCCTCGTGATCTGCACCCGCACGGCGGACTCCTTCGCCTCCGCGCGCACCGAACGCTTGAAAGTGTCCGGCAAACCGGATCAATATGACGATCTGCTCCTGTTCGTCCGCGAACAGGAGCAGATACTGCGGATGGCCGATGAATCGATCCTGCCCAAATTAATCCTGGATGTGTCGGATAACGACATACCCGCAGCCACCGATCGAATCGCCGACTGGCTCTCTGAGAGCGGCGGATTGTACGCAAACTATTGATGCCAGCATGAGCGAAAGAATCATCACATTGATCGTACCCGACGGCAAGGAGAAGGAACGCCTGGACAAATTCCTCGCCAATCAGCTGCCGTCCGTGACCCGCGCCAAATTAAAGACCCTGATCGATGGCGACCTGATCCTGGTGAATGGCAAACCCACCAAAGCGGGTCATCTCACCCGGCCTGGCGAGGAGATCGTGGTGCACTTTCCCACGATCATGCCCACCACCGTCGAGGCTGAGGATATCCCGCTGAACATCGTTTTTGAAGACGCCCATCTCATCGTGGTCAACAAAGTCGCGGGCATGGTGGTCCACCCCGCTTTTGGCAATTTTCGAGGCACCCTGGTCAACGCCCTGCTGGCCCACTGCAACAAACTCTCCAGCGTCGGCGGCGAAACCCGGCCCGGACTGGTGCATCGCCTCGACAAGGATACCTCGGGACTCCTGGTCATCGCCAAGGACGATCCCACCCATGTCGGTCTGGCGCGGCAGCTCTCCGAACGCAAAATGGAACGGGAATATCACGCCGTCGTCTGGGGTCACCCGAGACAAAAACAGGGCACCGTGGAGGCCGCGCTCATGCGCAATCCCAAAGACCGTCTGCGCATGATGATTCATCCGGATGGCAAGCATGCCATTACGCATTATAGCGTGCTGGAAAAACTTCCCCTCACCGCGTACCTTCAGCTCAACCTCGAAACCGGCCGCACCCATCAAATCCGCGTCCATATGGCGTCCCTCGGCCACCCCATCTTCGCCGACGCCACCTACGGCGGCCGCTCGCGACAGCTCGCAGGGCTTAATCACGACAAAACACAATGGGGCATGCATCTGCTGAAAACCTACATCCGCCAGATGCTGCACGCACGCACCCTCTCCTTCGTGCACCCCATCACCCATGAACTGCTGCGATTCAGCAGTGAAATACCCCAAGACATGAGCAGCCTGCTGCAGGAACTGCGCCAATCCTCTGTGTATTTTTGACACACTTGAACCTGTGTCATTTTGACTTCTTTGTATGCGCCTTTTCATTATAGCTTTTTTGAACCATATAACTTATTGATTTTTAAAAACTCTTTTTTAGCGCATCCGAAAAAGCGCACAAAAAGAATGGCACACAATTTGATAAGGCTATGATAGAAGTGAACTAAAAACAAGAGGTGTGTCATGTATTCCAATCAGCCTTATCAAAGAAATGCCCTGGGGGGCCTTTTACAAACCATGATATTTTTGTTCCTGTTGTCAGGCTTGCTCTTCGCACAAGGATACGATTATGGCAAGCATCTCACCGACGAAGAAAAAACCGTTGCCGCGGAGTGGGAAAGCCAATATCTGCATCCGGATCAGCATAAAGTATTGCGCATCCTCGGCGATGGCGTCATCGAGCGCGATGACCTGGTGGACGGCGATGTCGTGGTCGTCAAAGGCACGTTGATTCTCAAGGGACGGGTCAAGGGCAACGTACTGGCTCTGTTCTCCGAACTTGAACTGGTGCGCAGCGCCGAAGTGCAGGGTGCGGTGGTTTGCGTGGATGGCAAAATCTGGCGGGAATCCGGCGCGGTCATCGCCGGCGATATCGTCGAAAAGGATACGGGCATGACCCATGAGCGCATCCGCCACAGCCGCAGATATGGCCGCCACGACGAAGAAGAGGATGATTCCGATCCGTCAAAAAGAGACTGGAAATATCAAAAAGATCTGGATGAGGGACTGGACGGTCTCTGGTTCGATTATAATCGCGTCTACGGCTTGACCCTGGGCTGGAATCTGCCCAAGCTGCTGTGGTGGGAACAGACCCGCCGGCCCTTTGGCCTTTATGGAAAAATCGGCTATGGCTTTGCCGCCAAACGCGGCCAATATCAGATCGGACTGCAACGCCGCTTCTTCAATGACCACCCCTTTTCTTTCGGCGGCGACTATCACGATCTCTGTGACACCGAAGACCGCTGGATCATCGGCGACACGGAGAACAGCCTGGCGGCGCTCTTCCTGCGCGAAGATTTTCGCGATTACTACCGCAAAACAGGATATAATCTCTTCATCAGCCAGACCATCCTGCAATCCGTGAACATCCGCCTGGACTATCGAAATGACGATATCCGTAATCTTGAAAGAAAAACCAACTGGTCGGTGTTTGGCGGCAAAAAGAAATTTCACCCCAATCCGGACGCATTGCCGGTGATGGCAGAGGACGTGGAATCCGTCACCAGCCGGAATCTGGAATCCGTGCAGGCGACCGTTGAGCTGGACACACGCGACAGTCACACCTTTCCGCAGAGCGGCTGGTATCTGCAGGCGTTCGGCGAGCAGGGCAAATTCACGGAAACAGACGGCCTCTCCTTCGATCGCTACATCATCGACCTGCGCCGGTATCAACAACTGGGGTGGGATGAAAATCTCGACATCCGCCTGCGCGCCGGCACCTCGCAAGGCGTGCTCCCGCCCATGTATTGGTTCGATCTCGGCGGCATCTCTACCTTGCGCGGCTATCACTTCAAGGAATTCACCGGCGACCGTATGGTTCTCGCCAATGTCGAATACCGCATGAACACCGCCGGCAGCGACTGGTTCCTACTGGATGACTTCGACCTGATTCTCTTTGTCGACAGCGGCTGCGCCTGGTTCGCCAACGGTCATGATCCCGCGGCCCTGTCCACCTATCCCGTGGATGCGGGCATCCGCTCCCGGGCGGAAGCAACCAGCTGGAAGGATGACTTTGGCAGCCTGACCTGGTCCAAAATGAAGACCAACGTGGGACTCGGTCTCGCCAGCCGCAGCGGCGACTTTCGTATCGATGTGGCCAAACCCACAGACCACAGGGACAGCGACCTGGTGGTCACCTTGCGCATTAAAAAGCCGTTTTGACGGTAACCTTTTTCAAGGGATCACGTAAAATAAATCAGGACAGGGCGGCGCTGCGCCTGCCGCCCCGATCCAGATACCTGGCCATCCGCAAGACCAGATTTTATTGGAGGAAACAATTATGCGAACAGCTCTTTTATTCATAGGTTCATTTTTACTGTGCACTGGCATCGCTTGGGCAGATGATAACCTGGAAAAAGCAACGATCGAAAAAACGTTCCCGGTCCGCGGCGAAATGACGCTCTCTCTACGCATCGACGGTGGTGAAGTGGAACTGCTCAGAAACGAAGATGATGACTGTCAGGTCTTCGTGGAGCACAACAAGGAAAAGTGCCGCGCTGAAGTCAATTTCGACGAAAAAACCAGGGAACTGGAAATTTATGTGGATCACGATAACTGGTCCATGACCAAAAGCGGAGATGCCAATAATTCCAACTATGCCAAGGTACGCGTCAAACTGCCGCACCGGCCCGACCTCAGCATCGACGCGGTTGTAAAAGCCGGCAAACTGGATTTTACCCTGGGCGATCTCCATCTGGTAAACCTTGAAGTCAAAAGCTGGGCCGGTGAAGCGCGGGTCGATTTTGACAAACCCAATCGCTGCGACCTGAAAACCATGGACTTTGATTTCAAAGTCGGCGAAGTCAAGCTGCTCAATCTCGGCAACGCCCGCTTCGAGGAAGCCGATATCAACAGCAATATCGGCGAAATGACCCTTGATTTCAACGGCGAGCATGTCGACCGCGCCATGGTGCGCATTGATCTGGAAATCGGTGAAACCACGATCATCGTTCCGGATGACATCGGCGTCAAAGCGCGCGTCTCCAAATTCCTGTTCCTCTCCAATGTCCAGTATCCCAACTGGTTTGAACAGGATGGCTCCTATTATTACTCGCGCAATTACAAGGATGAGAAGAAATCACTCTACCTCATCATTTCCACCGGCATCGGCGAGCTGAATCTGCGCGTGGATAAATCTGACGAGTAGCATTTGAATCATTACTAAAGGAACGCTATATGGAACAGCAATTTTCCCCTCCGACGCCGACTGCGTCCCAGGTCAACATGGGAAAATGGATCAGCGACGGCTGGCGCATGGTGGAATCAGATTTTGGTTTTTTCTTTTTACTCAGCCTGATCTACTCCATTCTTCTGGCCGTCGTCTCCTGCACCGGCATCGGCGCCATTCTCCTCACCGGACCGTTGACAGTGGGTTTTTTCTACATCATATTCCAGAAGATGCGCGGCCAGCCCGCCGATATCGGCGGCATTGGCAAGGGATTTGATTTCTTCGCGGCATCGGTTTTGGCCAGCGTCATCACGTCGGTGTTCATCACCATTGGATTTATTTTTTGCATCCTTCCGGGCATCATTTTGATGGCACTGTACATGTTCACACTGCCGTTTGTGCTCGAACAAAAACTCGATTTCTGGCAGGCCATGGAGGCCAGCCGCCAGGTGATCAAGCAGCACTGGTTTGAATTCTCCGTCTTTGTCCTGGTGCAAGGATTCATCCTCTTCCTGGGCATTCTTTGCTGCTTCATCGGCATCTTTATCGCCATGCCCGTGTGCTTTGCCGCCACGGCCGCTGCCTATCGCGATATGGTGGGATTGGCAAATGCGGATGCGAATCCCCCAGCGGTCACGATCTGATAATAACCAGGGTCTCTGTCAGCCTGGCGTCACGAAACGCCAGGCTTTTTTTATCTAAACTGTAACCTTGCGAAGGTCGGTAATCTTCGCAAGGTTGTCTTTTGCCCACCAATCGCTCAATTCGGCTGAAAATTTCTTCCGGCAAATATTCCTTGAATAAAAAGTTCATTACCATTAAATTAGGCGGTAATCAACGGTGTATGGCGATCCATCTTCCTCCCCTGTGTTGCGACCCGTCCATGTAATGGATTGCCTGTTTGTTTTATGCTTCAAGCCGGAGTCACGCCATGTCACTGCCTCATCACCCCTTGAGCCGGATGCGGTTCACGTTCATCTTACTTTTTCTAACAATCCTAAACCCCATCACGTCCTTTTGTCAGGGCCATGTCTACCTCGTCCTCGGATCTGATACCAGTATCTGGGACGGCCTCAGCACCAGCCAATACCACTGCCATTATAACGGTTCGCTGTATACCGACCCGTCCCAAAATGCCAGCAAAGTCATGAACGCCTCGTTCCGCTATCCCCTGCGCGACAGCGAAGGAAAACCGCTGAAACTCACCTGGTGGATGCACAGCGGCAACGTCTTTCGCTTCGCCGACAACTGCGATGTGCCCCTGGCCAACACCATTGGCCTGCACCTGATGAAAAAATACCACGGCGAGGCCGTCACCCAACTCGGCGACGAGTTGACCCTTCATTATCACACCTGGGATTGGACCGATGAAAACGGCGACGGTAGATATTACTGGAACCAGGCGCTTTCGTTTCAGCAATGCTGGGAAGATTTCGATGTCACCCTGTGTCAATACCTGTTGGAGGAACAGGTCTTTCCCGTCTCCTTCCGCAGCGGCTGGCACTATATGGACAACCTCTGGCAAAATCGACTCGACGAACTCTTGCCCTTTTCACTGCACAATGATTATCCGGCTGTGCGCAATGATGTGGAAGAACCCACCGACAATATCTTTGACTGGTCCAGGGCCTCCGCAGAATTTGTCCCTTTTCACCCCTCTCCGGATAATTATCAACTGCCCGGCGCCTGCCGAGGGTGGAATGTCCGTTCCATCTATATGAAGAGTATGAGCCAGAGTCTGATGGACAAAACTTTTCAGAAAGCCGCAGCAGGGGTTGACCAGGTGGTGTGCCTGTGGTCGCATCTGCCTGAGACCGATTTCCCGGAGCAGATACAGCGCGTCCACGATCTCGCGACGGCAGCGGCGAAGAAGCATTCCGCCGTCAAGTTCCATTACAACACCGCCATCGAAGCGATGCAGGCGTGGTTGAAAACCAGCGATCATGAGGCGCCCGCGCTGTGGTTTGATGCGATCACCGGTGCTGACCGGCCGGTATATGTGATCAGCAGCAGTGAACCCATTTTTCAGAAACAGCCTTTTGTCGCCCTGAAAGACATCTATGACCGCTATCATATATTGCCCTGCACCCAGGTTGCTGACCTGACCTGGCAGGCGATGGCGCCGTTGCCCGCGGAGCGCATCGTCAAGGTCGGCGCCATGGTGACCGATACAGTGGGCAATCAGTCCATGCGGTTCATATCCTATCTTCCGGAGGATATTTTCCTCGACAACCGCTCCTCGGGGTATCTCGAAATCACCCGTCCGTTCAGTACGATTTCCGCCTATGGCTGGGGGATCGATGCCCGCGCTGCGACGCTTGCCCCGGGTGATTCGGCAGTTATACGCATACCCATACCGGTCACGGAAGCGCGTAAATATCACCTCTATTTTCAGCTGGCGCCTGTGGCTGCGCCCTTGGACTCGTTCACTGTTGTCATGGCGCAAAACAATCAAATACAATGGCGAAAACGTCTGGCAGGCAGTGTAGCTGCAAAAACGTGGCACTATATCGACAGCGAACAGCTGGATCCAGCGGCCTCGCCCATGATTTATCTCATCGGAAAAAACCTCGCCTCTTCGTCGAGAACCTTTGCGCCCGATGGCATCAAAGTGACAGCGCGCATCGCCGATCGTCAACTGGCAATTAATCCACAAGTGCTGCAATGGCATGAGATCAGCCTCTATGATACGGCAAGAACGAGTCTCACCCTCTCGAATCGGGGTGAAGAGGCGCTGACCATCCAGCAGCTGCAAATTCCCGCCGGCGTCACTGCACGCAATGCCAGTCTGCCGCTGATCATCGCTCCCTTTTCGCAGCGACAAATCCAGTTGAGTTTCTATGCGGAACAACCGCTGGCGCTCACCGACACCTTGCACATCCTCAGTGACGATCCCGTTCAGTCACATGTGAAAATCGTGCTAAATATCAACGCGCAGCATTATTTCACCACCATCGACAATGAAGATGCAGAAAAATATCTCGAGAGCGGCCCGTGGCAGACTTCGGTAGCCCAGGCGCTGGGACCAACCAGCCGTTTCGTCTACCTTGCCGGGAATCCCGGCGCTTATGCCCAGTTCACCACGGCGCTGGAGATTGGCGGCCGTTATGAGATCAGCGATCTGGTGCCAACGACCGTCAATGCCACGAACCGGGCGCTTTATATCATCTCGGTACAGGGTGATCCGATCGATTCCGTGTATGTAGACCAGAACGCCGGCAGTGGCTCGTGGCGCCGCATCGGCCAATATGATCTGCCCCAGGGAACGCCCATACAGCTGCGCATCGTCAACGTCGCCGGATACACCCAGGGCGCTGTCTTGCGCGCCGACGGCGTTCGCTTCACGCTGCTGCAGGAAACCAGCGTAGCCAAGCAGAAGAATTCCGCGCCGCAAGATTTCCGGCTCTGGCCCTGCTATCCCAACCCGTTTAATTCGAGCACGCATTTACGATATAATCTGCCCCGTGCGGGCTCAACCCGGTTCGATATCTATGACATCAAGGGACGCTGGGTTGCCAATTTGCTGGATGAGGTGCAGGAGAGCGGCTTGCATACCATCACCTGGAATGGCGTAAATCAGGATGGCCTGGATGCCGCCTCCGGCGTCTATATCGCCGTACTGCGTGCTCAGAACCAGGCACAGTCCCAGCGGATCGTACTCATCCGTTAATTTCCGAAAAACATTCAAACCAAACATCGGAGAAAAAATGGCCAATCATCCTTTTACCCGATCCTTGCTGTTACTGTTCGTTCTGACTGCAGTATCATCATTTGCGCAGGAGTGCACTTTTCTCCGCACCCAGGGTCAGGACATGGTCGATGAGAGCGGCAACAAGGTGCTGCTGCGCGGTGTGGGGCTTGGGAACTGGCTTTTGCCGGAAGGATACATGTGGAAATTCCACGAGGGTGGGGATCGTCCGCGCAAAATCGAAAAGATGGTCCGGGAACTGATCGGGGAGGAGGAGGCTGAAAGATTCTGGGTGACCTTCCGGAAAAACTATATAACCGAAGCGGATATTCGCCGCATCAAGGAACTCGGTTTCAATTCTGTCCGGCCCGCCCTCAATGCGCGGCGGTTTCTCACGGAAGGCGACAGCGCGGTCTATATCGAAGAAGGGTTTGAATTGCTGGACCAGCTGGTGCAGTGGTGCAAAAGCCATGGCGTCTATGTCATCATCGACATGCACGGCGCACCCGGCGGCCAGACCGGCGCCAACATCGATGACAGCCCCAAGGACGAACCGGAGCTGTTCATGGATCCGCGCAACCAGGATAGGTTGGTCGATCTGTGGGTGAAAATCGCCACACGATACAGAGATGAGCCCGCGGTTGCCGCCTATGACCTGCTCAACGAACCCTTGCCCCAGAGAACCGGGGCAGCGGCCAAATACCAGGCGCAGGTGGAGCCGCTCTATAAACGTATCACCGAGGCGATTCGCAAGGTCGACAGCAGACACATGATCACCCTGGAAGGCGTGGACTGGTCCAATGACTGGTCCATATTTACCGAGCCCTTTGACGATAATCTCTTCTATCAATTCCATTATTACTGCTGGGCCAGGCCCGACCTGCTCCATGACGTCTCTCAGTTTATCGCAAAAAGGGGGCAGTTCAATACGCCCATCTGGGTTGGCGAAACCGGCGAAAAAGGCAATACCATCTACTGGGGGACCACGCAGTATTTCGAAGCCAATAACATCGGCTGGTCTTTCTGGCCGTGGAAAAAAATGGACACCCGCAATACCCCCTATTCCATCAACCGGCCGGCTCATTGGGACGCCATCGTCGATTACTCGGGCGGTAAAGGAAATCCAAACCGCGATCTGGCCTTGCAGGCTTTTAATGAACTCCTGGAAAATATCAAACTGGAGCATTGCGTCTATTTTCCGGATGTCGTCAATGCCATATTCCGGCGCATACCCGGCAAAGTGGAAGCGGAAAACTATGGGCATCTTGGACTCAACAACTCCTATTTCGTGGAAGACACCGCCTTCCGCTCGGAACGCTACCGCGTGAAAGAGCCCGTCCCCATCCAGACCATCGGCAAAGACAAAAAGGCGCAACATTCACAGCAATATATCGTATTAAAAACCGGCGAATGGACCGAATATACCATAACCAGTCTCAAGAAACGGGCCTTTGCCTGCAACCTGCAACTCAAAGCGTTGACGGCCCCGGTCAGAATCAGCATCTCGGTGAGCGGTCAGCGTTGGGATATCGAAGTCGAGGAGAAAAACTGGCAGGTGATCTCGCCCGGCGTGCTCGGTTTTGAGGCCGGCGAAAATAAGGTCCGGATTCATGTCGACCGCGGCAAAGCCGCCATTGACTGGTTCGACTTTGCAGAGTTGCCATAAAGCCTGTTTATAAACAAGTCAACCACAGGAGCAAACCATGAAAACACTACGGATTGGATTAATTCTCACTTTTTTTATATCGTTCATGCTGCTCATGGGGTGCGCCCCGGGCACGGGTAAATTCACCGCCGCGCAGCCGGCCGGATTCTTCAGTGGCGTCTGGCACGGCTGGATCGCACCCTTTTGCGTGATCATCGGTCTGTTCGATCCCGATGTCCGCATCTATGAACCCTTCAACACCGGCTGGTGGTACGATTTCGGTTTTTACGTTGCGGTCATCTCCGGTTTTGGCGGCCTGTCGCTGACGCGCAAAAACAAGCACGGTTGAGTTTTTACGGCCCCCCGACGTCGAGCCCTGCCCTGATAGGCTTTTATAAAATGTATTCAACCCTGGGGTTACAAGAAACTCCAACCCCGGGGTTGTTGAGGTGACCGTTTTTTCAACCGTAGATTTTGCCTAGTGGCGGCATTCACGCTAGTTACAGGCCATCATAATCTGGCCGCTCAAATCAGAAAGAGGGATAAAATGAAATATTTTATCCTGACATTTTTTGTTCTATTTCGCCTGATCAACAATAATTTTTCCCTCGCTCAAGAACCCGTTTCAGCATAATTTTATCTCCACAGGGCAGATTCCATCGCTTCGCTTTTACGGCCGCAATGAAGCAGCTGAGATTGCCGGCAGCGGCATCTATTTCTGCCGGATTTCTGTTGGCAACACCTGCCGTTTGATCAAACTGGTGATGATCAAGTGAGAACGCATGAAAGTTGGGTAGCGGCTTTTATCTGATGCGCATGAAATGCGGGGATGCGGTGGGGGCGAAAAAGAGGGTGCTGTTGCGCTGAGGATTCTATCTAACCAGAATGGCTTTTGTGGTCATCCTGTGGCTATTGTTCTCGAGCATGATATAATACAACCCACTCGACAATCTCCCGGCATCCCATAAAATCTCATGCGGCCCGGCTGCCATCACCTCACTCAGCAGCTGGGCCGTCTCTTTTCCCAGGATGGAAAATATCCGCAATGTCACCTTGCCTGCAGCCGGCAGGGAAAACCGGATCGCTGTTGTGGCATTAAACGGATTCGGATAATTGGGTAAAAGCTGAAACCCCTGCGGCAGTTCGGAATGCCCGGGTGCGTCGACCCGCGAATAGGGTGAGCGCACTTTGTAAACCGTGCCGCCGCTGGTGATGTACAACGTCTGCCTGTCCGCGTCGCCCCAGCCGCAATTGGTCGTCTGTCCGGGAACGGTAATTTTTTGCATCAATCTGCCATCGGGTGCATAAATCCAGATGCCGCCGGGCCCCGTCGCAAAAAGATTGCCCAAAGCATCCACTTTCATCCCATCGGCATACCCGCTCGGACTCATGCTGGCAAAGAGGCGTTTGTTCGCCAGCAGCGAATCATTCACCACGTCCCACACGTAAATTTTTCGCACCTCGGCGTCGGCCACATAGAGCAGCTTCTCATCCGGCGAAAAGGCGATGCCATTGGGCCGCGACAGGGTCTTGTCGAGCAGTTGCAGGACGCCGCCGGGGCTGATGCGAAATATACCGCAGTAGCCCAGCTCTTGCTGCGGCGTGGATATGCCGTAGGGCGGATCGGTGAAAAAGATGGATCCGTCCGCTTTCACCGCCAGGTCGTTGGGACTGTTGAGTCTTTTGCCCGTATAGCGTTCCGCCAGAATGGTCAGGGCGCCGTCGCGCTCCTGACGCACCACCTTGCGATCCCCCTGCAACGCCATAAGCAGCCGGCCCTGCGCATCCCAGGCCAATCCATTCGACTTGCCCGAAGGCTTGAGATACACCACCGCACCACCTGCGGGCGTCCAGCGATAGACCGTGTTGGCGTTGATGTCGCTGAAGAGCAAGCCGAGCGAATCGCTCCACAGCGGCCCCTCGACAAACTGAAATCCCCTGGCGACGATTTCGGGCGTGGTGGTTTGCGCGGCCACAATTTGCGAGACCAGAATGAGTATTCCAAAACAGAAATGAAGGTATCGTTTCATAATAATCCATTACCTGACTAGAAGCATACGTTTTGACAGGATTTCCGCCTGGTTTTTGCCGCTGACGCGGAGTTGATAAACATAGGTACCCGACGGAACCGCGATTCCGCGGTCATCGCAGCCATCCCACACAACCTGGTGAACGCCGGGGGATTGCGTCTCCATCCTGATCGATCTGATTATTTGCCCTGTGATTGAAAAAATACCCAGCTGCGCCTGTGCCGGCTGCGCGAGTTGGTAGCGAATGGTCGTGGCGGCGTTGAACGGATTGGGATAGTTGGCATAGAGACGAAAATCGGACACAGCTTGTTCCTCTTTTTGCGCCACACCGGTGCCGTTGGCCACTTGATAGAGTTCAATGCCAGTCCCGGTGCCGAGATTGCGCGTGTACTGTTTGTTGACGCTATCGTTCCAGTGTTCATGGACGCCGAGACTGGTGATGGGCGTGCCATCGTTTTCAGGATCATAGGTGACGCCCGCCGGCCAGTTGGCAGAACTGGCGGCCTGATGCAAATAATCGTCCGTCCCTTCCATCTGCGGGTATGGATTCAAGCCGCGGCTGACGGTGAATTCGCTATGCAGGAAATCATAGCCCACCGATTCGATGGCCACTGGATCCAGAGATATAAAAAGCGACGAGGTCCAGTCGTCGTTGAACGGCGCCATTTTAAATTTGACCGGCGCACCGATTTCAAAATCAGCGCTCCACAGCGCATCCATCAGATAAAAGAGATTCTTGCCGCCGAGCACTTTGTGGCCCATTAAATCGACTTGAATGCGATAGAGGTTATAGCCGGGCCGGGTGACGACGCCGCGGTTGACCGTGGCGACCAGTCCGGCGTGGAGATGGTTGGCATCGCCGCGGGTGTGGGAGCCGAAATGGTTCTTGGCGAACATGGTGATACCAGCATGACTGTGCGCCTTCATCGTCGGAAGATTGATCAGGTATTCGGCTTGATCGAATATTTTGTATATTTTATCGCTTTTACTGCTCACGCCAAGAACCGCGCCGCGATCGGAGTAAAACAGGGAAGCCGAGGCATTGACCTCCGCCTTGACGCGTCCCAGTTGGGTGAAGCCGTCATGATCCAGATAATGGATATCGGGGAACTCGGCGTGCCAGAGATCATAACAGTGCTTGTAGATGTGCTTCATGGGATCGCCCACATAGATATCCGTTTGCGCGACGCCGGCGATCTGGACGAGCTGGCGCAGCACCGCGAGCACGAGATGGGGCGAGGTTTCGGAAATGCCGTAGGAATTATTATAGGCCGCCGCCAGATTGGAGGTGCTGTAATTCCCGCCCCACGAACTCGTGGCATTGGTCTTGATCATGATCTTTTCGCCAATCTTATAATTGACCTCGCCTTTACCGCGCTTCTTGTTGTGAAACTTGAACACTGCCTCCCAGGCAGCAGCATCGCTGTGCTGACCACTGATGGCGCGCAACGAAGTGGAAACCATCTTGTCGATGACCGCCTGGTTGTTGTGCTCGCTCAAAAACCAGCCATGGCCAAAAGCCGTGGGATTCGCCTTTTCGTTGGTGGCGTCCGGATCGTGCACCCACACCACCCGGCCGGGATAGATCCCTTTGGCAACACCCACGGGCTGATTGGGCGTCTGTACCGTGATCTGGCCAAGCGCAAAGGTTTCCTGGTGATCCGCCGACAGGGTCAGGGTGAGCGCGATCACGGCCCCCGCCATACACAGGCCGGCGAACAGATAGCGGGTTTTGGCAAAGTGAACGCGCGCTTTGCGGAAGGCGAATATCGAACTCGAGAGTCCCAGTAAATAGATGACAAAAGTGGAAGCCAGCGGTGCCGCGGCTTTCATGCACGGATAGGTGGCGCGGCTGGGTTTGGGGATGACGCGCATCAGGAACCACAGGGTGGATGCAATACCCATGAAAATGAATACCAGCTTTTGCCAATGTATTGCCAACTTGTGATGCGGTTCAAGATCGGCTGCGGGATGATGACGCCGGCGATGCATAGCTAACACCTCATGCAAGGATACACAGATACAGGTTGATTATTGCGGCTGAAAAGCAGGATGGCTGATGGGAAATCCTTGACCGTCTGATGAAGATACTCATTAGCGCTGCAAAATACAAGAATTTTAAGCGGTACAACACACGCTCGCTTTTCAGAAAATGGGCAATTCCCTGTTCACAATTGCATCTGCAGACGAAAGTCTTGCCCGGCTAAAACCGGTACTACGAACGCTCGCTTTTCAGAATATGGGCCTCAAGCATCCCCACAAGTGGCTGTGGCGCGGCGACTTGCAGCCGTGCCCTCCAGAAATCAATCCGGGAAAATAGCCCGTCTTAAAACGATAAAAAAGTGAATCAAAATCAAGTATTCTACGTATAAGGATTGATATAATCCCTGCAAAACATCCATTCCCGAAAAAGGAGGATCCATGCACGTCGTATCCCGACGATCCTTTCTCAAAAGTTCCGCGGCAGGAGTCGCTGCCGGCGCCATTCTCATGGACGGCGCCTGGCTGAGTCACTCCCGCGCAGAGACGCGAGACTACTTCGCCGCTGAATTTGACATCAGCGACGCATTGTGCCAAAAGGTTTTGGCAAAAGCGCTGGAAAAAGGCGGCGATTTTGCCGATCTCTTTTTCGAACACACCATCTCCAACTATCTCATCCTGGAAGACGGCCAGGTCAATCGCGCCTATGGCGCCATCGCCCTGGGCGTCGGCATTCGCACCGTCAAAGGCGATCAGGTGGGTTACGGCTTCACCCAGGAGCTGAATGAAAAATCGATGCTCGCCGCCGCAGCCACCGCAGCCACCATCGCCGATGGCTCGGGCCAAACCCCGGTGCAAAAAATCGCCAAATTAAGCCTCTCCAACCACTATCCGCTCTCCAAACTGTACAGCGCGGTTTCCGTATCGGACAAGCTGCCCATGGTGCAAGCCACCAACGATAAATGCTTCGCCCTGTCCAGGGAAATCATCAAAGTCAACGCACAATTTGCGGATGAGCAGAGACGCATCCTCATCGTCACCAGCGATGGCGTCAAGGCGGAAGATCTCCAACCCAAAAATTACCTCGCCGCCATGGTGACCGCGGAACGCAACGGCCGCAAGGAACGGGCCGGCTACAATCTCGGCGGCCGCCAGGAATTCTCTTTCTATACACCCGCTATTGTCGACGAATTGTGCAGCGAAGCCGTCGGCCGCGTCCTGGTACTGTTCGATGCCGTAAAACCGCCCGCCGGCGAAATGCCCGTTGTCCTCGGTCCCGGCGTCACCGGTATTTTATTGCATGAAGCCATCGGACATGGCATGGAGGCTGACTTTAACCGGAAAAACACTTCAACCTTTTCAACCATGATTGGGAAAAAAGTAGCCGAACCCTTTGTCAATATCATCGATGACGGCACCAACGAACGCCTGCCGGGTTCCATCAACGTCGACGACGAGGGCACGCCCGGTCAGAAGACGTTTCTGGTCGAGAACGGCATCCTCACCTCGTACATGCACGACAAAATCTCCGCCAAATTCTACAAGGTAAAGCCAACCGGCAACGGCCGCCGTCAGAGCTATGAGCATTATGTGCAGCCGCGCATGCGCAACACCTACATGCTTGCCGGTCCCTCGACGCCCGAAGAAGTCATCGGCAGCGTGCAAAAGGGCATTTACATCAAGGATGTCAGCAACGGACAAGTCAACATCGGCGAAGGCGACTTTGCGTTCTATGTGTCGCAGGGCCAAATGATCGAGAATGGAAAGCTGACAGCCCCCATCAAAGACGTCAACATCATGGGCAATGGGCCCAAGATGCTGGCCAATATCACCATGCTGGCCAATGATCTGCAGATGAACCGCGGTGGCGGTGGACAATGCGGCAAAGGCGGCCAGGGCGTACCCGTCGGTTTCGGGCAACCAACCTGCCTGGTCCATTCCATGACCGTCGGCGGCGTCAACGCATAAGGAGGAGAAGCCATGAACAAGGAACTATTGGATCTGGCCTCCTGGGCCATCAAAACCGCGAAAAAGGCCGGCGCTGCCGCCAGTCGCGTCAACATCAACCGCGAGCGCTCGGTGGAGATCAGCTATCGCGAACACAAACCCGAGAACATCAAGGAGGCGGCCAAGCGCAGCCTCAACATCGAAATTTTCGTCGACGGCCGTTATTCAGCCCAATCGACTTCGGATCTGCGGCCCAAAGCGCTGCAGGCCTTCATCGAGAGCGCCGTGGCCACCACCCGTCTGCTCGCACAGGATCCCTATCGCTCGCTGCCGGATGCGAAATTGTATGAGGGGCGCGCGAAACTGGATTTGCAGACCACTGACACGGCGTATGAACAATTGACTCCGGAAAAACGCCATCAAATCGCACGTCAGGCGGAAGAGGCCTGCCTCAAAGCCGGCGGTGACAAGGTCATCTCGGTTACATCCGGAGAAAGTGATGGATTCTATGAATCCGTCGTCCTCACCAGCAACGGCTTTGAAGGGTACGAATCCGCCACCAGTTTTTCCGTGTATGCGGAGATGACCGCGCAGGATGAAGGCGACCGCCGCCCCAATGGCTATGACTATGCCTCCACGCTCAAGCTCGGGAGATTGCCCAGCCCGGAAGAGATCGGCAAAATGGCGGCCTGGAACACCCTCGACATGATGGGCGCCAAAAAAATCAAGACCGAAACACTGCCCGTCATCATCCGCAACCGCGAAATCGGAACACTGCTGGGTGGGTTGATCACGGCCATGATGGGCGCCAACATCCAGCAGAAGCGATCCTTCCTGGTGGATAAGAAGGGCCAGAAAATCGCCAGCGAACTGTTGACCCTGATCGATGACCCGTTGATGATCGGAGGCCAGAACAGTCAGCTCTACGACCGCGATGGTTTTCCGGCGCGGAAACGCGTCATGATCGACAAAGGCGTGCTGAGTGATTTCTACATCGACTGGTACTACAGCCGCAAACTGGGATGGGCGCCCACCACCGCGGGCACTTCCAATCTCATCATCCCGCCGGGCTCGCGCTCGGTGGAAGAGATCATGAAGGATTTGGGACGCGGCATCTACATCACCGGATTCATCGGCGGCAACTCCAACTCCACCACCGGAGATACTTCGGTGGGCATCTTTGGCAAGCTGTTCGAAGATGGCAAACCGGTGCAATCCGTCGCCGAGATGAACATCGCAGGCAATCATCTGGAGTTCTGGAACAAACTCGTCGAAGTGGCGAACGATCCGTGGCCCTATTCGTCGTGGCAAACACCAAGTCTGGTTTTCAAAGACATGGTCATCTCCGGAGCCTGATACTTATTCCCCTCCGCAACAAAAAAAAGCCCGGCGTCAGGTGAGATGCCGGGCTTTTTTTAATGTGCATCGACCGCAGTCAGAACCAGTTGCGACGGAGATTGCCTCTTGCCAACCAGGTGATGCATGTAGTAACAAAATCCGTTTCTCCACTCGCAATGACAGGCTTAATCAGGCGGGCTCCAGTTGCTTATGCCGGGATACTCCTGCGCTTCGCTGTGGCTCTTGTCCCTGTGGTTGCTTTTTTTACCACGGAGCCACAGAGACACGGAGAGAAATAACGCCTTGCAAACTGAGCAGCATTCACCGCCTGACCTTGTCACTGCGAGCCGGCAACCTTTGAAACGCTATTTCTCAAACGATGGCGGTGCCGGTCGAGGAGGATAATCTACATCCCTATTGATGTTCTTCTAATAAGAATGACATCTTTGCCATTCATATCTCGCGATGACAGCCCAGCAACCTGCAATTTAAAAAAAGGCCGGATTCTCATCCGGCCTTGTCATACGCCATATATGCGGTATTGATCACTACCCTGCTTGCTCTATTTTCTCTTGCACCCGCTTCAACTCTGTTCACCAGAGTCAGGTCGAGGTGTGGATCAATCTCCGGCTTGCTCTTCTTTCTCTTTCACCTCTTCATACCACGCCGGGAAGCGCTCTTCAGCTTCTTCCTCGGTGATTTTTCCGGTGAATCCCGCCAGATTGATGGGATAGTCCGCCGGATGGAAAATGGCAAAGAACATGTGGTAGAGCAGAATCGCCAGCGTCGCCAGCCAGGCTTCATAATAGTGGATGGTTTCCGACACCTTGATAATCCACGATGGCAGCAGATAAGTGGCCGTGACTGGGAACCACAGCACAAAGCCGGTCAACGCCATGATCACCGTACCCCACACCAGAGCCCAATATTCCGCTTTTTCAACATATCCATAGCGTGCGAAATTGGGGCGTTCCTTGGTCAGGCCGAGATGGAATTTCATATTGATGAAAAAATGGCGCAAATCATTGATGCCTGGCAGCAGCGCCTTGAGTTCACCCTTGGCGCCCTTGGCAAAGGCCAGCCACAAGAGATGGTAAAAGCCGGCGCCCAGCATCACCACCGCGGCGATGCGGTGGATGAGTCCGCGGCTGTACTCCGTCATACCGAGATGGGTGAAGAGCCGCGCCCAGGCGGCATCCGGAAATTTGAGCGCAAAGCCTGTGATCACCAGGGTCGTAAAGGAGAGGAACATCAGAACGTGTTGCGCCACCCACTGCTTGTTAAAGCGCTGTATGGTCTTGGACAGTTTCAAGGCGCGCAATTTGGCGCGTACATAGCTGCTGTAAATGACCAGATTATGCAGCACCATGCCGCCGATCACCGCCACAATCAACCAGATGTAGGCGACCTTGATGTATTCGGACAGCGCGTCAGCCAGGGAATCTTCACTGGCATGGATATAACTTTGCGCAAATTGTTCACTGGCATTGGGGTGACAGGTACCGCACGTATTGGTGAGATTTGCCACGTGAATGGTTGAAGCAGGATCTGATTGCGGCAGAATATTGTGAACGCCGTGGCAGCTGGCGCAATTGGCAGCCACTTTGGATCCTCTTTCCGTGGCCAGACCATGGTAGCTCGCGCGATAAGAGTTCACGGGATCAGCAATGATGCCGTATTTTTCATTGAGCCGCAGCACACCGTGACATGGGGCGCAGGTCTTCTCCGAAAGATTGTTGGCGGCTGTCGGCGACTCGGGATCCTGAGAGGATAGTATTTCATGTTCGCCGTGGCAATAGGTACACGTGGGCGCATCCGCTATGCCGTCGGCCAGAGCGGTCCCATGAATGCTGCTTTCGTACTCGGCCTGGATATCACCATGACAGCCTCCACAGGTACTGGATATATTGAATCGATTCACCGGCGAGTCGGGATCATTTGCAGGACGCAGCAAGTGACTTTCATGGCAGGTTGTACAGGTCGCGGCAACATCATTGCCCGCGGCGAGTGATCGGCCGTGAATACCTCTCTCAAATCTTTCCACCGGATGCGCCAGACGAATGGCGGGCCGTTCCGCGATGCCCGGCTTTTGATGGCATTTGCCGCATGTTTTGGGCTGGTTGACCGCATGCACATGGGATAAAGTATCGCTGCCGGCAAAGATATCATGCGTGCCATGACAATCCGCACAACCCGGCGCATCACTATCACCGCTGGCCATACTTTTACCATGGATACCCTCGCGATAGTGCTGCTCTGCTTCCCCATGGCAACCGCTGCAGTTTACGGCCTCGAGTTCGCCTGGATGCGGATCACCCGTGGCATCCGTATGACAATCAACACAGGTAAACGATCCATGCACAGAACTCTTGAAAATGCCGTCATGGACGAAAAGGGACTCCTCAGCACCAGTTTCGGTGGTGCGCGTCAAAGAGCTGTCGCCATGGCAATCAAAACAGGAGGTTTGTGCAAAGAGATTGAAACCGGTAAAAATGAGGAGGGCTGACAACAGGCCTAACTTTTTCATGGTCGGGTCTTTCCGTCTTTGATTACGGTTGATTGGATGTTGCACTCCTTTGTCCAACCCATTGACGACGCGGTTTGGGCATTGAGGAGAAAATTAGGATTACGCATGATCAGAAAAACCGAAGGGCAAAAAAAAGAGGTTTCATGCCCTTGTGGTGCAAGGGCATGAAACCGAAAGTTAGAGAACAGACCAGAAACTAATGTTCCCCGTTATGATCAAGATTTCGCCTCTGGATGGGCGATCTTTTTCCAGGCTTCCTCGACTTTAAACGGCTGGTAAGTCGGGCTTTCCGGATTGTGGCATTTCA
>CAUJEL010000191.1 GCA_963169875.1 Candidatus Zhuqueibacterota bacterium
CGGCTCGGCGTCCTCGGAGGTCTATGACCCTGATTCTGTGTCTGCGATCGTCCTGACCTCTTTTTAATTCACCCTTATGGTGAACCCACTTGAATATAATTGTCGAGTTAACACAGAATCCGGGGATGAATAGAACCAACCAATAGCTTTTTTCTACGATGCTTCATTTTCGGCCAGTGGCAAAATAATCATATCCCCTCAGATAATCAAGGCAAAAAAGAACGCCGGACAGCGCTGATACCGCAAAGAAAACTGTTTTTTCCCTCGTAAATTTTGCCTATTTTCTACGCAAAATCACCTCCACTATTTATCAAGAATATGCTGCAAATACGCAATTTAACCTACTATATCGGCGAACGGCCGTTGCTGAAGCAGGTCAACTGGATCATCAATCCCGGCAAACGCGTCGCCCTCATCGGTCCCAACGGCACCGGCAAGACGACCCTGCTGCGCATCATCCAGGGCAGTCTCACCGCCCTGGAAGGCACCATCCTCAAGCCCAAAGAGTACCGCATCGGCTATCTGCCCCAGGAAGAGATCGCCATCGGTTCGGGTCCCATTCTCGCCAGCGTGCTCGAAGGTCAGGGCGAAATTCTCCAGCTCGAAGAACAGATTGCTGAATTGCACCAGGAACTGGCCAGCCATACCGAGGATGATGAGAAACGCCTGGAAAAATTGGGCGCCCTGGAGACCCGTTACGATGCCCTCGGCGGCTATACCCTCGAAGCGCAGGCCAAGGCCATCCTCACCGGACTCGGCTTCAAGGAAGGCGATTATCAACGGCCCCTGGGCGAATTCTCCGGCGGCTGGCGCATGCGCGTCTATCTGGCCCGGCTGCTGCTGCAGAAACCCGATCTGCTGCTCCTCGATGAACCCACCAACCACCTCGACCTGCCTTCGCTGGAATGGCTGGAGGAGTATCTGCTCTCGTTTCCGGGCAGCATGGTGCTGGTCTCGCACGATCGATTTTTCATCGACCGCCTGGCGCAGGAAATTTCCGACCTGGATCGTGGTAAACTCACCCACTATCCGGGCAATTATCACTATTTCGAGAAACAAAAAGCGTTAAACGAAGAACTCCTCATCAAGCAGTGGGAGGCGCTGCGCGAGGAACGCGAAAAACAGCAGAAATTCATCGACCGCTTCCGCTACAAGGCCACCAAGGCGACCCAGGTGCAGAGCCGCATCAAGATGCTGGAAAAGATGGAAGAAGTGGAACTGCCGCCACCCCCACCGCCCAAGTTTCATTTTCGCCTTCAGGTGGCCGCCAGCAGCTATAAAGATGTCCTCCACATTGAAGATTTGTGGTTCCGCTATCAGCAGGAGTGGGTGCTCAAGGCGCTCAACCTCGACATTTATCGCGGCGAGAAAGTCGCCCTGGTCGGCGTCAACGGCGCGGGCAAGACCACCCTGACGCGGCTCATCTGCAAAGAGCTGACTCCCCAACAAGGCATTTTGCAAACCGGCGAACGCGCCACCATCGGTTATTACGCCCAACACCAGGTCGATGCGCTTAACCTCAAGGCAACCGTGTATGAGGAGGTGGCGTCGACAACCGCCCAATCCCTGCTGCCTCGTATTCGCAATGTGCTCGGCCTGTTTCAATTCCACGGCGAGGATGTTTTCAAACCCATCGCCGTGCTTTCCGGCGGCGAAAAGGCGCGGGTGTCGCTGGCCAAGATTCTGCTCTCACCGGTCAATTTTCTCATCATGGATGAGCCCACCAACCACCTCGACATCGTCGCCAAGGAGGCGCTGGAGGAGGCGCTGCGCGAATACGACGGCACCCTGCTGCTCATCGCCCATGACCGCTATTTTCTCGACAAGCTGGTCACCCGCGTGATCGAACTCAAGGAAGGCCATCTGCGTCTGTTCGAGGGCAATTATTCCGATTATATCGGCAAGCGCGAGGCTGAACAGGAGCAAGCGGTGAGTGAAAGGGCGCTGGAAACGCCGGCGGCGGAGGCAGGGACGCCGGCGCGCAAGAGCAAGGAGCAGAAACGGATCGAGGCCGAGGCGCGCCAGGCCATCAGCAAGGAGCGCAACCGCCTGCAGGAGGAGGTGCAGCACATCGAAGCGGAGATGGAACGTCTCGAAAAAGCGAAAAAGGAGACCGAAGCGCAGCTCTCCGATCCGCAGAGTTACAAGGATGGCCAGCTGGCGGCCCGGCTCACCCGCGATTACCAGACCATCAAAGATGAACTGGACGACTTGCTGACGCGCTGGACCGAGACGCAGGACCGTCTCGAAGAGCTGCTGAGGTCGCTGGGATAGCCCTCCGGGTTGAAAGAACACCAGTATGGCGCCGTTATTTGCAGTGCGGTAACGTCGGACCAGTGAAACCGTCAGGTTGCGACATTCTGTGGGTCGACCAGGCTGGCCGGCCTGCAATGCGGCACTCTCACAAAAACAGGCAATCTTCGCCCCTTCAGCGCACCAGCGTCATGCTTTTCACCTGCACATAATCGCCGGCTTCCATCTTGTAGAAATAGACGCCACCTGATACTTCCTTTCCCTCTTGATCGCGGCCGTCCCAGCTGCAAACATGGGTACCAGGTTCTTGTTCCCCATAAACGATGGTTCTCACCCTCCTCCCAAGCACATCCGTAATATTTATTCGCACAAGGGCCTTTTCAGGCAGATCGTAAGCTATTTCCGTGTGGCCATTGAAATGATCGCCATAGCAATTCTTGTTCTCATAGGGATCAACAAAAGCTTAACGAAAACCTGCGTTCTCATCCCTGCTCCCTGGTAAGGTAAATATCAAAATCACAGCTCAATCGAGCTACAAAATATGGGGCACGACTGGAATCATTTCAAGTACATGATCATTCAACGAGATCGCTTGGGCATGCCGATGTGGTGCGTCATGAAGAGCTGCATTGAAAGTTAAGGAGAATAACCATGCGTGTCAAGTTCTCCCGTCGATTTTCCCGGTTTTTTAATGCAAGTTCGTGGGGTTTCCATTTTTCTGCTCCAGAGGTTGCTCATACATCTATATACAGCGCATGCAGGTGTCACACACCTCCAGATGGAGGGTCTATATAAAGATGCGGAATCGAAAAGGTGAAACCTGACACTTTCTTTTTTTCTTAATAATGGCCTTTTTGTCATTGCCAATTTGCCCCGCTGCCAAAGTGGCGATTTTTACCCTCGTAAAAACAGCCTTTTGCGTCGATGCCGCTTGCCAGGAGGCCTTTTTTTTAGTATATTTCCTCTACAGAGACTACATCAAGCTGCCTATTTTGGAGGAAGACGACCATGCGCGAAGAGCATATTCCCCTCACCCGGCCATTTAACGCCACGCCGGCACAGGCCTGGATTTTCGGCATCAATGGCCTGGTCTTTTTATTCAACGCGTATTACCTCAGCAAAAGCGCCGTACGCATGGGCCATTTTTTTCTGGGTATGGCTTGTGCCTACCTGGCCATTTTTGCCTTCATGCTCATTTTCAACCGCGACCCCTTAAAGATGCCACACCTGCATATCTCTTCCGCGGGCATCCGCATCCGCTCTTTTTACCTGCTACCAGCCAAAACCTATGCCTGGGAAGATATCGCGGCGGTGCACACCGATTGGGCCACCCTCTCTCTTGATCTCGTCAATGGCAAACACGCCAGGCTCCTGCGCATTGATGAATTTGAGCGCATGCGGCACCTGCGCGCGTTTCTGCGGGAAGCGACCGCGGAAAAAAACGTGCCGTTTCATGATATCACCGCCGCGTATCCGAAAAATTTTCAGGCCCATTCCCTGGACTAGTCTCTCGGCCGCCACGGTGAGTGCCTGGTGGTCAGATGAATCACAGCGTTGAATTGTTTTATTCGCAATCATAAAACTGCGCTGCATCTCCGCCGCAATTGACGGTCACAAGAATCACAATGCTGAAACTCAGTATTTGGCGGAAAGCGTTGATTCGCAGCAGAGAATGGCGTACATTGTACAAGACCCTGCGCAGAGATTGTCTCCGCACCCCGCTCATCCGTCGCAAAATTGAAATCCCGGTCCTCCGCTTCAATAAATGCTGAAACCTTTTTCCTCCTTTTGCGTCTTTAATACGTCTGATTGCAGTCCGTGAAACCAGTTTTGGGGTTTATTTTGACGTCATCTATCATTCTGTCGTCCATTACGCACGGCCCAATTTTCTCACCGGCAATTCAATTTCCATATCACATATCATTAACCTTAATCAGGAGGCTGATTTGAACGCATTCCAACTCATCCGCCGCGGGACTATGGTCCTGCTCGCGCTGTTCATCGCCACAACGGCTCTGTGGGCCGACGAAGGCATGTGGACCTTTGATAATCCACCCATAAAACAACTCAAGGAAAAATACAACTTCACCCCGACCCAGGAATGGCTCGACCATGTCCGCCTCGCCAGCGTCCGCTTCAACGACGGCGGCTCCGGCTCCTTCGTCAGCCCCAACGGCCTGGTGATGACCAATCACCATGTCGCCCGCGGACAGCTGCAAAAAATGTCGACGGCGGAAAAAAATTATCTGGCCGAAGGCTTTTACGCCGCGACCAACGACCAGGAAGTGAAATGCCCCGACCTCGAACTGAACGTCCTGGTTGACATGGTCAATGTCACCGACCGGGTGATGGCCGCCGTCAAACCCGGCATGAAACCCGCCGAAGCCCTCAATGCCCGCAAAGAAGTGCGCGCCACTATTGAAAAAGAGTATTCTGACAAGACCGGCAATCAATGCGATATCGTCTCCCTCTACAACGGCGGCGAGTACTGGCTCTACCAGTACAAACGCTACACCGACATCCGTATCGTCATGGCGCCGGAATACACCATCGCCTTCTGGGGCGGCGATGATGACAATTTCACCTATCCCCGCTACGATCTTGACATGACTTTTGTTCGCGTCTATGAAAACGATCAACCGATCAACAGCGCCCACTACTTCAAATGGAACGCCAAAGGCGCGGCCAACAACGAACTGGTGTTCGTCTCCGGCCACCCCGGCAACACCAGCCGTCTCGACACCTATGCGCAGATGGAAATCTCCCGCGACCTGCAATATCCGCTGACGCTGGGCATGATCCAGAAACGCCTGGATGTGCTCTATGATTATTCCAAACGCGGTCCGGAACAGTCGCGCCGCGCCCTGAGCCAGATTTTCGGCCTGGAAAATGGCAAAAAAGCCATAACCGGCCAATATCAGGGTTTGCTGGATGCCAAATTGATGGCCAAAGCCAAGGCTTCGGAAACCGAATTCCGCGCCAAGGTGGATGCCAATCCGGAGTGGAAAAAAGCCTATGGCGATGCCTGGAAAACCATCGAAAAACTGATCGCCAAACAGCGCAAAGAGTTCGGCGGCAGAAATTATGCCGGCCTCGCCCTCTCCAGCCAGTTCGCCCGCAGCGCCCGCACCCTGGTCTATTGCGCCTCGGAAATCAAGAAACCGGACCTGGAACGGCTCGATGGCTTTCACGACGTCCAGCTGGAACGGCTCAAAATGCGCCTCTTCTCACCGGCACCGGTCTACAAGGATCTGGATGAAGCCACTTTTGCCGCCATGCTGCAGTGGGCGGTTGAAAAAGCAGGCGCCGAAGAACCCATCATCAAGGCCGTGCTGAAAGGCCGCACACCGGCCCAGGCCGCCAAGGAAATGGTTGAAGCCACCACGCTGGACAAGCCCGAGGTACGCAAGGCCCTGTTCGAAGGCGGCGCGGAAGCCATTGCCAAATCGGATGATCCCTTTATCGCCCTCTATCGCGAGATCGAGCCGGAACTGCGCAAACGCGAAGAACAGCAGCGCAAGGAAGTGGAAAGCGTCATCACCCCGGCGGCGGAAAAGATCGCCAATGCCCGTTTCGCCGTGTATGGCAAAACCATGTATCCGGATGCCACCTTCACCCTGCGCCTCTCCTATGGCGCGGTGAAAGGCTACCCCATGAATGGCACCAAGGCGCCCTACAAAACCACCCTGTACGGCCTCTACGATCGCTCCCTCGGATTTGATCAGGAAGGCGCCTACGCCCTGCCGCAGCGTTTCTGGGACCGTCAGAAAGATCTCGATCTGTCGACGCCCGCCAATTTTGTCAGCACCTGCGACATCATCGGCGGCAATTCCGGTTCACCGGTGATCAACCAGAACGCCGAGCTGGTCGGACTGGTCTTCGATGGCAACATCGAAAGCCTGGTGGGCGACTCGGTCTATGACGAAACCGCCAATCGCTGCGTGTCCGTGCACAGCGCCTTCATCATCGAAAGCCTGCGCAAGCTCTACGACGCCGCGAAACTCGCCGACGAAATCGAAGGCAAATAACCGCTCCCTCGTTACATGTGAAAGCCGGGCTGATCACTTCAGCCCGGTTTTTTCCTTATAATAATCCGACCGTTCCCATCCATTATTGCCCGCAATGACCTATTCATCAGCGCTGCGGCCAGGCGCGTAATATTACCGCGCACATAGTAGAACATCAAGATGAATCTTATCCGGCAGAACAGTGCCAGGCACTGTTTTTACGATGGCATTTTTAAGAGTGATTGCGTATATTTTCCCGAAAACAGGATCCGTATAACCGTAAAAGGGGAACTCGTCATGAAACCGGAGTACTTTTCCGACATCAAGGCGCGCAACAGCAGCGATTATCTGCTGCGCAGCACCCAGCAGCACCATATTCAGTTGAGCACCATGGCGGACCAAAAAGCCAGCATGCTGCTGGGCATCAGCGCCATCATCCTGACGCTCATTTTCAACAATATCAAGGATGGCCCCCCTGCCCTGTGGATGATGCTGTTGGGTCCTTGCATTCTGCTCGCCGCAATATTCGCCCTGGTCGCGGTGATGCCTTCGGTGAAAGGGTTCGCCTGGCGCACCCCCAACTGGCTTTTCTTTTCAACCTTTGCGCGACTGGATGAAGATGCCTTTGCAGAGAAAATGGCGGACATTCTCAAGGATGACGCCAGCGTTTATCATGCGCTTACCAATGAAATCTACCAACTGGGGATCGTCCTGCACAGCAAAAAATACAAGTATCTCGGCTATAGTTACCGGACGTTTCTCTTCGGCATCATCGTTTCTTCTTTGAGCGTTGTCGTGGAGGTATTTCTGAAGTAATGGTTCGTACAGAGGCTGTCCCAAAAGTACCTTGAAATTCCATAGTTTGTAGTTCCGTCTTTAGACGGAATTTGCACCGGCTGAAGCCGGAACTACAAACGTTTCCTGTTATAGTATAATTATAAAGTTGGGTAATGCTCACATTGGAAATCTACTGATCTTAATGTACTGGAACACGGTTTGGTGAAGAAAAACAGTGTTCTAATAACTTTTTGGACAGCCTCTGCTAACACAGAGGATTATTTAATCAGCGTCATACGCTGCATGATTTGCGCTGTGGGGGTTACGAGGCGGGAGTAATAAACGCCAGCAGCGCACGACCTTCCTTTCGCATCACATCCATCCCACGTCACAGAATGTCTGCCTGCTGGGCGTTTTTCATGCACGAGTGTTGCCATGGTCTGCCCAAAAAGATTCACCACTTGCAGGGTGACCATTTCGGAGGTGGCCAACTCAAAGGCCAACGTGGTGCCGGGATTGAATGGATTCGGATAATTGGGCAGCAGCACGGCTGTCTTTGGCAGCTGCACGGTTTCATCCGCGGAGACGTCGGCGGTGTCGCCGCTGCCGAGAATGCGCAAATTGCTGTAAATGACCCCGGGTTGAGCCATATAGACGTTGTCGGTGCCGAGAAAAATATAGCGGAAAGGTTCCTTTTGTCCGCTGAAGGGCAGGGTCCACATTTTTTGACCATCCAGATAGCACGAGGCCGAGGAAGCATCCCAGGTAATTTTGAATTCATAGATTTTGGAGAGATTCCAGGTGGCGTTCTCCATGATGCGCACTTCTCTGCGGGTGCCGACGCCGCAGGGCGCCGCCAGCATTTTGAAGCCGGCCACGCCGGGCCCGGTGCTGTATCCCGTGCCGGTGCGGATGTTGATCCAGGAGCCCTCGGTATAAAAGATGTCTTTGCTGCCATTGGCCTGTGAATAGAGATTGATGATCTGCTGTTTGATGTTGATGTTCTGACTCACGGGATCAAAATTTTGCACGTTGACGGCCAGCGTGCCTTCGGCCGGGAGATTCTGCGGCAAAGTGATCATCAACTGGCTGTTCGAGGCGGTCGCCTGCCATCCCTTGCCAGCCAGGAACTGACCGGCGCGATTGGTCACCTGTCCGAGCGCGGCGGAACCCGCCTTGTCCAGCATATCCGCGTAGAGCATTTTCTGCAGACTTTGCGCTGCCAGCGGCTGCCCACCCAAAGCACACATCATTCCCAAAAGCAAAGCCCATTTTTTCATGTAAACTGTTCTCCTTTTTAGGTTGGCACATACAATATTGATGCCAAAAAAACGGACTCCTGCAGAATATTATAACTATATGTTTATTATGTTTTTTAAAATTATCGCACCAAAGGATAAGTTGTTTTTAATTACAATAACGTAATCAATTCTACACTTTTGTAAGATTTTGGCACAATAATCCATCGAGTAGGCGTCAGGATTACCCCTGACGCCTCTCACACCACCGTACGTACGGTTCCGTATACGGCGGTTCCAGAAGTTAGTGTTTACCGTTTAAAATAAGATAATCGAGCATTGAAAAGAGACCCAGCTTATCAAAAT
>CAUJEL010000192.1 GCA_963169875.1 Candidatus Zhuqueibacterota bacterium
AGCAGATTAAATCAAGTGTGGATATTGTACAAAAAATTTATTCCAGAAATTATTTTCCATATATGAATGCAAACTGGAAGCATTTTCCTGATAACATAGCACATACATATACACCAGGTTGTTTCCGTTGCCATGATGATCAGCACGTCAGCGAGGACGGCCGCGTGATCTCCAAAGCCTGCGACGTGTGTCACGCCATCACGGCGCAAGGTCCGTCCGGGTCCATGGAATACGCCGGAACCCAGCAATCTCTCGATTTCAAACATCCAGAAGACATCGGCGACGCCTGGAAAGAAGCCAGCTGTTCGGATTGCCACAGCGCACCCCCCATCTGATCGCCATTTCCGTACGAAAAGCAGCGCGGAGCACCAGATTTATCTGCAAATCCGGTGCTCTGCCTGTATTGGAAATATAAACCAAGCGACAAAATCGGATTTGGCGACAGTAACCACTGACCTCGGGTTTGCGGCCATTCTCCTCTGCGTACTCCTCTTCCTCCATTATGATCAGTCAGCGGACTGTAGCGAACGAAATCCAGGGCGAAAGGGGATAAAATGCACAGTCTGGACTGCCTGCTCGTTCACGTTCCCAAATGGATCAATTATTACCCGCCGTTGCATCTCTACAGCAGCCTCAATTGGATGAGCCATGGATTGTTCGGCCTGGCCGACTCCCTGCATCAGGCAGGTCATCTCTGTAAAATCATCCATCTCGGTGTGGAAAAAGCGCTCAACCCTGCCTTCTCTCTGGCCGCCTATGTGAAACAACACCAGGTTTCAGCGGTGGGCTTTTCCATGCATTTTCATCAGCAAATTACCGACACAATCCAGGCGGCACGCACCCTCTCTGAGGAATGTCCGGGAACGTTTATCCTTTTCGGCGGCATGTCAGCCAGTTTCTTTGCGGCAGAGCTGCTCGAAAAGTTCAATTTTATCGACGCGGTCATCGCGGGGGAAGGCGGGTTGCCGCTGAAAAGACTGATGCAAGCCCGCAAAAAGCATCCGCAGGATTTCGGCGACATTCCCAATCTGCTGTGGCAGCATAAAGATCAAGTGATCCGGAACGAAACCGTTTATGTCACCACCCAGGAAGATCTCGATCGGGTCAGCCACACCAACCTCTCCCATATGGAGCATCATGAACACTACCTGAATTTTCCCAAGGCCGTTTTGCGCACGCGATTGCCCCACAGCATCAATTTCAAGCTGTCGCAGAAACTGCAATCCGAAAAACGTAATTTCTTTGGCGGGTTATTGATCGGCAGAGGATGCCACGACGGCTGTTTCTATTGCGGAGGCGGTGCCGAAGCGCAAAAACGCATCAATCATCGCACCGGTGTGGTCTTTCGCTCCGTGGATCGCGTCCTGGATAGCATTAGGGAACTCCAGTCCTACGGATTCACCGGGACGCATATCAGTTTTGACCCGCATCCGCAGAGTCAAGCCTATTATGTTGAACTGTTTCAGAAAATGCGCGCAACGGGTATTGAATTTGATGTCAATTTTTCCGCCTGGGGGCTGCCGTCACGGGCGTTTCTCGCAGAATTTGGAAAAACCTTCAGCGACCGCTCCTCCATCAGCATCAGCCCCGAAACCGGTTCCGAGAAATTACGCCTCTCCATGCGCACACACCACTACACCAATACAGCGCTGCTGGAAACACTCGAAGCGGCCGAAGAAGAAAACGTACAAACCACTGTGTTCTTTTCGCTGGGCATCCCCCATGAGACCCGCGAGGATTTTGACCAGACCCTCGCACTTTCGCGCGACATCAAGAAACGCTTTAAAAAATCGCGCATACGAGCTTTTGTGATCGAGATCGAACCCGGCGCCCCCTGGCATCTTCATCCGGACCGCTTTGGCATCGAATTGACGCGCAGGGACCTGGATGATTTCATCGGGCAGCAATCCGACCCATACTATTCATCCATGCGCTGCCTGGGTTTCTTCAAGAAGGATTTTTGGGGCAAACCCGTACGGGATGCCGCTGATTATTCGGAGAAACTATTGCGGCTCAAATGCAGATATTTTTGCGAAGAAAGAAGGGTGTGTCCATTCCTGCGCGCCCTGTGGGCCGTGAGCAAAACCGTTGGTTTATCGCCTCGACCTGAGAAATTATGCGCCACAAGTCATGCGCCTTCATGATCAGGTACATAAAGTCCTCACAAGGGCAGTGCCATGATGCAATCACTGATCAAGCCGGGCCAAAAGCAAATGCCGGACACCTGTGAGGCACCCGGCATTGCCAATGACTTTGAGTGAGAAAGCGAATAGATTAGAAAAAGACCAGCGTTGTGAGAATAAAAACGGGAATGAGTATCAGGATCGAGTATCCCATATAGCCGAAAAAACTGGGCATTTTAATACTTTGCTCCTCGGCGATGGAACGGACCATAAAGTTGGGGGCATTGCCGATATAGGTATTGGCGCCCATGAATACCGCGCCCATCGAGATCGCCTTTAAAAAGATCTCTTTTTCCCCGATCAACTGCATAATTGCCTGCCGCTCGGGCAGCGCCGAAAAGAAATTGCCCAACGCTGTATTTAAAAATGTCAGATAGGTTGGCGCATTATCGAGAAAACTGGAGAGCGCACCGGTGATCCAGAAATAGTGCCACGGCTCCTGGACCGCTGCGATGATAAAACTCATATGGCCGCGCATGCCGGCCTTGAGCATGGCCAGCGCGGGTATGATGGTGATGAAAATGCCGGCGAACAGATAAGCCACTTCGAGAATGGGTCCCCAGGAGAACTCATTGCCCGCGCGGATGGCCTTTTTAGTCGTCCAGATCGAAATGCCGCCGATCAGCAGCAGCATGACATCGCGCAGCAGATTTTGTATCTCGAGATGTACACCGAGCACAGTGATCTCGCCCAGATGAACAATCCCGCTCAAAAGCACACAGAGAACAACACCGGCCAGAAGCAGGAGATTATGCGTGCCGCTAATGCGAATCGGCGCGGTTTCACCGCTGATCTCTTCGAGCGTGCCGGCCAGGCGTTCGCGCCGGTAGAACAGCGTATCCGCTACAAAGAAAATGCCGATCACCAGGGCGACGACAAAGAGGGTTTGTGGCAGCAGCTTGAGAGTCCAGAAAAACGGCACGCCGTGGAGGAAGCCGAGAAACAGGGGCGGATCGCCCAGAGGCGTCAACGCCCCGCCGATATTGCTGACCAGAAAGATGAAAAAGACGATGACATGCGCCTTGTTTTTGCGATGTGCATTGGCGCGAATCACCGGCCGTATCATCAGCATCGAGGCGCCGGTAGTCCCGGTCCATGATGCGATCACCGTACCGATGAGGAGCAGGATCGTATTCATCATGGGTGTGCCTTTCAGCGTGCCCTCCACCAGGATGCCGCCGGCCACCGTGAACAACGCCCACAACAGGATGATGAACGGAATATAATCGATCAACACGATGTGATAGATTTCATGAAGAGCCGGGCTGCCATAAGCGAGCACAAAAGGCACCGCCAGCAACAGAGCCCAGAACAGAGAGACCTTGGGGAAATGGTGGTGCCAAAAATGCGGTGCAAATAATGGAAACAGCGCGATGGATAAAAGAATGCCAACAAAGGGGATCACGCTCCAGAGCGGCAGCACTTCGCCCAAGGGTGTTTCAGCGTGGCTGTCGCCCGTGGCGTCGCTGGCCAACAGCAAGGCTGCATTCGTGAGCAGGAGGATCAGCACCAGCCAGAAGATTTTTTTCATGGGTTCATTCCAGTTTGATTTGACCTTTTCGATTGATAAACCGCCAAGCGCGCCGGGGCCGCCGAGCCAATTATGTAATAATTAACGAACAATTTTTGCTTAAAATTTTATCTCAATCATCAAAGTTGTTATTACTGCCATTTTTATGTTTTCTTTTCTATGCACACCTTCGCGTCCCTGGCGGTGAATTATTCAGGTTAATTCCGCTTCACGGATTTTTCCAGCTGAAAGTATAATTATTTTTTTTCTCATTCACAAGCACAAGTTGTGGTTTTCGATGAAAGCATCGAGTAGGCGTCAGGATTACCCCTGACGCCTCTCACACCACCGTACGTACGGTTCCGTATACGGCGGTTCCAGAAGTTAGTGTTTACCGTTTAAAATAAGATAATCGAGCATTGAAAAGAGACCCAGCTTATCAAAAT
>CAUJEL010000193.1 GCA_963169875.1 Candidatus Zhuqueibacterota bacterium
GTCGTCATCCTGCGCGACCTGCGGCTGGCGGAATTTGATGTGCTGGTTGGCATCAACCTGTTGCGCGAGGGCCTTGACCTGCCCGAAGTCTCCCTGGTCGCGGTCCTGGATGCGGATAAAGAGGGATTCCTGCGTTCCGAACGTTCTCTCATCCAGACGGCCGGCCGCGCCGCGCGCAACCTCAACGGCAAGGTCCTGTTCTATGCGGATAAAATTACCGAATCCATGCAGCGCGCCATGGATGAAACCGTCCGGCGCCGCAAAATTCAAGCGGACTACAATGAGGAACATAACATAACGCCGCAATCCATCCACAAATCGGTGGAGGATGTGCTGGGCGCCACGCGCGTGGCGGATTCCAGGCCCATACCCTATGGCAAAAAAGAGGTGAGCATCGAGGATCAGGCCTTCCGCAACGCCTGGAAAGCCATGTCCTCCAAGGAGAAGGAAGAGCTCCTCCAGGATTTGGAGAAAAAAATGTTCTCAGCCGCCGCGGAACTGGCCTTTGAACGCGCGGCAACGCTGCGCGACGAAATCGATTTATTGCGGTTGAGTGAGGAAGAGAAGACAAAAAACACCCTGAAAATCCGAACGCGGGAGCCTCTATGAAAATTCTGGTCATCGGCAGCGGTGGACGGGAACACGCTCTGGTCTGGAAAATCAAGCGCAGCGCGCTGGTGAAGAAAATTTACTGCGCGCCCGGCAATTACGGGATCAGTAAGGATGCTGTTTGCGAAAATATTCCGGTGAACGATCTGCAGCGCCTCCTCCATTTTGCCACGAAGGAAAAAATGGACCTCACCATCGTCGGGCCCGAACAGCCGCTGGTGGACGGGATCGTCGATCTCTTCGAGAGCAACGGCCTGGCGATCTTTGGCCCGAGCCAACGGGCCGCGCAGTTGGAGGGAAGCAAGGTCTTCACCAAGGAATTGCTGGCGCGGCATCGAATTCCCTCTGCGGCTTATGCAAAATTTACAAACTATGAGGATGCCAAAGCGTATGCGGCCGTGGCCAAAATGCCCGTGGTCATCAAGGCGGATGGTTTGGCAGCCGGCAAAGGCGTTGTCATCTGCCATGAGCCCGCCCAGGCGATGGAAGCGCTGCTGCAGATGATGCAGAACCGGGTCTTCGGCGCCGCGGGCGCCACCGTGATCATCGAAGAATTCCTCACGGGCGAAGAGGTCTCCATTCTGGCCATCAGCGACGGCGAGAACCTGGTTTATCTGGCCCCGGCGCAGGATCATAAACGCATTTTCGATGGCGACCAGGGCGCCAATACCGGCGGCATGGGAGCGTATGCGCCCACGCCTTTTCTCGATGCGGAAACCCTGCAGCGCATCAAAACGGAGATCATGGCGCCTACCATCAAGGCCATGGCGCAGGAGGACCGGCCTTATCGTGGTGTTCTCTATGCCGGACTCATCCTCACCCAGGACGGTCCCAAAGTGCTGGAATACAACTGCCGCTTCGGAGACCCGGAGACGCAGGTGATCCTGCCCCTGGCGCAGAGCGACCTTGTCGAGGCCATTCTGGCGGCACGGAGCGGACTGCTGCACCGCTTCGACTGGCGCAACCGCAGCGGCGCCACCGCGGGCGTGGTGATCGCCTCGGGCGGCTATCCGGAAAAATACACCACCGGAAAACGTATCTACGGACTCGAAAAACCTTTGCAAAAAGAGACGCTCCTGTTTCATTCCGGGACCAAAGGAGTGGAAGGGCAGGCCGTCACCGCCGGCGGACGCGTGCTGACGGTCACCGCCTGGGCCGAAAACTTGCAGCAGGCGATCGCCTCGGCATACCAGACCGTTGGCAAAATCACCTTTGACGGGGCCTATTACCGCAAGGACATCGGCGCCAAAGGTCTGCGATGACATCAAAAAACAGGTAGTTGTAAATAAATCTATCAATCAAGGAGCTGGTCATGAAAATACTCGTCACAGGTGCGGCTGGTTTCATCGCATCGCAGATTGCCGATGCCTACATATCTGCAGGGCATGAAGTCGTCATTGTCGACAATCTCAGCACCGGCCGCGTGGAAAACCTCAATCCGCGCGCCACTTTTTATGAGATGGATATACAGGATGAAAAGTTACTCGAGGTATTCCAGAAGCACAACATCGAAGTCGTCAATCATCATGCCGCCCAGATGGATGTACGGCGCTCGGTCGATGATCCGATCTACGACGCCAGGAATAATGTGCTCGGATTTTTGAATATTTTGCAGGCGAGCGCCAAAACCGGCGTCAAACGCGTGATCTTTGCCTCTTCCGGCGGCGCCATCTACGGCGAACAGGACTATTTCCCGGCCGACGAGAACCATAAAACCCAGCCCTGCAGCCCCTATGGCATCACCAAGCTGGTCGGGGAAAAATACCTGTTCTTTTATGCGCAAACCTATGGACTGGGACATACCATTCTACGCTATGCCAATGTCTATGGACCGCGTCAAAACCCGCACGGGGAGGCGGGCGTCGTGGCCATTTTCTGCAAACGGCTGTTGAACGGCGAGATGCCCCTCATCAATGGCAACGGAGAACAGACGCGCGATTTCGTCTTTGTCGGCGATGTGGTCAACGCCAATCTCCTGGCGCTGCAGCAGACAAAAAATGATATTTTTAATATCGGCACCGCCAAGGAGACCACGGTTAATGAACTGTATCGTGCCATCAACCGTCTCACGGGGGCCCATCAGCCGGAGCAGCATGGACCCGGCAAAGAGGGCGAGCAGTTCCGCAGCGTGGTGGATTTCCGGCATGCACAGCAAGTGCTCGGCTGGCAGCCGCGCGTCACCCTGGAACAGGGGCTCCAGCAAACCGTGGAATTTTTCAAAGGATTGAAGTAACCGCGTCAGGTTAAAAGGCTTGTGCTGTTGGCTGAAACGCTCCATTTTGCAGCGACAGTCATTTCCTGCGCGATTTGTCGAGTTCTAAAACCAGCAACGAGGAAACTGTGAACGGGTTGCCATCCGATCTGAAAACAGAAGCGCGCTGGCGCGTGGTTCAGGCCGACGTCGGCATTCTTGGTGAATCCGAAACCATCCGGCGCCTGCTGGAGACCATTGAACAGGTTGCGCCGGCGGATATTTCGGTGCTGATAACCGGCGAGAGCGGCACGGGCAAGGAATTGGTGGCCAAAGCCATTCATCTGCGCAGCCGCCGCCGCATGCAGCCGCTCATCACGGTCAACTGCGGTGCCATTCCGGAAGGGATCCTCGAGTCAGAATTGTTCGGCCACGAAAAGGGCTCCTTCACCGGCGCCGTCGGTCCGCGCAAAGGTTACTTTGAACTGGCGGATCATGGCACCATCTTTCTCGATGAAATCGGCGAACTGCCACTGACCACACAGGTGAAACTGCTGCGCGTGCTGGAAGCGCGGGAATTCATGCGCGTCGGCGGCACGGAATCCATCCAGGTGGATGTCCGCGTTGTGGCGGCCACCAATAAAAATCTCCGGGAGGAAGTGCACCGCGGTAACTTTCGTGAGGATTTGTTTTACCGCCTCAATGCCGTGCCCATTCACGTGCCGGCTTTGCGCGAGCGCCGCGAGGATATTCCGCTCCTGGTGGAGAAATTTGCGCAGGATTTTATACGCGACAATCACATCGAATTCGCCGGCTTCAGCGAGAGCGCTTTGCATACCATGCGGATGGCCGACTGGCCCGGAAATATCCGCGAATTGCGCAATGTCGTGGAAAAGATCATTGTACTGGAACGCGGCGGGCGCATCGATGAGCGTTCGGTGCAAAAATATCTGCATGGTACTGTCCCGTTCAACACGGCGCTGCCGGTTCCGGTGACGCGCTCCCGCGAAGAGAGCGAGCGGGACCTGCTTTTTCGCGTCCTGCTGGAAATCAAAAGCGAGATAGCGCAGCTTCGCGAGCTGCTGATGCATCGCGCCGAACCCCGGTATCATCTCGGACCCTGGCGCGAAGAATATGCCGAAGCCTATGACGAATCCAGCGACCATAACGATGAACACACCTACGTCGCTGATATGGAGAAGGAGATGATCCGCAGTGCACTGATGCGTTTCGGCGGCAATAAACGCAAAGCCGCGGCTTATCTGGGACTCAGTGAACGCACCCTTTACCGGAAGATTGAAAAGTATGGCCTCAAAGAGTAGAGAATTCAAGTGTGTCTGCTTTTTCAGCATGATGCTCATGCTGCTGATCACCATGGCGGGATGCGGCTTTTATTCCTTTTCAGGATCCATGGCACCGCACCTCAAGACCATCGCCATCCCCTTGTTCGAGAATCGCACGGCGGAATTCAATATTGCCGAAGATATGACCGATGCGGTGGTTGCGGCCTTCAATCAGGATAACACCCTCAAAATCGCTGAACGCGGCAATGCCGATGTGCTCATTGAAGGCAGCATCGTGCAACTCGATGACCGCGCCGGCGCTTTCGATCAGACCGAGACCGTCCAGGATATGAAAGTCTATGTCACCGTGCAGCTGAAATGTACCGATCAGACGAAGCGGGAGACATTATGGCAGGAGCGATTGACCCACTTTGGCTCCTATGATCCGGGTGCAGGTCCCGAGGGACGCAAGGATGGCATTGTTGAGGCGATCGAAAAAGTGAGTCAAGATGTTCTCAATAAAACAGTTGCCAATTGGTGATTTTAAAATAAAATAGCACAAACCACTTGGTATTTAATGAAAAAATTATTATTTTTTTGTAGCTGTACTATCTGCAGAATGGTGTTTTCGACGGTAAGTATTAATAAATATAGCTACTACGATATTAAGGCCTTTCCAATCAGTCTTGCCAGCGTATTGGACAGCCCGAGGGGACTAGAAGGATGAGGAGAGCTTCTCATGCGCGATAATTATGCCGCAGAAGTAAAAACGCTCACACAACATATCGGTGCGCATCCCGATTCCATGGTGTTCGCCCGATTGGCGGACCGCTATTTGCTTCTGCGCGAAGTGGACAAAGCTTTGGATATTTGTCAACGCGGTTTGCGCAATCATCCAAATTATGTTAGTGCGCATTTCGTCCTGGCCAAATGTTATCTCGCTCGTAAACAGTATGATGAAGCAGAGCGCCGCCTCAAACATGTCCTGTCATTGGATCCCCATTATCTCAATGCCCACAAACTCTACAGCGATATGATGGCGGAAATCGGCTGGACCCCTCAACGCAACTCCAGCCTGCAAAAATTGAATGATCTCGATCCTTTCTTCCCCTATCAAGCCGTTGAAGCCGAACAGACTGCCGCCGTCATTGAACCCGAATTTGAACCGGCACCACTGGTCGCAGAGCCGCCGGCCGTTGAACCCGAACCCGCTGCAACGATGATGGATCTGCAGGAAGCCGATGCGATTCCTGAAGAAATTGAACCACCCCCGGTGCAGCCGCAGGTGCTGACCCCGGATATCGATGTTCTGCCGGATGTGCAAGAGCCGGAAGCAGGCATTGGCAGTGAATTTGAAAATGAAGAGGCCCGTTTTTCTGAAATACTGGATGAACTCTTCAGTCCCAATATCGCGGAAGAAGAACAAAGAGAATCGCAGAAGCGGCTTACCCTCGAACGAGCCGCCCGGGTCAGCACCACGCCCGCTGCTCAGCCGGTTGCGGAAACGCCTGACGTGAAGCAGCCGGATAGATCAGCCGCTGAATCCGCAGCACCTGTAGCGCCGGCACCGGCTGTGGATAGAAACGTTTCACCGGTGATCCCGTTTCCAATGGAAGAATCGTGGTCGCAGCGTGAAGAGGTATCTGCGCCACCGTCCTCCCCGTCGCAGCCTCCCGTTTCGCAGGAGAGCGACGCTTCGCCTCTGGAGTTTCGCCGCAGTGAAGATCAGATCGATCTGGAGCCCCGGGTGCCCTCTCCCTTTGATTACAAAACCGGACCAGCCCCCGAGCCGGCCGAACAGGAGCTGTTGCAGGATGATGTGGAACCGGGTGAACGTTCACTCGACGAGCAAGAGGATGACCTGGCTGATTTTCTCTCCCGCCTCGAACGTATGGCTGAGGAGAATGGGATGGCGGCCAATACCAGTGACCGGGGGGGGGCTGAAATGCAGGAAGATCAGGCGCCCCAATCGCCCAAATTCGTTGCGGATGAGCCTCCCGTTCAGCTCGAGTATGAAGAGCATAAGGAAAAGACAAAAGAAAAATTTGTCACGCCAACGCTCGGAGAAATCTATGCTGCGCAAGGTCAATATGCCAAAGCCATCAGTGTCTTTGAACTGCTGCTGAAAAAAAATCCCGACAACGAATGGTATAAAACCAAGCTGGATTATCTGCGCAAACGTTTGGCTGAAGAAAAGCAATAGTGATCGTGTAATCGGGCGGATCGGGCGCGCGTCCGTTTCAGAGGGTATATCGTGTAACCATCGTCTATCCGTGGAAAAGAACGGCCGTGGTACTATCCGTTGTGATCGTCACCTTTAATAATCGTGCAGAGATCGGCGCCTGTCTCGACGCACTCACCCGTGGTCTGGCACCGTTTCAATCCCGTCTTTTTGTCATCGATAATGCCAGTGTCGATGGCACCGCGGAATGGCTGAATACGCACAAAACCCGCTACCAAACCCAGTTTAACGATTTCTCGCTTCTCTGTAACCCGGAAAATACCGGCTTCACCGCTGCTGTCAACCAGGGGCTGCGCCAGTGCCAGGGACAGGGCGATCTGATCCTCCTTCTCAATCCCGATGTCATTGTACAGGAAAACACACTGCCCGTTCTTGCCGAAAAACTGCTTTCGCGTCCGGAAATCGGCGTCATCACGCCGCAGCTGCGCTATCTGAACGGTGATATCCAGGCTTCCTGCCGCCGCTTTCCACGCAAACAGGATGTGTTCTTGCAAGTGACCGGGCTAAGCGCCATTGTCTCGCGGCTGCATTTACGCGATTGGAAGATGAGCGATTTCGATCACCGCACCTCCCGCTTTGTGGAACAGCCTCAAGGCGCTTTTCTCCTCTTCCACCAGGCGGTTCTGGAGCGGGTCGGGCTGCTCGATGAGGACTTTTTCATGTTTTTCAGCGACGTGGAATGGTGCGAACGGGTGCAGCAGCGCGGATGGCGCATCTGGTTTTCTGCGGATACGTTCGTCTACCACCACAAAGGCGCGAGCGTTTCACGTCACAGAGCGCGCATGCTGGTCACTTCCCATCGCTCATTTGTGGATTATTTTGCCAAAAAGGATCGGACACTATCCGCTAAAATTGGCACGAAAATTGTTATGTTTATTCTTATTATGGCATTATGGCCGCGCCTGATCCTGGCGCACTGGGGCACGGAACCTGCTTGATGCCTGGTTTCTTTTCATGACTCACCACGCACGCTGCAGAGACCATTTCATTCGCTACATTGGCAGGAATTTCAAGTTAATAAAATGACAGAAAAATCAATAAAAACAAGCTTATTATACTATCGCATCCGCAGGTTTCAGGTTTGCGTGATGCTGTTGCTCTCCGCGTTGACTGCCTCCGCAGCGCCATCCGGGTCGCAGACTGTTCTCATCAAAACACGCGAACCGCTCGCTGTGATACCCGCGCCGGGCGCTATGACTCTGGCCAAGACAGGTGTGCCACAACTTGATGCGCTGCTGGGACAGCGGGAAATAGCCCATTGGCGCCCGATTGCGCGGCCTGCCCTCTCAGCCATCAGCAAGAACCCGTCTGCGGCCCGGGACGAACTCTCAAAATGGCTGACCGTGACGCTCGCCGATTCGGTCGATGCAGCCGCTTTCCGGAAACGATTGCTGGAAAATCCGCAGATAGAGCTGGTTGCGGATAACCATGTTTACCGGCTGCATTACACGCCCAACGATCCCAGACTGGCCGAACAGTCCGGATTAAAAGCGATCTCAGCCACGAAGGCATGGGAAATTGAGCGGGGCTCCCCCCGGATCATTGTCGGGGTGATCGATACCGGCGTTGAATATAATCACCCCGATCTCAGCGCTAATATCTGGATCAATGCGGGAGAGGATCTCAATGATAACGGCGTGGTGGACTCGCTGGATTTCAATGGTCTCGATGATGACCACAATGGTTTTGTCGATGATATCCGCGGCTGGGATTTCACCGATGCGCCCAACTATCCGGATGGCGGCGATTACCGCGATCGCGATGCTGATCCGCAGGATGAAAACGGTCATGGCACCGGTGTGGCCGGGATCATCGCGGCGGTGACGAATAATGGCGTCGGCATGGCCGGCGTTGCACCCGGCTGCCGCCTCATGTGTCTGCGCGCATTCACTTCCGGAGGGAATGGGGAGGAGGATGATGTCTGCGCTGCCATCATTTATGCCATTGACAACGGCGCGCGGGTCATCAATATGAGCTGGGGCGATGTCTTTGTTTCCCGCCTTCTCGATGATGTCATCCATTTCGCCGCCAGCGAAAATGTGGTCTGCGTCAGTTCCGCGGGAAACAGCGCCACCGATCAGGTGCACTATCCATCGGCGTTCACCAACACGATTTCGGTGGGGGCCACCGATGCCCAGGATAATCTCGCCGGATTTTCAAATTTCGGTCCGTCACTGGACCTGGTCGCGCCGGGCGTCAATATCTTGTCAACAACTTCTGCCGGAGATTACAATGAGGGCTTTAGCGGTACCTCATTCGCCGCGCCTTTTGTCAGCGGTGCGGCCGCGCTGTTGCTGTCACAGGATCCCGTGCGCGATCCGGATGCCGTCAAAAGCCTGCTGATCACCAGCGCCGACGATTTGGGGACGCAGGGCTGGGATGCCTACTTTGGTGCCGGGCGCTTGAATCTGGAACGCGCGCTCTCCCCGGAACCCAACGCTGCCGTCCGCATCACCTCCCCCTGGCTCGATCATGGCTTCAGCGACGGTCCCATCGAAATCCGTGGGTCCGCCTGGACGCCGGCGCTGGCATCCTATCGCCTGGATTATGGCGTCGGCGAGAATCCCGCGGAATGGTTCGCGATTAATCCCCCCACCTCTCAACGCATCCTGGATGGTATCCTGGGTGTCTGGTATGATATTCCCGATGCGGACACCAGTTACACCATCCGGCTGCTGGTTGAAAATCGTGATGGCACCATGCAGCAATCCGCCGTGAGAATCATCATCGATCATACCGCGCCGCAAATCAATGACATCGAATTTTTGCCCATGTATGATGGCGACAGGCCCTCGGTTTTGATCCAGTGCCGCACCGATGATCTCAGTGAGGGCGCCATTCTCTATCGTCCTGCGGGCAGCGCAAGCGCCTTTGAGGAAATAAAAACCAGCTATCGCAGCTATGAACCCAGGCTCAATTTTACGACGCGCTTTGCCTCCGGCGCGCTGGACATGAAAGTGCGCGCTGAAAATGCAGCCGCACTGGTGACAACCTCTGCCGGGACCTTCCCCGTTGATTTGAGCGGCCCGCCCCTGAATACCATGCACTATTCTCCGCTGGCCGATGAACTTCCGCACGGCCACCTGCTCGACCGCGGCGCGGATTTGAACAAGGACGGCAAAATGGAAATCATCATCGGTTATTATGATGATGAAAAACAGGTCCGCACCGCGCTTTTTTCAGCGGGTTCTTCGGGATATGCCGAACTATGGGCGCTGCCGGAACCCATGATCCCTCGCAGCATCGGTGATACCGATGGCGATGGCAATCTGGAAATTCTCTGCGGCTATGGCATGACCACTTTCCTCTATGAAGCCGTTCCCGGAACACCCTTCCGTATGGATTCACTCAAAATATGGCGCGGAACCGGTTCGCAGCAGTATTGGGGCAGCCGGCTGGTCGACCTGAATGGAGATGGCCGCAGTGAACTCATCATGCGCGTTGTCAACAGCGCCAACAGCAGTTATACCGATGAGTTTCAGGTCTGGGAACGTACGGCATCGGGTCACTATGCAGCGTACGCCTCCCTGCCCAACTTCACCAGCGGTGATAATCTCAACAGTGTGCCGCATTGCGAGGTGGGTGATTTTGACGGTGATGGCCGCAGCGAAATTCTCCTCGCCGACAGCGACGGCGATATTTTCATTTACGAGTCCCAGGGCAGAAGTTTCATACCCATCTGGCAGTCGCGTTTGCCCCTTCAGGATGCCACTGATTTCATAAACTGCGGCGATTACGATGGGGATGGCGTTCTCGAGTTCGCCGCCGGGTGCCATTCCGATCCAAGCCTCAATACTGAACATGCTTATGATGCACGCCATTGGTTGTATAGAATATATGATCGCAAAGGCGATAACAACTATGACCAGGTTGCGGAATGGCGTTTCTTTGGCTATGAATCCCCCAAGGATTTTGAAAGCGGCGTTTCCAGCGGCGATATCGATGCGGATCATTGCGATGAACTCTTTTTCAACGTCTTTCCGGATCTCTATGTCGCTGAATACGATCCCGCCGGCGGCTACCAGCTCTCGTTTTATGCCACACCGGCGCAATCCAATGCGGTGGCTGTTCTCGATGGCGATGGAGACGGCCGCTCCGAAGCCTGGATGAGCGATGGCACGGCCATCCGCCCCTGGATCTTGAGTGATGCTCTTGCGGGTCCCGCGGTGCCGGTGGGCGTCAGCGCCAGGCCGCAGGATGAGCGGGTCATCGTGCTGTCGTGGTATCCGGTTCCTCTGGCACAGGCGTATTCCGTCTACCGCGGCGCTCATCCCGACTCGCTTTATTATTTCACGCGCACAACCGCAACGCAGCTTTACGATTCAGTGACGGTCGCCGGCGCCGAGTACTGGTATGCCGTGACCGCGATCGACACCACGCGCATACCCCGGGAGAGTCTAAAGTCGCGGCTCACCAGCGCCAAACCAGGCCTGCGTCCCGCGCTGCTCGGCGTGACGGTGTTGCACGACCGCGCCCTGCGGCTGCGCTTTTCCCGCGCCATGGGCGATCAACTCAAGGATCCGGGGCATTTTCACGTCGAACCGGCACCCGGCCATCCATCGACCTGCCTGCCCCTCGCCTCCAATCAGGAGGTGCTTTTAAATTTTGCCCAGCCCTTTACAGCCGGCACCTATCGCATCACGGTCAAAGGGTTACAGGCCGAGGATGGGGCGCCGCTCGACACCCTGCAAGCGGAACTGGAATTCACCTTCACAGAGTCCCCGGCCATCCCCTATTTGACCAGGGCTGATATGCTGGCGGATCACGCGCTGCTCCTCACCTTCAGCGAATCCATGCAAACGGCTGCTCTGCAGAATACCGATAACTATATGCTGGGGGCAAAGGTCCGCATCCAGCGCATCGACGTGCAGACGCCCCTCCATGATGCGGTTAAACTGGTTCTCTCCGGGTCATCCACCTGGAATTCCACGGGCGTGCCATTCACCATCCAGGTGAAAAACATGGTGAGTGCCAACGGGATGCCCATGCAGGCGGGCAGGGGGGATGTCATAAAACTTTTGTTCGCGGCCGCGGATATCAGCCGCGTATTCACCTATCCCAATCCCTACCGGCAGGGATTGGACAGTGAGGGTATCGTGTTTGCCAATTTGACGGCCAGCGCAGAGATCAGGATCATGACCGTCGAGGGCCGCAGCGTCCGCATCCTGCTGGAAAAAAATGGCGACGGCGGATTGACCTGGGATACGTGCGATGAAAAAGGAAACCCCGTGCCATCGGGTATTTATATCTATCGTGTCAGCGCCGGTGGCGCCCACAAATTAGGCAAATTGGCCGTGGTCCGTTAGGAGACAGAATGGGACTCTTGCGAGCCGGGTTGACCGGCGGTATCGGCTGCGGCAAGTCGGTGATTGCCCGCGAGTTGCGCAACCGCTATCACGCTGTGATCATCGATATGGACGAGGCAGGCCGGGAAGCTGTTGAGCGGCCGGAGGTGCAAGCCGCGTTGCGCGACGCGTTTCCGGCGCGGGTCTTTCACTCTCCGGGCGAGCTGGACCGGCGCGCTCTTGCGGAGATCGTCTTTTCCAGCACTGCAGAACGCATTAAACTCAATGGGATTGTCCACCCGGCGATGCTGCAAATCGTTCGCGAAAAGATGAAAACAGCTGACGCTGAATCGCAGCAGGCGCCCTACCTGATTGTGGATGCCGCGCTCATTTTTGAGCTGGAATTCGAAAAAGAACTCGATGCGGTGATCACGGTTTATGCCCCTCTGGATCTCTGTCTGCGCCGTGCCCAAAAGCGCGATGGATTATCGCTGCTCGATGTGCAGGCAAGACTCCAGGCCCAGCTCCCTGTGTCCGAAAAAATCCGCCGCGCGGACTATCGGCTGGACAATTCCGGTTCATTGCCGGCGCTGAAAAAACAGGTTGCTGCTCTGCATAACTGGCTCACGGCATTGGCTTTTCGCAGGGACTCGCAGTGATTGCATGATATAATTCACACACCATCTTGAGACTGGTCCCTCGCAGCTGATGAGGCCACAAGCATGCGTGTTTGGCAAAAAATACCCGCGGTCCGGTTCACGCTCCTGTTTGCGACCGGAATTGTGGCAGGTTTCCACACCGCCTGGCCCGTGCTCTATCCGGCGCTCGTTTTTATTGGCCTCTTGATCATCCTGCTGGTGCCTGTACGGCGGGATAGTAACCGGCTCTTTGGCATACAACTGCTCATCCTTGTCTTTCTGATGGGCTGGATACGCATTCAGTTTCCGCTGCAAATACGACCTGGCAATGATCTCCGCCTCGCGGCGCAGAGCAAAACACCGGTGACGCTCGAAGGATGCATCTGCGCCCCTGTCGATCAGCGTCCCGATAGATGCATATTCCCGCTGCGCGTTGATTCCGTGTGGATATCGGAACAGCGATTCGACGTCCAGGGCATCACCAGCGTTGTCCTTTACGATTCCGGCTGCGCGCTGGAGCAGGGCGACCGCTTGATCGCCCGCGGCAAATTACGGATTCCCGGCGGCGCCCGCAATCCGGGCGGTTTCGATTATCGCGCCTATCTGGCTGCCAGGGATATTCACAGCCAGTTTGTTGTAAACGACAAATCGCAGGTTCTGGTTCTGGCGCAGGATCAGGACGGATGGCTCAACAGTCAATTGCTGCGTCCAGCGAGAAAACATATCCTGGCAGTGACCGCCCGGGTCTTGACCGGACGCGAAAAAGCCCTGCTGGACGGGCTGATTCTCGGGGTGCGCGGCGGCATGGATGAGGAATTGCAGGAACATTTTCGCGACGTTGGTGTGATTCATGTCCTGGCTGTTTCCGGACTTCATGTCGGATTTGTCGCCGCGTTTTTATGGATGCTGATTCATCTGTTGCGGATTCCTCATAAAGCGCGTTTAGCCATTCTGTGGCCGGCGCTGTTTTTCTATGCGCTGCTCACCGGCGCGCAACCGCCCGTGGTGCGGGCGGCGATCATGGCGGCGCTGCTCTGTGCCGCGCCATTTCTGCAGCGCCGCGTCAGCACCATGAATCTGCTGGCGGTGGCGGCTGCGATCATTCTGCTGCGGCAGCCGCTGGATCTGTTCAATGTCGGTTTTCAACTCAGTTTCGCGGCAACCGCGGGCATCGTTCTCCTGTATGAACGTTTGACCGGGCTATGCAAGGTCGCAACGACGCAGTGGCAGGAGCAGGGCCATTCGCTGCGCATCCGCATGCTGCAGCTGGCACTGGTTTCAGCCGCAGCGCAACTGGCGACGCTGCCTCTGACCGCCTTTTATTTCAACCGTATTCCCCTCTGGGCTTTGCCGGCGAATTTGCTGGTCGTGCCGCTGGTCTCTGTGATCGTGTTCATTGGATTTATCGCCATTCTGGCCGGCGCGATCTGGATGCCCCTGGGCGCCCTCTTTCTCCAGTGCGATTGGCTTTTGCTCAAGGGGCTCATTTTTTTGGTGGAACGCATGGCCGCGTTTCCACTGGCCAACTGGGAGGTGCCCACACCATCCATCTGGGGCATGGCGATCTGGTTCAGCGGCCTGGCTTTTTTCCTGACCTTGTCCAGACCGGCTGTGGCTAAAAAATGGCTGTACGCCGCGCTCGTGCTCGCCACGTCATGGATTTGGTCAAAGATGCTGACGCCCGCGTATGAATTAAAAGTCATCTTTTTCGATGCCGGTCAGGGCGATGCCGCCCTCATCCGCTTCCCCAATGGCAGATCTTTCATGATCGACTGCGGCGATCTCAACGAGCAATATGATTGTGGTAAGAATGTGATTCTGCCCGCATTGAGACATATGGGCATCCGCCATCTCGATGCGGTCTTCATTTCTCACGCGCACTCGGATCATAGCGGCGGGCTCTATACCCTGATCCGCGAAGAACGCGTCAACCGCATCATCCGTTATGATAACAGAGATCCTGAGCTGTATCGTTCCCTGGACAGTCTGGCTTTTGCATTTTCTGTTCCTGTGGAAAGAGTACGGGCGCCGCAGCATTACTGGCCTTGTCCGGGCGCGTGGCTGACCATCCTTCATCCCAGACACGGTTGGTTGGAACCATCGAATGAGAACAATGGTTCAATGGTTATGCGGCTGCAGTTTGGCGAGCGCATCTTTCTTTTCCTGGCTGATGTGGAATCAGAAGGAGAGGGGTTGCTGTTATATTATGATGAATTAGTGGACAGTGATGTGGTGAAAGT
>CAUJEL010000194.1 GCA_963169875.1 Candidatus Zhuqueibacterota bacterium
CAAGCGCCGGGTCGCCCCGGTCACCCTTGCCGTCCAGCTAATGATTCCCCTTACCGGGCTCATGGGAGACTTCCACTCCCAAGTGTATGGTACATGCCGAGCACACATAAAAAAAGGCCGTTCAAATTGAACGGCCTTTTCTGTTGTAACTGATGGAGGTGATGTCGCGCTACTTGAGGAGCGCCATCTTTTTGGTCATCACCGTCCCATTGGCGATGATGCGGTAGTAGTAGACACCGGTCACCACCGGGATGCCGCTATCGTTTCTGCCATCCCAGACTGCCTGATGGAACCCAACCCGGACCTGGGTATCAACCAGGGTGCGGATGAGTTGTCCATTGGTGTTGAAGATTTGCAGCAGCACCTTGCCTTCCGATGGCAACTGATAACGAATGGTGGTCACCGGATTGAAAGGATTGGGATAGTTCTGCGATAACTCGAACGTCCTGGGTGCGAGTACTTCCGCGCTGGCAGGCCCGTGCAACGTGATCTGGCCGTCGCGGCTGATGTCTTCAAGTTTGTAGAAATATCGCTCACCGGCTTTCACGGACTGATCGGAATAGCTGTAGATGCCATCCGGCCGGGCGGCGATGATTTCCCGGTTGAGTTTGTCATAGGTGCCATTTTCCTGGCGGCTGCGCAGGACATTGAAACCGAGATTGTCGCTCTCACTGGCCGTCGCCCATTTCACCGTGACACCGTCGAACTCTGTGGGTGTGGCTGAAAAACTCTTCATTTCCACGGACACAGAGGTGACAAACGCCACCCAGACTTTATTGATCTTGTGTTCGATGTCATAGATATCGACGTTGATGATGTAATTGCCAAGCTGATAATAGCGCGTGTCAAAGACAAATGCGGGCGCACTGCTGACAACCTGATCGTTCACTTTCCAGGAATAATAGATCTGGTCATTATCCGGATCCTCGGCCTGGATGGTGAAGGTTTTCGTCTGCCCCCAGGTCATGTTGACAAAGTCAGCGGTCGGGTCCGAGGTGACGATGCGCGGCGCGCGATTATCATTGACAACCTGGATCTTCACTGAATCGATGTCGATGCCACCGCGGTTATCCTGAGCTGTGAAGACCGGCGTAAAAGTCTGTCCACCCTGCTCATACGTCGGCGTCCAGCAGAAGCGATAGACATTATTGACATCCATCTCAAAGGAGGAGCCTTCGGGCAGATTGCTGGTGCTGTAATAAACCTGATCACCATCGGTGTCCGTTGCTTTGACATCGAAGCAGAGCTGTTCGCCTTCATTGATGGTATAACTGTTGACCAGTGCGAACTCGGGATAATTCTGGACATCACCGCGCGCATAGAAGCGAACCATGGGGGCGCCGCATGGCATGCTGGCTGTTGCCAGCGCTTCATTGGTACCCTGTTTTCCCAGCACCCAGTAGGCGCTGGCAATACCGCTGGCATCGCTGGTGACAATGGCTGATCCATCGATGTTGCCGCTGCCCGGCACCACCACAAAACTGATGAGGCCGCCACGAGCCGGGTTGCCGAACTGATCCTTGACCAGAATCTGAATCGGGAATACCATGCGTTTGCCAACCTGTCCGTACAGATTGGGATTCTCTATCTTTTCCATGCAATAGGGATAATCCGAGCTTCCGGTGACCAGGAACTCGATAAAAGTCGGCTGCAGATTCGTGCCGGACGCACGCACCTTATTGAGTCCCGCATTGGTTCCCAGGGTGTATGAGGCCATGGCAATTCCCTGTGCATCGGAGAGCACGCTCAGCGTCGTGCGTCCGCCATCCAGCGTACCCTTGCCTTTGGTGCTGGCATCATCGACGACCAGGAAAGAGACCGGCACATTGGCGACGGCATTTCCATAGGCATCTTCGACGCGAACCGCCAGCGGATTATAAAGAGTCCGGCCCACCGTGCCGGTCTGGTCGCTCCCGGAGACATAGACGAGTTTGCGGGCGCGATCCGGCGTGATTTCGGTCGACACGGTGAAAGTAACCGCGCTGATGGCTGAATAAGAAGGCAGATAGGCGCTGAACAGGGTGCTTCCGCTCTGCGTACCAGAGGTGGCCTGCGCAGAAGCTATGCCTTCCATATCCGTCACCACCGGGTTGTTGCTGGTGATGGCGCCATTGTTCACCAGGACACCGAAACGGACCGTCTCCCCGTATATGGGATATCCATTGATGTCCACCAGCTTGACCCGGAGTAATTCCGAAAGCTGCTGGCCAGGCGCGGCCTTCTGGTTCTCGCCGTCCACGATGACCAGTCTGGAGGGTTGCGACTTGACACCGATTTCCGTGAAGCGAACCGGTGAATTATTCAAAGCCGAACCATCGCCTTTGCTGGCACGGGCTTCGACGAAATTAACGCCCGCCTGATTGCCAAGCCGGTAGCGCGCCGAGGCGATGCCGGTGCTGTCGGTGTAGATGACCTGCGGATCGAGCATGGAGCCGCCGCCCTGTGTCGGCACAAAGGTCACCGGATGCCCGGCGATCGGATTGCCGAACATATCGCGAACCATGACGCGCAGCGGCAAAGGCAGCGCCGTGCCGGTATTGCGAGTCTGCGCATCACCATCGTTGACGCCGGTGCGGGCGATTTCATAGGCCGGCAGGGCGAGGAAGGTGACCGCGACACTATCGGCGACATTGACGCCGCTGTTGACATCACGCGCCTCGATCCATTTGCGACCAGCCTTGGTGGAGGCGACATATCCGATGGCATCGCCATTGACGTCCGTTGTATTCAGTGGCTGGGTAATGCTCATCGAAGCGGTCGGATCGCTCGGCAAAAGCGTGACATATTTGCCTGTGACAGCGTTATCATATCTGTCTTTCAAACTGACTTTGATGGTCGCCTTGGAGACACCGTCCGCATTGACGACCGCATCCACCGCCTGAATGGTGGAGCGTTTTCCATCGGTGATATCCGGCGTGGCCGCAGCATTGAACTGCAGTGGTGAATTCTCCAGGGCCGTAGTGCCATTGCTGGAACTGGCTTCCACGACGTTGCGGTCAGCGCCGGCTTTGCGGCCGAGACGCCAGGAGACGCGGGCGATGCCGTCGACACCCGTATCCACCACTTTGGTCAGGAGCGTATCAGCGCCAAGCGCGGCATTATCAGAAGCGCCGACGAGAACGCGGAACTGGATTGGATGACCCTTGACGACGTTGCCATAGCGATCGTAGGCGATGACTTTCAGTTCATTTTGAACGTACTTGCCCACTGTTCCGTTTCTGTTTTTATCACCGGCATCGACATAATTGATCGAATAGGCATTGCTGGGCGCCGCTGAAATCAAGTACACCACCGGAGAGCCCGACAGGGCCGCGCCATTGTGTTCCGCGCGCGCTTCGATGCGATTGATTTTGTTGCCCGAGTTTTTGCCCAGCGTGAACTGCACACTCACCAGACCATTGCTGTCGGTGAAGAGGCTCTTTTTCACATCCGTGGCACCATCCAGGGAGCCGCCATTGGCCTCGTTCTTGGACATCACTTCGAACGTCACCGAATGGTTGGCAATCGGGTTTTTGAACTGATCCGTGACGCGGGCCTTGAGGCGCTCGGACAACTGGTTGCCGATGATGCCGGTGAATTTGGTCGTATCGCTCGCCATCAGGATCAGACGCGGGGAACCGACCATGGCGCTGGCGTAAAAGATAAAGGGCGAATTAAGCAGATTGACGCTGTTATAACGGGCGGCTACTTCCAAAGCATTATTCTTTGTGCCAGGCCGCTTGCCGAGGGTCCAGTTCACCGAAGCATAGCCATCAACGTCCGAGTTCACCGATTTCTCCACATCTCCATCGATACTGCCGCGAAGACTGTCCACGCCGCTGACATGGAAAGAGACCGGAGTGCCGGGAACGCCGTTGCCATATTTATCCTTGATCTGGACGCGAATGGCTTTGCTGAGGGTTTCACCAACATTGCCGAGTTGATTGTTGGTGGCAGCATCGGGCACCAATTGATAGGGCACATCCGGCGCAGCCGTGGCCTTGAAGACCTGGAGAAAACCATTGACCACGCCCGAGCGCACTTCCAGTACGTTGTTGGCAATACCCGAGGTGGTGCCGAGCAGCCAGGAGACTTCGGCAATGCCGGAATCCGCTGAAGTCGGTACCGTGACCATGGTCTGATTATTCACCTTGCCGTTTCCTTGCGTCACCGAGAACGAAACCATGTATCCGCCCTTGGGCAGTGTATTGGCATCGGTGACGCGGACGCGTACCTTACGGGAGACCACCTTGTCGACAGTCCCCACGAGCGTATCCGGCGTATTCCATTTCACCATGAGCCAGGCATCGCCGGTGATCGAAGTGGCTGTAAAATAAGCCGGGCTGTCGGTCAGCGCCGCGCCGTCTTCGCGCATGGCGTCGACGCGCATGCGAAATACACCCAGGGCGACCGGCATCTTCCAGCGCACCGTCGCATAGCCATCATTGCCGGTCATGATCACTTTAACCGTGGTCTCTCCGGTATCATCGATGATGGTGCCGCCGGCGCCTTCAACCTGGAAAGTGACCGGATAGTTTTTGATGGCGTTACCGTGAACATCCGTCACCAGGGCCTTGAGCGGCAGCGACAGTTCGCGGCCGTTTGGCGCCTGCTGATTATCGGTCGAGGCCAGTTTGACCAGCTTGGAGGCCGTGGATGCATTTCCATGCGCCCACACACGAATGGGTGCACCCTCCAAAAGGACGGTCGGCTGGTCCTGGCGGTAGGAGACCACCTCAACCACGTTGGTGCTGTCACCCGCCGTTTTACCCAGTGTGAGCGTCGCCTGGGCGAGGCCATTGGCGTCTGAATTGACGACTTTTTCCGCCATGCCGTCGAAATTGCCGCCGCCCTTGACCACTCTGAAGCGCACCGGATGGTTGGAGATGGCGCTGCCAAAGGGACCAAAAACCTGGACCACGAAGGGGTTGCTGAGTTTGGCGGTCACAGTCGTATCCTGATCATTGCCGGAGACATATTGCACTTTGGCGGCAATGGCCGTCGTCGCTGTGGCCTGGAAGGTCACATTTTGCGGGGTTACATTTACGTCCGTGACCGATGCGCGCACCCGGTTCACTTCATTGACGGAGCTGCCCATATTCAGCCGCACAGAAGCGCGGCCGGAGGCATTGGTGTACTTGGTGCGTGTACGCTGTCCAACCTCATCGAGGTAGGCATCGGTGCCGTCCACAATCACGAAATCGATCTGTTTGCCGGCGATCGGGTTATCCACGGCATCGGTGACCTTGACAACCATGGAATCCTTAACGGCGAGTCCGACCGGACCGGTCTGGCCATCGCCGGAGACAATGGCGAGAATTCGTGCGGCGCCGGTGTTGCCTGTGGCGCTGAAACTGATCGCCGGAATACTGGCCAATCCCTGCAGCCTCGCCTGGACCATATTGGTCCCGGTTTTGTTGCCGAGCGTCCAATAGACCCACGCTTCGCCGTTGGTGTCAGTGATCACCTTGACCGAAGTCTGTGGATTGGGCGGTGACTGCGGACTGACCTTGCCATCACCGGCGGTTACCGTAAAAGTGACCGGATAATTGGCATAGGGCGTGCTGTTGGCCCCCAAGACGCGCACTTTGAGTGGATTGGGCAACGTGGCGCCGGCATCGCCGGTCTGTCCATCCCCGGAGACCATTTCCATGGACGTGGGCGGTTTGCCCGTTTTGATGTTGAAATAGAGCGGTGAATTGGTCAATTCCTGACTCGCCGCATTAAAGGCCTTGGCTTCCACTTCAAACAGGGTATCGACCAGGCCCAGCGTCATGGTGACGCTGGCGCGGCCGTCCGGGCCCGAGATGCTGCTGGCGCTGGCGAGCGCACCTCCAATGCCCTTGGTCAATTTCCAGTTCACAGTAGTGCCGGGGACCGCATTTCCGGAAGCATCCTGCACCACAGCGATGATGGATGCGCCGGCGACTTCATCGCGGGTTCCGAGAATCGGTTCGGTGAGATCCGGATCTTTGACAATTTTACTCGCCGGTCCGGGCGTGGCATCGAGGGAAAAGTTCACGGGCGCGCCGTCCAGCAGGGTGGTGCCATCCGCTTTATAGCCGGTGACGGAAACCACCACATTGGTGTCCGCATCGTCCGCAAATCTGACCCGCGCGGTGGCAAATCCCTGCGCATTGGTGACATTGGAGAGATTCGGTCCCGTGCTGCCCAGGGTGGAACCGCTGGGTCCGGCCACGTTGCTGGCGATGATGGCGATCTTGTCCCAATCCCAACCCGGCTCCAGAATGACCAGGCGGACGGTCTGCAGACCTTTGGCTAGCCTGAAGGTGGTCGGATGCGCATGCCAGGCCCAATTCCCGCTCAGATCGGTCACTTCGACATTGAAAGAATCGCGATCACTGTATTTAAATATGACGCCGTTCATGCTGCCGGATTTGGTGCGGTAGCGCAGATAAAACTTGTAAGTCTGTTCCACCGGCACATAAATCGGGATTGAAACCGCCGTTTTATAACGATAGCCGGAGGTGTAGGACGTTTTAATATAGTGCCCGCCGGAAACAGAGGTGGTCGGACCCGTCGTGTCTTTGGCGATCGGGATGAGCAGACTGCCGGATTCGACCTCTTTCCATATCTTGCCGTCAAAAGTGCCGGTTTCAAGGGTGGCGCGGCCCTGCGTGACCGAAAAGTCGAGGACCACATTGCCGACAGCCGTATTGGCATCATCGGTCACCTTGACCTTGAGTGAATCGGCCAGATACTGGTTGATGGCGCCGGTCTGTCCATCGCCGCTGACTTTGATAATCCTGGTCGCGCCGGCCGGATTCAGGGAGGGCAAACAGACCTGGAAATTGTCGACGTTGGCATTATTTTGATTCTCATATTGGACCACGCCGACGTACCAGGTATCGGCCGGCGTCGTCGGCAGCGTGACGTTCGTCAGTCTGGAATCAAACACATCATTAATATAATAAGTGATGGTTGCCGTTGTACCGGTCTGCTTGATGATGGCCGTGACCTTGTCCCCAGCCGCGGGGGTCGGTCGCGCCAAAGTGGTCGATTGCGCCACAAAATTATTGAAAGAAGTGCCACTATTAGTGATTTGGTAAAGTTGCAGCGCTGTGTTTGAGCGGCGTAAAAAATAGCCATTGGAATTGTAGGTTGGGCTCTCCATCATCACGGCGAATCCCAGCGGAATCGAGCCCGAAGTGCCATAGTTCTGCGCATTGGCCCCAATGCTCATCGAAATTTTGATGGAATCGGCGCCAGCCGATTTATTGCCGCCTGCCTTTTTATACATGCCCATGGTCCATTGTGCTAATGATGGATTAGGCGCAAGTTCATTGTTATCGATGACGTGATTGGGGGCATCCCAATCGTCGCCCACTGTGGCGCGGGTGAACTGATCCACGTCGAGGCAATTCCACGAACCGGTCGTGGTGCCGCCGCCGGTACCACCCCCTGGATCGCCGCCGCCACCGGTCCCGCCGGAGTAGGTGGGATCGTTGATCACGGTGACCTCTTCGATGTCATTCAGCTTGGCGCCATAGAGCATGACGCCACCGTAACTGGCGGTGCTGAGGTTCACGGCGCCGGTGCCGTCGGTCAGCGTCGTGCCGATCTTGCTGCCGTTGAGGAACACTTCAAAGCTGTAGGTGGACGGATTCATCTTGACAAAAAACTCTGAACCGGCCACCGCGGCAGGAGAGGCATCTGCTTCTGCTTTGAAAGAATAGGTGGCTCCACCGGTGATCGCATAAAGCGATATTTTGGGGCCCCTGAAGTAGATGAAATAACCATCGGATGTGATGGAGGCTTGTTTCATGAAGACAACGCCTCCATACTGTGTCCCGTCATTATCGCATCCATCTCCCGCTGCAGCCCACTTGATTTTGACCTGATTCGTGTTGCTGAGCTTGTTCCACACGCCCAGCGATTTGGTCGCCAAGAGAGGAGCTGTTGAATGGATGTTGCCGTTCTGCACCACCAGTGTTGCACTGGCCGCCCACTCCGGACTCGGCATTGGGCCGTTGCTGGTTGTTTCAAAATCCGCCTTGAAGCTGGTCTGAGCCAGCACGGCTGCTGCAGTGAAAACCACAACCAGGACCAAGATTTTGAAAAACTGAGACGCTGACCTCATGATGTTTGACCTCCGATACAGTTGCAATGCAATTAGTTGTTTCATGACAAAACACTTGTCTGCGACTAAAACAAGACAGATGCGATTTTACAGCAATAAAACTTGGCTTAATTCAATATTTTCAATAACATTTACTTTTATTACTTTCTTATTTCGCAAAGACTATGCCAAGAAAAAGGAAAAAGAGGAAATAGGGAAATCAGGGAATAGGAAATAGGGGAATAAGGAAATAGGGGAAAAGAGCCAGTGGACAGATAGAGAGCAGAGGGCAGAGGACAAAGGGCAGACACAACAGCAATTTCGGATTACGGATTTCGGAAAATAACATAAATTGTAAAGTGGCGTTAAAATTCCGAAATCCGCCATCGTAAAGTATAAAAGGCCTGTGTCCGTGTTCCGCTTGATGTCGTCTGTGGTCCGTGGTCCGCTTTGCGTCGTCCGTGGTCCGTGGTCCGCTTTACGTCGTCCGTGGGCCGTGGTCTTTTTTACCGTATCAGCTGCAGCGCCTCCGGACGCTGCGGCGGCGTCACATCCGGGGTGACGCGTTTCAGATAACGGAATCGCATGGCATCGGCCGCCACATACCCCTCGCATTGATTGGTCATGCGCACATGGCTCGTGATGCCTTGCGGCAGATACACAATGGCCAACCGGTTCCAGCGCCCGTAATTTTTGGTCTGATCGATCACACCGGATAATTTCCGCACGCCATCGACGACGATCTCGAAGGGAACATCGGCCGCTTCCTGGTAAGCATTGGGCGTCTCCCCCACCATGGGATGCCACTCGGAAATTTCATAGTACCCGGGAACACCAATGGTGGGTCTGAAGGTGGCGCTGCCCGTCCCCAACCGTTTGTGGGAATAGTAATAGCCAATGCCGCTGGAATCGCTCGTAACCCACTGCGAATAGCAGCGGTTTCGCAGCGTGAAATCTGACGCATTATCAGCCTTGTCGGTGACTTTGTTGAAAGCGCCCTGCAGGATGACTTTGGCGGTGCCCGGGGAGGTATCGTTGTAATAGCAGGTTCCGACAATGATATCAGCAACAACCGTATCAGGATGCGTCAGCAGCAGGATGCCGTCGCCGGCATTTTGCTTGGGCACCGGCCCGAGGTATCCGACCAGGTCCACCGAGGTGAACAACTGGCCTGTGTTGATATTTTGCGAAGTCCCGGCAATGTTTCTCTGACCCCCGAGAAAACGATAATAAGGCCCGTTGTATCCCGCCAATCCGGACAGCATCGCGTCGCTGACGGTGACATTTCCCCCCGTGGCATTGCAAATGGCGGCGCCGTTATCGAAAAAGCGGACATAGACATCGCCCAGTCCCGGCACCTTTTGTCCCAGGCTGGTCGGGTACCCCATTTCCACGTCGAATTCATCATAATAGAGCGACATGCTGTATTCATTGCCAAAGGTCATGCCATAATACGCGCCCGAAATCATCGAAGCCGTTAATCCATAACGAATTCTTTTATAATCCATCGAATGGGAAATCCGGTCGACATAATCCTCGACGACCATAAAGACAGAGTCATGTTTTGCCTCCCAGAGCTGATTGATGCGGATGAGCTCGGGACAGGTATAGGCAAATCGCATGTAACCCTCCCACATCATGCCATCGCAGTACGCCATGGGATAGGGATCTTCTTCCTGAGCGGATCCCATGTTGATGGAGACCACGACCGGTTCCCCGGGATGCAACGCCGCATATTTCTGACGCTCGTAGGGAAGCATCTGTTTGACGCCATCGGCCCATTGCTCGTTGAACCAGCTGATGCCTTTCCCGGGTTCACTGAGATCATCGAGGCGGTTGTAATCCAGATCGACCGTTGCGGGAAATTCTTCATTCCAGAAAAAGAAACGAAACGAGTCGTAGAATACACCGTCAAAACGGCTAAAGTCCTGCTTATCGGCATTGAAGCGCTGGTCGACAAAATGAGCCCAGACTTTTTTACCATTGACCTCGGGTGCGAAAGGCGTGATGTTATGGACATAGCCAAATCCAGGGAAACGCCATGGCCGTTTGACGGAATCGCCGGCCGCGTGGGTCACGTTGATGGCCCACTCGCCGCTGACGGGAATGCCAAAGATGGTCGAATCGGTGTAACCCGTGAAAGAAATCCAGTCGTCGCTGCCGAGAAGTGCATAGACATCATCGCCGATGGTATTGGTTTTGAATCCCGCGGTGCTGGTGACGTGGAGTTGGCTTTCACCGGGCGCAGCAGCTGTCTTCAGCGTCTCAAAGTACCCCGTATAGACGAAACAGGCGGGGGGCCAGATCGAATTGCCCGGCCAAACCCCCTGTCTGGAGGTACCGAGAATCACCGTATTGGGATTCAGGGCATGAATGCTGTCATTGAGCGCATAGGCATTAACCCCGGCGCCTCCGTGGATGGACAGGTCATAACGGCTGATAAAATATTGAATGGCGCCCCCGCTGATGCCGCCCGGACGTTGAAATACCAGCCGCGGAAACGGCGGATTATAATTTTGTGCCAGGGTGATTTGCCAGGATGATAAAACCGTTAACAATAGTATAAACAGCGACAAACGTTTTCGAAAAAGTGGCATGAAAAGCTCCTGCGTATGCATGATGATGACAAAAATGGCTGTGAAAGCGCTGTCAGCCTGTTCTTTAATACCGGCAAATCAGGCTTTTTGCAGACAACAGGTTGGGCAGGAAGGTGCGATGAAGAAGTGCTGGGCGGGAACACGCAGACGTTTTATTGACCGGAGGCTTTGATGATCTCCGGAATGGTGCGCAGGATGATTTTCAGGTCGAGCCAGATGGACCACTCATCGATATATTTGAGATCCAGTTTCATCCATTCATAAAAATGCAGGCGATTGCGGCCGTTGATCTGCCACAGGCAGGTGAGTCCCGGACGCATGCTGAAGCGGCGCAGCGGCCAGTGTTCGTAAATGCCATTGACATCGCGCAGCGGCAGCGGCCGCGGACCGACAATGCTCATCTCCCCCCGCAACACATTGATTAATTGCGGGATTTCATCGATGCTGGTCCTGCGCAGCCAGCGGCCGATGGGGGTGATGCGCGGATCGTTGGAAATCTTGAAAACCGGTCCATCCGCTTCATTGAGATGTTCCAGTGCGGATTGCATGGCTTCGGCATTACTCACCATGGTGCGAAATTTGTACATGCTGAAACGGCGGCGGTTGTATCCCACCCGCTGCTGACGGAAAAAGACCGGACCCGGTGAAGTGAGGGCGATCATCGCACTGACGATGATGAACAAGGGTGCCAATACCAGCAAACCCACGCCGGCCAGCGCCACATCCATGAGCCGTTTCATCCACAGATGATTGAGCTGCTGCTGGGTGCTGCTGTGGATGGTGAGCATGGGCACACCATCCAGTTCATAGGCGGAGGTGCGCGCGGTTTTCAACTCAAACCAGTCCGAGGGGACGCGGCAGAGGATGCCCAACTCCCCGCAAAAGTGGGCGATGCGGCGAATCTGTTCATAGTAGGATTTGATCGGCAATGCGATAAAAACCTCATCCACCACATGACGGGTCAGATAATCCGGAAACGCATCCAGGGTACAGAGCCAACGGCCCTGCCATAAACGCGTGTTCTGGGGCTGATCATCCACAAATCCGACCAGGCGGTAACCCAGTTCGCGGCGATTGAGAATTTTTTGGGCGAGATCGACAGCACGGGGGCCACTGCCCACAAAAACCACATAGCGGAGATTGCGGCCGTGACGCCGTAAAAATACCAGCCCTTGCCGCACCAGGGTGCGGGCGGACAAGGTGGATACAATCGCGACCAGCCAGAAGGTGAAAAAGCCATTCTTGTGCAGATCGGACGGAGAGAGCAGCAGGGTCAGAAAAGCAAAAACAACGGTTCCGGCGGTGACGGCCTTAAAAATATCAAACCACTCCTTGAGGCGGTCGTCCAGACGTCGAACGGTATAGAGACCAAAGAAAGCGAAAAGCCGGTTCCAGGCTATGGCGAGCAAGATCAGCAGGATCAAATCAGCAAGTTGGATACGCGCAGAGAGAATGGCCTTGAAAAATCGCTGTGGCAAATAAGACGTGTGCAGGATCAGGGTGAAGTACAGCGCCGCCGCCATCACCGTCAAATCCAGAATGCGTGTTCCGTTTGCAAGTATTTTTTTGCGAAAGCTATTCATCTCCTCCGTCCGCCACACAGGAAGCTGTCCAAAGGTGCCGCACTTTTTTCCCTTTGCTCAGGAAAAGCTGCTTTAAATTCCGCAAATTCTTTTGCAATCCATGTGCCAGAAAGCGAAGAAAAAACGGACGTAAATCATACAAATAAATCAATAAGTTAGATCAAATATCCCGCGGCGTCTGCAAAACACCCGGGATAAAAATCAGTTGATTTCGCGACATCGTCACTCTTTTTTTCCAGTTAATTGCCGGTCCAAACAGAGCCATTGTGATAGGTCAATCCGTATTTGCGCATCTTGTTATATAACGTGCCTCGGCTGATGCCCAGCGACTGCGCCGAACGGCTGACGTTGCCGGAATTCTGGTTGAGCGCCTTGCCAATCAGGACCTCCTCCGCCTCATCCAGTTGCAGGGAGTGTATGCCGATCTGCACCGAAAGCGCGGCGGCAGCGGATGTCAAACCCGCCATCTGCAGCACCTGGGGTTCAATTTGATCACCGCGGCTCAGCACCGCGGCGCGCTGCAGGATCAGGTAGAGCTCGCGAATATTGCCGGCAAATTCAGTGGAGCGCAGCAGCCGCAACGCCTCTGCATGGAGCGTCTTCTCCGGCAGCAGCAGATCTTCCCGAATCTGTTGCAGCAGGATTTGGCACAAAGGCTCGAGATCGGCGATCCGGTGCGCCAGATTGGGTATGGCAATCTGACTGGAGGCGATTTTTGTAAAGAGTCCTGATTTGGCGCGCGCCAGGGGCTCCGTGGTCATTCCGATCAATCTTATGCCGGAGGTCGGCACCGTTTGGCTCTGCTCCTCGATATAATTGCCGAGGCGGTTTTGCACCGACACAGGCAGGCAGTGGCACTCGTCGAGCAGCAGCGTGGCATCGTAGGCCGGGTGCAAGAGTCCATCGTGGGATCCGAACAGTTCGAGCAGCAGGTCGCCGGAGGTTTTATTGGCGCAGGAAATTCGAAACAGAGGCTGGTAACGTCTTGGGCTGAGAAAATGCAGCAGCCGGGCAAAATAGGTCTTCCCCGTCCCTCGCTCGCCGCTGATGAGCAGGTGCGTCTCTCTGCGCGCGATCTCACCCATCAATTGCAGGGTTTTACGCATCTCCTCGGATGAGCCGACCACGGCGCCCAGATCCCGTTCACGCAGCCAGCCGAGGTGCTGGGCGATGCGGAACTGCGGGAACAGATCGGACGTGAGCGCACGGGTCACCGCTTCGGGCGCATCCTCAGCGAGCACGGGTTGCAACAGATAATCCGTGGCGCCATAACGGATGGCGTGCATGGCGGCGTTGAGATCGGCGCTGGGGACAATGGCGATCAATGGTTTGCCCGGATAATAGGCGACCACATCGCGCAGCAAATGAAAGGGGGCAGGGTTTGTGCTCATGTCGATGATGGCGGCATCAAAGGAGGCAATGTTCTGCAGACTGTAGCGGAATTCAGCGTCGCGGCTGCAGCGAATGACCCTGCCGCCGGCGCTTGTCAGACTGGTCGAAACTAAAGTCAGTGTTCGTTCATCGGTTGAGAAGATAAAAATCCGCCCCAATTCAGACATAGATTCTCCTTTGAAGGACTCGGTCGATACACCCGTGCGTGTGGCGCCATTTATCAACAGCCAACAAAAAGCAGAATGTAATTACAAAAAGTGTACCAGGAATCTGGTCTCAGCGGGATGCAAGAAATAATCTTACTAATTGTTTTTATTGACTCATTTTTTGGGCGTCAAATTGAAAGTGTTCATAAAATGTTTTGTCGTGAGACGGTGTATCAAAATTGAACACTTTTTCGTCGCCACAGGTTGGGCCCAAGCCTGCCAATTTTTCTCACAGGGGCACAACCGCAGGATGGGCGTCGGCGCACCTTTTATTCCCGCAGGAGCGCAGAACCGCAGAGGAAAACTTTTCGCTGTATCTGTCAATCCTGAAATTACTTTTCTCTGCGCACCTTTGCTGCGTCCTCTGCGTTAAAACTTGATCTCCCGGGAAAATCAGTACACTCTGTGTAATTCCCTTGACTATTTGCTGAAAAATTCTACATTATAGTTCAAAATGAACTCTGCAGTGGAGACACGGGAGGAAGGTTAGCGAGACACAAGCAGGCTCAGATCATCGTTTAATGGCTGGGCCTTTTTTTGTCTGGAGGAGGCAGTTTCGGTTCATCAAAAAAATTCACTAAAAGTACCTTTATTGCGGAAAAAATTATGAATCCATCTTCGGAAAAGGTAGGCAGTACAATCATAAAACTTGAATGCGATGCTCTCGAGAGGTGGGGCAAAGGGGATCCCTCGGGCTTTCTGGAAATCTGTGCGCCTGATGTGGTTTACTTTGATCCGGAGTTGGACAGGCGAATAGATGGACTCGAATCCCTCACCCGTTATTACGAAACTATCCGGGGAAAGGTTTTCTTTAACCGTTTTGAACTATTAAATCCGGTTGTTCAGGTCGTTGGTGATGCTGCTGTCCTGACCTTCAATTATGTTTCCTACGTGGCAGATGGAAAAACGCGCCCGTGGAATTGCACAGAAGTTTATCGCCGCTCGCAAAATAAATGGCTTATCATTCAGACTCATTGGTCCTACACGAGGTCTGTCAGAGCTTAGTTTCCCCGCAAGAAAGATTATCAAGCAGCAAAAGAGATCATGGAACGTCTTGAGCATCATGACATTGCAGGCCAAGAAGTCGACTTTTCAAAGCTGTAAAATACGGCCGCTGCCACCGCAAAACTGCAAGTTCAGCCTGCGTACGCCCGGGCTGACCAAGGCTCTCGAATGGAGGAGCCCCCGCTGCGGGGCAACAGTTCAGCATCTCAACAAAGTGCGCAAAGGAACCACATATGAAAATGTACATACTCATCAAGGAGGATGTCCCCATTGGCTTTGCTGTTCTCGCAGCTGCCCATGCTTCGCTTGCAGCCTATTTGAAGTTCAAGGACACACCAGAAATAGCAGAATGGCTGTCTGGTCCGTTCTACAAGGTTGTCTGCCGCGTCAATGAAAAGGAATTTGAGCAGGCCAGGACCTTTCCGGATCACGTCGTGCTGACTGAAGCCGCCTTGGACAATCAGGAAGTAGCCATTGCGTTCCGCCCCAGAGAAGAATGGCCCAAACCATTCAAATTCTATCGGCTTCTCAGGTGAAGCAGCCAACCGGAACCGTGCGCGCCCGGAGTCAAGGTAAAACCAAAACTGACGTCACCCTGCACCGGTGGGCTGTCTGATCACCCAGCCGCCGTCTCATCGCCTTTGTGCTTATCAGGCACCCGGATCAGCAAAAACGCACCGATCAGCATGTTGAAAGCCAGCACCGCGATGGCAGCCTTGTATTTCACCACATTGCCATAGCTTGCCAGCGCAAAGGTGATGGTGCTCCACAGCAGCGGTCCCAAAACAGCCGCAATTTTCCCCGACAACGCATACAATCCAAAAAACTCACCCAATTTTTCATGCGGCACCAACGAAATCAGCAGCGGCCGCGCCGACGTCCAGGTGGAACCCATGAGCATGCCGATGACCATGCCAAACGACCAGAAGAGCGTGCGATTGTCCGTGCCCACCACACCCGCCAATGTCACCACCCAGAGAAAAATGACGCCCATCAGGGTCTTCTTGGGGCCGAAGTGGTCGGTGAGGATGCCGCACAACGCAGAGCCGATGACCGCCGAGGGGATAACGATGACGAAGAATTGACTCGTCTCCGCGCGGCTGAATCCGATCACCGCCTGGGTATAAATGCCCATGTAGATGATCACGGTTTCAATGCTGTCCTCATACAGCAGCTTGGCCAGCAGGAACCGCGGCAAGCCAGGATATTGTTTCGAATCGACCAGGGACTTGAAGGTCTTTTGGTAGGCGGCTTTGAGACGCCATTTTTCGTCACTCCTGAGGGGTGAGTAAGGTTCGCGGACAAAGATGAAAATGGGGATGGCGAATAGCAGAAAAACCAGGGCCGTCGGAATGAACGCCGCGGTGGTGCCGCCGGCTGTGATGCCCGGGATGGAGAATCCGTAAAAATTGCCCTCCACATAAAGCGCGGCCACCGCCAGGCCGATGATGGATCCCAAATACCCGACCGCCACGCCGTATCCGGAGACCCGGCCGATGGTGCGCGGTGTGCTCACAGCGGGCAGCAGGGCGTTATAAAAGACCAGACTGCCTTGATAACTGTAATTGGCGATGATGAAGACGATCAACACCAGCGGCACCAGCAGTGCCAGATCCGTCAACTGGCCGCCGATCACCCCAAGGGCAGCGGTTCCGGCGATGCAGAGAAAAGTGAACAGCCCGAGCAGGATCATTTTGCCGCCCCTGTGATCGGACCAGTGACCGAGCACGGGCATGGTCAACGCCACCAGAATCATGGAGAAGGAATTGGCGAAGGAGACGACGAAATCACTCTGACCGAGATTGATGATGATCCAGGTGCCGAAATAGAGCGAGACGACATTCATGGAATAGGCGGTGTTGGCCAAATCATAGAGAATCCAGGAGAGAGTGGCCTTAAAGTTGGGTTTAGCGCTGTCAGGTTTTTCCATATTGAGTCGCCGGGCTCCTCGAGAGATGAACTCAGGTTGTGGAAGATTGTTCGATGATACGACAGAGGCGGTTGGCGAGACCGCGATAGCTTCTCATGGCGGGGATGACCATGAGCAGGATGGCGGGTTGGGCAAAAACGGGCAAGAAACGAAAGACGAGCCGTTTGCCCTCCTGATCCTCGATGACGACTTCCTTGAGATCAGAGAGGCCGCTCATGCGCCGCACCACCTTTTGCATTTTGGAAATCATGACCGAGAATTCGACGGCGTGGCCTTCCTTGAGCATGGACTCACTGTCGACGTGGGCGGCCAGCACCAATCCCTCCGGATTGAAGAGATAGATGGCATCGTAGCCCCCCACTTGAACCAGTTCTTTCATCTCCCGCTCGATGTGGAGTTGAAAGGGCAGCGCTTCGGTGGGAACGTTGGAAAGAAAAGTGTCCACAACTGGCCCCTGAGGTTAAATTTTTGCCAACAACAGTTGTATGACGCCGCGCAGGGTTTCAAAAACCGCCACACCCTGTACAGCCACTGCTTCAAAATGAGGCACGCGAAGAAAATTGAGTTTCTGCTGCAGGAGCTCAACAGGATCTATGCCTGGCAGATCTCTTTTATTGTACTGAATCACCCATGGGAACCTGGCCAGGGTATGATGCTGCTGGATGAGCTTCATCTCCAGATCCATCAAGGCATCGAGATTATCCTGCATGCGGAACGACTGGCTGTCGGCGACGAAGACCACGGCGTCGGCGCCGCGCAGGACGATTTTACGGCTGGCGGCATAGTACTGTTGACCGGGTATGGTATAGAGATGAAACCGCGGTTTTTTGCCTTTTATGGCGCCGAGATTCAACTCAAAAAAATCAAAATAGAGGGTACGCTCTTCCGGCGACTTTAGTACAACCAGACGGCCGCGCACCTGGGGATCGAGATGCGCGTGCAGGTACTCCAAATTGGTGGTTTTGCCACCCAGGCCAGGACCGTAGTAGACGATCTTGAAGACGATCTCCTGGCGAAACCAATCGACATGCATAGATAAGAAGCCAAGGTATGAGTGGGACGGTCCGGTGGCGTGCGTAAAAAGGACCGGTTCTTGAAACTCTGTGACTTATTTGGGCCGCAAACTGCGCTCGAGCTGTTTGGATAACAGATCCCGGAATTCGAAATCGAGAAATTTCTGGGTCTGTTCGCTCTCCTGGCTGAGTTCGTGGATGTGCTGGCCGATTTTTTCCACGGCATAATGGGAGAGGACGCGAATGATGCCGAGCGCCACGCGGGTTTCATAGACCACGAGCAGAAAATAATCCTCACTCACGGTACAAAGATAGATGCTGCGTGAGGTTCCCTCGTGATAGATGAATTTGAAACGGCCGTCATGACCGATGATGGAGGCCATTTCCGCGGTCGCGGCAAAATCACCGGCAGCCAGGGCGGTGAGCGCGGACAGGTCTAAACTCTCCGCATCGCCACGGCTGACCACAGGATACCCATTCATATCCGCAAAAATAGCCAGCTGCGCCTGCGAGCGCTGGAGAAATTCATCCAAAATCTGCGTCACATGGTGATAGGAGGTTTCAGAAAAAACCATTCTCTTGCCGTTTTTACGCTGTTGCACTTCCATAGAAGCAGTTCCATGTTCAATTATTCACCAAACTGCAATCGCCTGATCAGGAATTCGGGCAAGTCATTATCTTGCATAAGTTTCTGGGTGCGCGTGAAATCATACGCGACCCGCCGTATCTCCACCACCCTTTCCCCGCTGTCATAAAGCGCATAACTGGCGTCCGGAACGCCATCCCGCGGCTGGCCGACGCTGCCAACGTTGATAATATAACGATGTCCCTCTTCCAGTTCAATCCGCTCCCGCTGGTAGTGTTTGATCTTATTATCTTCTTTCTGATCAAAAACTATACCGCGGTGCGAATGCCCGATAAAACAAATATCATGCTGCAGGCTGCGTAAATGCAATCTTGCATCATAAATATTGAGTATATATGGCCAGTCCAACGGAGATCGCGGTCCGCCATGAACAAAAAAAGCATCACCCAGTGCCACATAGGGCTTGTAGGTCGCAATAATTTCGCGCGCCTCCGGACTTGTAACTGTCGACTGCCAGCGGAGGGCTTGACGCGCATAGCTGTTAAAGTCGCGTATGTCCGTGCGGCCGAGAAGCGCATCGTCGTGATTGCCCAGGATGACGTTAGAAGCCGCGTCCGCCACAAGCTGCACACATTCATTGGGGAGAGGCCCATACCCCACCACATCCCCCAGCGATATGAGCGCCTCATATCGTTCGTGTTCAAGCGCTCGCAAAACCTGCTGCAGTGCTTCCAGGTTTGCGTGCACATCAGAGAGGATGGCAATCCGCATGCATATTCCCCAGTAATTAGTAGAATATACCATTTACATGCGCGTGAATCAAGCATATTTTTTGATTTTTATTGCTTCTTTGCCGGGAGTGTGTTAGATTGTTGAGGACCGGCAGCAGCTCTCCCGGTCCTGAATAAATGCAATCCTGGCAATCATTGAAGGAGATACATTATGTCCCCTGATGTCCAGCGTCTGGCGGAATCCATCCGCATGTCCATCGATCTCGAGAAAAAAGGCCGCGCCTTTTATCTCGAGGCAGCCGCAAAAAGCGTCAACGAAACCGGCAAGGCCATCTTCACCCGCCTGGCGGACGAAGAGGCGCTGCACCTGCTCACCTTCGAACGCATGCTCGACAGCTCGGAAAAGTTGTCAAATTGGCGTGAATGGGTCAAAACCTACCCGCAGCATCCGCCCATTCCCATATTTGAGAACAACCCGGCCAAATCCTCCAGGAAGGCAACCGCGGACGAACTGCAGGCCCTTCGCATTGCCATGCGTCAGGAGAGCGAAGCCATGCATTATTATGGCAGTATCGCGGAAATGGCCGAAGACGAGGGCGTCCGCAAAATATTCGACTTTGTACGCCAGCAGGAAATATATCATTATGATCTGCTCCAGGCAGAATACGATGCCATCACGCAATCCGGTTTCTGGTTTGACACCCCGGAATTTCGCATGGACGGCAAGTTCTGACAAAAGCAAATCTCTGTTATGCAAAAAAGGGCTGTTACAATATGGTAGCAGCCCTTTTTTTTATCAAGCCTGGAAATCAGCCCTCCGGTGATCCGTCAGTCGTCCAATTTTTTATGCAGATGCACCGGCCGCACCTGTTTGTCGCGCAGACGGATGTTGAGCATCTCGACAACGACGGAAAAAGCCATGGCGAAATAGACATAGCCCTTGGGAATATGAAAACCCAGGCTTTCCGCCGACAGATTTACGCCGATAAGTATGAGAAAGCTCAAGGCGAGCATTTTTACAGTTGGATGCTTGTCGACGAAACGTCCGATGGCCTCGGCCGACGCCATCATGACGATCACCGCAAGAATGATGGCGAGAATCATCACCGGTACATCATTGGCCAATCCCACGGCTGTGATCACCGAATCCAGTGAAAATACAATATCGATGACGCTGATGAGGGCGATGACGCTCCAGAAACTGGCGGCCGTGTGCCCGGATTCCTTATCCTGTGGCCCTTCCAATGATTCATGAATCTCGCGCGTGCTCTTGGCGATGAGGAAGAGCCCCCCCACGAAAAGGATGATATCCCTGCCCGAAAAAGCATGATGGAACAGGGTGAACAGGGTGGTGTTGAGGCGCATGATCCAGGTGATGGAGAGCAGCAGCAGGATGCGCATGATCATCGCCAGGCCGAGCCCCACGAGGCGGGCGCGGCTGCGCTGCTCTTCCGGCAAACGGCCCACCAATATGGAGATGAAGATGATATTGTCAATGCCAAGAACGATTTCCAGCGACGTCAGAGTCACCAGGGCGATCCACGCCTGAGGATCAGAAAGCCAGCTCATAAGTATCTTATTCCTTTCAAGTCACTTTACCTGAATTATTCACCGCCGAGAACGCAGAGACGCGCAAAGAAAAGAAAAACATAAGAATAGCGTCGGCAGCAACTTTTATGACTGAGATGAAATACAAATTATAAATTTATTGATAATCCCAATAAAAACAGCTCGGCGGTTTATGAATTGAACAGGTTTATTCTATATGATTTCCATTTGCCATCACCCCTGCAGCAGGTGTTGCAACAGTATTTTCAAACCAATGGCGATCAGAATGATCCCGCCCAGGACCTCGACGAATTTTCCCGCCGCGGCGCTGGCATGCTTGCCGGCATAGACCCCGGCGCCGGAGATCAGAAACGTAGTGACGCCGATGATCAAAACAGCCGGGAACAACGGCACGCCCAGCATCGCAAAAGAGAGTCCCACGGCCAACGCATCGATGCTCGTCGCCACGGACAGCAGTAAAAGCACTTTGTTCTGCGATGGATCCAACGGTTTTTCATTTTTATGATCCGCAACGGCTTCATGGATCATTTTCGCGCCCACGGCGCCCAGCAAAATGAAGGCGATCCAATGGTCAACCGGGACAATATACTGCCGCACCGTAGTGCCGGCCAGCCAGCCCAGGATGGGCATCACCGCCTGAAACAATCCAAAAAATAAACCGATCTTGATGCCATGCGAGGCATTGACATCAGGAATCACCAGTCCGCTGGAGATCGATACCGCCAGTGCATCCATCGATAATCCGACGGCAATGATGATAATGGTCAAAAGTTCCATAGCATTAATCTGGATTATTCATAAATAATTTATTAACAGTAATTAAACTGAAATATTCACCGCCAAGGACGCAGAGGAACGCAAAGAAATAATAAACATAAAGATGGCATTGATAACAACTTAAATGACTGAGATCAAAATCAAATCAAAAAATTTTCGATAATTATAATAAACATTGCTCGGCGGCCTCGGCGCGCTCGGCGATTTATGAATAGATCAGGTTAACGTTTTTGATAAGCCCGCATCATCACCAATCCAGCGATGAATCCGCCAACATGGGCCAGCCATGCTACCCCGCCGCCGCTGCTGGAGGCGAAAAAGGCGCTGCTCAACTGCATGACGAACCAGAAGCCCAAAACCAGTGCCGCAGGAATGGCGAACACGCGCCAGATCCAGATGAACAGAGGCACCAGGACCATCACCCGGGCATGGGGAAATTTGAGCGCATAGGCGCCCAAGACGCCGGAGATGGCACCGCTGGCACCGATCATGGGGATGGCGGAATCCATCGCAAAAACATAGTGACTGGCAAAAGCCAGTATGCCGCACAACACATAGAAAATCAAAAAGCGCACAGAGCCAAACACCGACTCGATGTTGTCCCCAAATATATAAAGATAGAGCATATTTCCGGCAAGATGCAGAAACCCGCCATGCAGGAACATGGAAGTGATGATGGTATGCCAGTCCTGTCCACTGCTGATGCTCAATGGTATGGCGCCATAAAGCATCACCATCTCCGTCGCCTGTATCGTGGGCAAAAAGATCTGATAAACATAGACCGCGCAATTAATCCCGATCAGAATCAGGGTCACGACCGGAAAGTGGTGCCGGGGATTGTCATCACGTAATGGAATCATACAGCATCTCTTTATTTTATCGCAAAGCTGTGGGTTCTACGCGTTTCATTGCCACAGCGGTCGCGCACGGTCACCGTCATTTCGTGGCGGCCAGGAACCAGTGCCTGCAACGGTCGATAAAACAGCATTTTCGCCTCGTAGTCGTATTCGGCGATGACCTTTTTCCCGTCCAGTTCCATGGACCAGCAGGTTTCATCTCCCAAGCCGGAGAGCTTATCCAGGATGCGCGCCTTGAGAAGGGGCCGGCGATCCTGCAGCGGCGTTTTGGCCCCCGGCGACACGATTTCCAGAAGCGGCGGTTCAGCATCCCGCAACAGAGCGAAAGTGCCGAGCGAGCGCGTGCGACCGGAGACCCATCCGTTTGCTTGATCCAGGTTGTTGCCGACAAATTCCCAATCATTGTGAGGCTGACGGCTATAAACAGCCAGCTGCTGCAGCTGCGTCTCTCCGGGAGGATACTGGAGTTTGATGGTGACGCTGCGCTGCAAAGGCACATCTTCGGGTTCGATCTCGTACAGACTGCCGACCACGGGCCAGCCAGCAGGCGCCTGGTTCAACGTCCGCGCTCTGACAAAGAGGCTCTTGAAAAGCGATTTATCCGAAAAATCCATCTGGCAGAAACGGTCGCTGGTCGTCACTGATTTTTCCCGATTCGCGCGAACTGTGATGTAATTGGCCTGGCCTTCATGAACGATGGCGCGCTTGCCTTCCGTCTCTTCCATGACTTGAAGCCGCACCGGACCAGGCCGGTTGCTGTAAAGAGGAAGGCCCGCCCGCCACAGCGAAGCACTGATTTGCTGCAGCGGCAGCTGTTCGTGATAGCCATCCGCATAGATGGCCATGATGCCGGTAAGACGGGATCGATCCGGCGGCGCCTGCAAGCTGACGCGCGCGTAGGTATCAAAATAATCAACATCCATATCAAAGCGATCGCGACCGGCCGCAACAGCGGTGCCTTTCTTCACTTTGGGAGCATACGGACCGGCGTGGAAATTTCCGCTCACGACGGCGCTGTTGCCGGCAAAGTCAACGGTTTCAATCTCAAAGCGGTGTTCACCCGCCTCCAGCACACGTACACTGCCTGGCAAATCCCAATAGATACCCAGCGCATAGGAAAGACCTCTGAGCCAGTCGCGATCGGTTTCACCCGGTGCGCACTCCAATACGCCGTACAAGCTTTCGGGGCTGCCATAAAAAGGCAGCTCATTGCCGATGTCGCGATACAGCCGTTGAAAATACCCCTTGCCCTGAACCAGGGCACGAAAGTCGCGGTCCAGATCGGATTGATGATTCAGTTCGTACGGAAACCAGTCATAGCGCGCATGAAAGAGTTCTTCGCCATTGATACGGAGTCGGTTTATATAGGTCCCGATATTATTTTGAGCGCCGTCGGTTTCATCAAAATGGTTGACGGCAAAGGCGATTCGTCCGATGACTTCTATGGGCTGGTCGATGACAAATCTTCCCGGGGCCAGGCGTTTGGCCGCTACGATGAGAGGCGCCAGGTCCCCGTTCACCCGGCTATGGGCTTCCAACGGCAGAATCATGACCCGCCGGATGGTGGGCGGTGTGGTATCGGCAATTTGATATCCCCTCAGCAGGGGATTGAAGGGCCGGCCTTCTTCATCGAGCAGTTCAAAATGCAGATGCGGCGCGCCCACACCGGACTGGCCCGTGTAGGCAATCACATCCCCCTGTGCGACGGGGAACTGTTCTTCGGAAAAATCCAGCTCGATGCTCCATGCGCCCTTTTCCTCCTGTTGCTGCCGCACATGCGATTCCAGGGCAGCGGAAAATTTCTGCAAATGCCCGTAAAGGGCGGTCTCGCCGGTATCCAGTTTTAAAAGCAGGCAGCGGCCATATCCATAGGGCGAGAGTTCAACACGGGAAATATATCCCGGCCGCACCGCAAATACTTTGTAGCCAACCTGACCCCAGGTCTTGAAATCGATACCGCCGTGGAAACGATGGCTGCGGGATTCGGCGAAGGATGACGTGAGCACTTGGCTGGCATCGGTGGGCCAGTGATATTCCGGGGATTCCGTTTCTGCGGCGCCCGGCTGTACAGGCGTGTACACATAGATTATGAGCAGTATGGCATAACGCAGTCTTTTCAGAATCGTCATGGTCAGCGGACTACCTTTGCAAGGTTAAGGTGTTGAGGATTTGCGCCAGCTGGGCGGCTTGATAGTTACGTTCATAGAGCTGCAGAGGACGGCGTTGGGCGGCGTCCCGCAAACGCGCGTCCGTTTTGAGCTGCAAAAGAGCCGCGCTGATCCCGGCGGAATCCTGCGGATGACAAATCAGCACACCCGGCATCTCCTTGAGCAGCGCCAGGGTATCGGGAATGTTGCTGACCAGCAGAATCGGTTTGCGGCTGCCCAAATATTCGTAGGTCTTGCCCGGTATAAAATCCGCCGCCTGCTCATGGCAGGCGATCAGTAACAGGGCATCCGCGGCCTGCATCTCTGCGAGCGCCTGCGGATGGGTGACGTATCCGCTGCAGGTGACTTTTGTCTGCAGCTGCAAAGCCGCCACCCACTCCGGGAAAGCCGAAAAAGTATCGTAACCCACAAATCGCAACGCCAGGTCTTCGGCCGCGACAGGATCACTCGTCTGCAGCCGGGCAAAGGCCTGTAAAACCGGTCTGGGATCGCTGAAGGTGGTGATGGAACCACAATGGCAGATCTGAAATCCATTTTTGCGGGCAGCGGGCGGCTGCACAAAATCATTCTCATCAAAACCATTGGGAATGAAATGATACTTGTTATTCGGATCATTTCCCCGCAGGGTTTTTAAAATGCCGGGCGTCACCGCAATGACCGCGTCTGCGCTACGGATGATTTTTTTTTGCCAACGCTGCTGCAGCGCATGGTGACATCGCGTGGGCTCATGTACCACCACACTCCCGGCCCAGGCATCGCGAAAATCGGCGACCCAGGGCAGATTGAATTTTCGCGCCAGACGGCGCGCCGTCACATGCACCGAGTGCGGCGGCGAAGTGCTGTACACAGCCGCGAATTCTTCCTGCCGCAGTAACCGGGCGGCGGCGGCACAGGCATGACCGTGCCAGAGAATTTTACTGTCCGGCAACAGAAAAAAAGGCAATACGCGCCGGTTGATCCAGTTGAAAAGCGATCGTTTCTTTCCGGATATGGCGGTGGCAGTTGTATTTTCAGCGGGTCTGGCCAGTTTTAGCAGCCGTTGCGGATCGAACGACCCCGTGCGAATGACGCGAGCGGATGGGATTTCATCCAGCAGAGAGGGGTCTTGCGCCCAGTAGGCGATGGGTTTGACCGTGATCACCGTGGCTTCCCACCCGTACGCCGGCAGATAGCGGACCATTTTCATGGAGCGTTGTGTTCCGCCCATGCCCAGGGGAGGGAAATAATAGGATAGCATGAGCAGTTTTTTCACGACCAGGTCCTGCGCAGTCTCAATTTTTCTCTACTTTTCATGAGAAGCCAGATCATATTACACCAGGGATCTTGCAGCATGGCACGCCAGCGGCGCGCGACTTTATAGAAAACAGGTCTGGCTGTGCGATGAGCCAGCAGCGTCATCAGGCGGACATGAACTTTTTGATACATGCGCGATGCCAGGCGGTTGCTGGGGTGCAGATCGTATCGGGTCCAGAAACCGCGATCCCACAAACGCCAGTTTTTTTCAATGCTGGCCAGGCCACAGTCGTAACGCAGCCACATATCCGGCAAATCCAGATAATCCGCAATATCCGCGACCCCCAGAAGTGCAAAAACGTGACCATTGAATACATGCGAAGCCGGCCGGGTTGGATATTCCTCAAACCAGCAGCTGTTATCCGGCAAAAAGCCGCGGGTTCCCCCCTCGTCCACGGGGAGATCAAGCGCTTTGATGGCGGCTTTGGCCACTTCCAGATAAGCTGGTTTGTTCTCCAGCACGTGGCAGCGGATCAGCAGGGAGACCGCTTCGCCCTGCGCCATGGCGGAAATCCAGGGCGCCTTGGGGCCGTAAAAGGGCAAATCATACTCATAAATCCAGGCCAGGAGATCATCGCCCCACACCCGGGCGTGTGACATCAGCCAATCCGCGCAGGACAATCCCAGGACGCGATCCGCTTCCGCTCCGGCAGCAGCGAACCGCTGCAAGCGGTGCAGGCCGTATTGAGCGATCGTTATGGGATTGTAGCGCAACCCCGAATCAGAGCCGTAATCAACCTGAGGAATACCGCTCGCATCGTACGTATAGGAGGAAAAATCCTCCAAACCACCCCAATCAAATGGATAATTTAATTTCAGCCGCATAAGGCTTGCATCCTGTCTAATCAGAGTGACCAGCTTGCGGGGGTATAAAACGCAAAATAGCGTGATAAAATACACAAATAAAACAGGAATTGCAAGAAGGAGGTTGATTTTTACAGCAGATAATCGCGTTTGACGCGTTTCATGCTGTGAAAGAGGTTTTCGCGGGTGCCGGGAAAACGGCGTTCCAGGTCATCGAGCAGGACTTTAATGTGCTGCCGTTTGGAAGCGCCATCGCTGGGGCAGAGCTGAGAAAAAACAGACAGATCGAGACCGAGGGCATATGCCTTGATCAACGCCTCATCGGCATAGACAAAGGGCCTCACCATGTGATAGCGGCCGTTATGAATGGATAAATTCGGCGGGCTGGTGCTGATTTCGCGGCCAAAAATCATATTGAGCAACAGGGTCTCAACCAGATCATCCTTGTGATGACCAAAGACTATTTTGTTGCAGTTCAACTGTTCGGCCGCGGAAAAGATCTGCTTGCGGCGAATGCGCGAGCACAAGAAACAGGGGTTTTCCTTATTGGCCTCGCTGTGCGCATAGGGACCGATCGTGGTGCGAAAAATGAGTCCACTGACGCCCAGGTGATGCCATAATTTTTTGATGGCATCCGTCCGTTCTTCGACGGCTTGCCCAAACCCCATATCCACGTATACCGAACGCACCACGATGCCGCGGCCATAGATATGCATTCGCTGGCTTAAAAGATGCAGCAACGACAACGAATCAGCGCCCCCCGAAACTGCCACCAGTACGATATCGTGGTCCTGGAACATGCGGTATTCCCATACCGCCTTGTCCACGCGGGCGCACAACGCGCGCGCGGTTGCGGATATTTTGCTGCGAGGTTTCACAGGAACGAGGGGTCCGTATCAACGCCGCGGCGGCGTTGTGCTGCGGATGGTTTCGATATCGCCGATGAGGCTTTGCAGTTTGCGCAAAAAGGCCTGTTCCTTCTCGGCATCGCCGTTGACCGATCCACCGCCCAAAACCATGGCGCCTTTAATCTGCGAATAGCCGTCGCGCAGGCGTCCTTCCTTGAGATAGGCCAGGCCCTTGGCATAGGTTATCCTGGCCTGTTCATGCATATCATTCCTGGACTCGGCAATGAAGAGGGCGCGGTCGAGAAACTGCTGCGCCTGTTCCCATTTTCCATTGGCGGTGTATATTTCCGCGAGGTTGACCGTACTCAACAGCACCATGCTGGAGTCCCCGTTGCGCGCGGCCTGATTCAGCGCGGACAGGTAGCGTTGCCGCGCCTGCAGGGTGTCTCCGATCTGCCAGTAGATGGCGCCGATATTCAAATCAGCGCGCGCGATGCCATTGATGTCGCCCAAAAGTTCCATGTAATCGCAGGCTTTGAGAAAATGCTCCAGCGCAAAGGGGCGTTCTTTGCGCGCGAGTCGCGTGAGTCCCATCTGAAAGTGAGCTCGGGCCAGGGCCGGTTCGCTGCCCATGGATTGAGATTGGGTCAAAAAGGTATCGAGATAGGCATACGAGAGATCGAGGCGGTTCTGTTCTCGCATGAGCTGTCCCAGGCGCTGATAGATCATGGCCGCATCGTAGGGACGGCCGATGCGTTGGTTGATCTTTGCGGCCGTGTGATAGGCGTGCACCGCATCATCCGGCCTGTTTTGCTTTTCATACAGAGAGGCGATGCGCTGCATGACAAACGCTTGCAAGGCGCTGTCAGGCGGGAGGTGATAGAGGCGATCATAGGTCTGGCGTGCCGGGGCCCACTCGTTGAGCGCCATGAAGGCTTTGGCCAGTTCCAGCCGGCTGAGGATCAATCCATCCCGCAGCGGCAAAGGGCCAAAAAAGGTCTCGGCGTGCAAAAGATAATCACTGGCTTCCTGGTGTTGCCCCAGCTGGTTGAGCAAAGCGCCCAATTCGAGATGCGCCCAGGCATAGAGCAACTTGGAAGCCCGATCCGAAATAACCGCATCATACAAGCGCCGGATTTGCGAAGTGGAATCCGGCCGCGGCGCCTTGCTCGCGCGCAGCGCTGTTTCATGAAGACGCACAGCCGTGCGAAAAGCCAACACAGGTTGATCGATCCAGGCCGATAGCGGAATGATATCGGCCGGGCGATCCGGCATTTTCATGAGCGCAGCGTTGATCATCCAGGCAGCGGTGGAATCTGCGGGTAACTCGACACAACGCAACTCATCCAGAGCTGGATAGACGGGAAAGCGGATTTCCTCCGGTGGAGTTGCGGGCGGTGTTTTTTCAAACAGCCACACCTGTGCCATCGTCTGTCCGGAACGCTGATGCAATCCCAGGATGTAGCTCGTCTGCGTCTTTTCGATCAGTTCATCAGCCAGATCACAGATGGTGTCGTCTTCGCTGAGAATTTCTGAATTTTCTATGATTTTCAGCCGCAGCGGCTTCTGGCTCTCCTCAACCCGAAGATGGTGCAGAAAAGATTGGCATTGCACAAAATGGCTACTGTCCTGCAAATCCCCGGTGAGAATGAGCATACCCAATTCTTGCGGCGTGAATGGCGTCCCATAGAGTCGATCCGTTTCGCGGATACCACTGAGGAGCGGCGAAATGATCTCCTGAGCCTGGGGCACCTGCAGGGGCTTTATAACCACACTATCCCTGCCCACCACCACACCCGACGGAAACTCGATCACGGATGCCACAACACGGGTTGGGCCGCCTCCGGTAACCAGATCGCAAAAAAGGACACCCTGCAGTTGCAAGCCCTCATTGAGCTGTTTGAGACTGAAGGGTTCATAGATATCTGCAAAATCCTGTTGCAGTGGTTCATCCAGCCATTGTTGCAGCGAATCCTGGTTTATCCAGGCAAAGCCGGACTGTCGCGGCAGCCAGCTCAGCAGCTGATTCATGGATTGGTTGAAGAGATCCACATCAGCGGGTTCAGCCGCGCCGTCATTGAGCGGGATGAAAGCCATTTTAAGGGGCTGCGATTGCGCTTGAAGATTCGCCGTCCATGCTGTGATCAAAAAAGCCAAAACTGCAGTTGCTGTAATTCTTTTCATAATTCCTTCAAAAAGCCTGTGCAAAAATCAATCGTCTGTAGCCATTATATATACCCATCGTTGCGCCGATTTGCAGAAGAGAATGGCACTGTCCTTCAGGCAATGGGCATGGAGATGCGCACGCAGGTTCCATGCGGCTGCACGCGAATCACTTCGATGCTGGTTCTGTTCTTAAAGTGCGAGCGCAAAAGTCGGCCGAGATCCGGGAAGCCGAGATTGACCAGCGCTTGATTCTGTTTATCTTCGTCATAGGTGATGTTGGCGTTGTCCTGCACCTCCAAGACCAGTGTGTGTGCTTGCCGGTGCGCGGACAAAACGATTTCCACCGGCTCCGGACTCATTTCAACGCCATGGAGCACGGCATGTTCCACGATGGGTTGCAAAATAAGACCGGGCACCGGAACCTCGAGGCAGTCCGCGTCAATTTCCGTGCGCACCTGCAACCGGTCTCCCAGCCGCTCCTGCTCGATGGCGAGCAGCAGCTCGGCGCAGCGGACTTCCTGCGTGAGCAGCGTCAAAGATTGCGAGAAAAGATCGTTGACCGTGCGCACGTAAGCGGCCATCATTTCAATGACGTTACGGGCTTTATCCGCATCGATCACGGTGAGCGCCGCCACGTTATGCAGGGTATTGAACAAGAACAGTTTGTTCACCTGCCAGGGCAGTCCCACATGGGGGTCAGCGACGCGCTTGCTGAGAAAAAGATTTGCGATCTTGGCGCCAAGCCAGGTGACATAGACGATCCCGCCCACCAGGCCGCCTATAAAACCGCTGAGAAACAACGGCCAGGCAGGTGTCACCGGCATCATGAGGTAGAGAATCATGGTCAATACCATGCCAGCCACACCGGCCATGAACAGTTTCGCCGCGCTTTGCCGCTCCAATAGGTTCGCCATCTGCCCTCTGCTAAAATTTTAGTGAAATATCTGTCCTAATTTGCAAAGGAACCATGTTTTTTATGTTGACACAGAGCACAGGATTGGGTTTCTTGACCGCAAAATGCGGCGAATGCCAGCCCTGAAGCGGTTTTTTTTGCCCCGATATGAGCTTCGCCTCGTAGGGACGGGATGCCTGCACGCGAACATGTACTTCGAAAAGGGGGAATCTGGCACAAAATGAATCAGAGCTGATCTGTTCAAGATCGCAGGGCGCAAAATGCCACAAGAGCTGCACGTTATGGCGTCCCTTCCCGGCGAGATCATCGACGATGGTCCAGGAGGTCGCCAGATCAAACTCCACATGGCGATTGTGTTCGACATCCAGATAACCTTTGTGTGAACCGTGCAGCAGAATGCCGGTGCTTCGATCCTCGGCTGAATGCAGCACAGCCCTTGCGTGGCGGGCCCACTGAAACGGTCCGGCAATTTCGGATTGATCCAGGCCGTCAATGAGAATGGTGTTGTGACTGGCGGTGCCGCGAAAATAATTCCGCCATTCCGGTGCGCCGCGATAGGTGTACGTGCCGCTGTCAATGAGGACCGGCTGAGCGCCGACGCTGAGTATAAAACTCAGCGCATCGGCATGGCCATGGGCTGCCATCGCGTCGAGCCCCAGCGGGCCCGCGTCCAACAATGCGAGTTGCTGTCGCGCACGCTGGCCGCTGCGAATGACGGCATACCCGCCCTGTGGAAAAGTAAACAACGTCCGGTCATCCCGCTGCGAAACCAAGCGGTTGAAGGTTCCTTCTGCATCGGCGCCAAAGAGCCAAAAACCGGCCGGCCTCCACCCTGCCGACTGGGCCTTGAAATCGGTACGGTCGAACAGCAATGCAGCACTTGCCAAAATATCAGCAAAGGGTTTTTCACTGAGCGCATCCAGCAGCAGCACCTGGCCGTCATCGCAGTCGCCCAGCGCGGGAACCTGTCCCGCTTCGTCCATGATGGCTGACACGAATTCGGCCATTTTCTCCATCCGCAGCATGATCACGGCGGGGACTTGTATTCCATTCAAGTCAGCGGCAAATTTTGCCAGCAAACCCATCTCCAGCAGGTAACGCTGGTATCCGGAACTCTGTTCCTTGATGACGCCATCTGGATGAACCTGCCGCTCCAGTTCCTGAAAAAACAGCTCAAATCCCTTTTGCCGGTATTTGGCGGCATCGGGAAGTTCAGAAAAATAGCAGCCCGCATAAATCAAACCCAGCAATTCGCCAAGCAGATGGTTGTTGGCAGAGGAGAAAAGCGAGAGATGACGATAGATATGCCGCGACTGTTCATGTATGGATTGCAGCACACGGCTGTAAACCTCGGCTTTCCAGCCTCGCGCGCGGCGCGACAGATGCAGTGCCCACGTCCACGAAACGATGCGCAACCCCATTTCCAGCGCACTGCTCCAATTGATGCCGGTATCGGCCGGATTCGCTTCCAGCCAATCCAGCCACTGTGCGATCAATTCATCGCTGTAGGATTCGTCGCCACTGATAAAGTAAGCCTGCGCCAGGGTGACAAAATGCTGATGCCGGTTGAGTTCCCAGATGTATTTAACGCCCGGCGCTGTCCCCGGCCGCCAATAGGGCAATCTGGTCCAATGCACGCGGGGCAGGCTCTTGTTGGCAATGATGTCATAATGCCAGTCTATTTTCTGCGAAAAATCCAGCGCACGATCGAAAATCTGAAATTGATGGGCGCACAACCGATCCGCGGCTTTTAACAGTTCCTGGCGGTAATTGGGCCAGTGCGCGTCATAATAGCTGCACACCTGCGCGGCCGGCATGTTCTGCCACGAGAAAAAGTTACGGTTCGCCAGGGCACTCCACAAGGCATTGGGAGGCAGAGCGAAAGCCGCGGCAGCGCCTTTTTTCAAAGCGTATTTTTTGATCAGATTATATTGCGACAGTCGCGCCGAGAGATTGCGGCCAAGACGATACACCATCTCCCTTGCACTCATGGCGCGGATGCGATGGTAATAGATATGTAATTGTTTTGAGATCAATGCACTCATTCCCGAATCCATTGTGAATCGCGCCGGCCCTTCAACACGCTGGCCCGGTTGATCGATTGCGCGCCGAATTTCTGCCGGATATTATCCATGACGCGATCGAGTTTTTCCTTGCGGTCGTCACGCTCCGCAAACAAATCCATCTGTTTCTCCCCCTGCTGCAGATTGGAGAGTCTGGCGCCGATCAACCGCACCCGCAAGCCCTGGCGGTCAAATTCAGCATACAGTTTTTGCACCTGCTGGAACAGTTCATCACTCGAATGCGTAAGATGCTCCAGGGTGCACGATCGGGTGAAGGTGGAGAAATCCTCCAGGCGTATTTTCAGCGTAACAGTACGGCCGGAAAGCCCGTGACGCCGCCTATCGTAACACAGATCATCGCAGAGATAAAAGAGCGTCGAGCGCAGCAACTCCTCATCGTCACAATCCATCTCA
>CAUJEL010000195.1 GCA_963169875.1 Candidatus Zhuqueibacterota bacterium
CGGCATCAAAAAAGTGATCCTTCCCGCCAAAAACCGCGATGACGTCGAAGAGATACCCGATCACGCCAAGCGCGACATCCAGTTCTTTTTTGTGGAACGTATTGATCAGCTGCTGCAACTGGTCCTGGTCAAACAGAAGCCACGGAAGTCAGCCAGTTAACATCGGAACGAAACATGCAGTCCGTGTATCAGCAAATATACCACAAAATGCAGGAGTTGGGCCAGGAGCACGTATTCGCTTTCTGGCCGCAGCTCAATGAATCGCAACGCCAGGATCTGCTGCAACAGCTGCAGACCCTGGATCTGGCCTTTGTGGAAAAACAGCTGCAAAGGCGCTGGCCGGTGGGCGAGGACGCGCATCAGGACCTCGCCGACTTTAAACCGTCTCCTTATCTTCCCCTGCCGCGCACCCGCAAAGAGATCAGCCAGCGCAACAGGGCCATCCAGGAGGGAGAAGCCCTTTTACGGCGCGGCCAGGCCGGCATCATTGTCGTTGCCGGCGGTCAGGGAACGCGATTGGGATTTGACGGCCCCAAAGGAACCTTCGCCGTCGGTCCCGTGACACAGCGCACCCTGTTTCAGTATCATGTGGAAAAAATCCGCGCCCTGGAAAGACTCTACAACTGCACAATTCCCTTTTATGTCATGACCAGCCCGGGAAACCACCAGGCGACCATCCGCTATTTTGCAGAACATCAATTTTTCGGCAAAAATCCGGATTCGGTGATCTTTTTTCCCCAGCGTTTGCTGCCCGTGTTTGATGAACACGGGAAAATACTCCTGGAATCTAAACACCGCCTCAGTTTTTCTCCGGACGGACATGGCGGATTGCTCTACGCCCTGAAAAAGCACCACATCGTCGCCGATATGGTCAACCGCGGCATCAGGCATATCTACTATTTTCAGGTCGACAATGTGCTGATCAAAATGTGCGATCCCGCTTTCATGGGTGAACACGTGCTGGCCAGGGCCGACATGTCCGCCCGCACGGTCTATAAACGCGATCCCGAAGAACCCCTGGGAAATATCGGTCTCATCGGCGATATTTATCGCGTCATAGAATATACAGAACTGCCCCCAAAATTAAAAGAAGCTCGCGACCAGCACGGTACCCTGGTCTATGGCCAGGGAAGCATCGCCATCCATATGTTTGCGGTTGATTTCCTGCAGCGCATGACGTCCGCCGGACATGAATTGCCCTATCACCTCGCCCATAAAGCCATGCCCTTTGTGGATGCGGCGGGCGTTACCTGCAAACCCGCGCAGAAAAATGCCCTCAAATTCGAACAATTCATTTTTGACGCTTTCTCTCACGCCCAGCGCGTCATGGTGCAGGAAACCGAACGGGATCAGGATTTCAGCCCGATTAAAAATGCCTCAGGACCCGATTCGCCAGAAACCGCCCGCAGGGACTTGAACCTGCTCTTCGCCTCGTGGCTGGAAGCGTGCGGCGTGAAAATACCGCGCCATGATTCCGGAATACCCAGACATAATCTGGAAATCAGCCCGCTATTCGCCCTGTCCCCCGGGCAATTAAGCGATAAAATACCAAGCCATCTTGACCTCGATGGCGATCTGTTACTTGAATGAGAGATGGTTTCACAGCGTAAGCACCATTCATCGCGGCGCCAAGCGTCCGCGCCCTGCGGGTGCTGGTTGGCCTATTTGACCATTTTACGAGCATGAGAAAGTCATGGCGGAAGCTAAAATCAGAAAAAAACGCGCCTGGTGGAAACGCATCCTTCGCGGCATACTATTCACCGTCATCGGTTTGCTGCTGCTGCTGTTTCTGCTCACGATCATCCTCCGCCTGCTCTATCCGCCGCAGAAACTCAAGGCGATGATCAATGAATCAGTGCAGCAGAGCCTCAACCGCTCCCTGACCCTGGGAGATGTCTGGATCCATCCCTTACGCGGCCTCATCCTCGAACAGGTCCGTCTGACCCCCTATCCCGATTCCACCGCGGGGTACGACCTTTTGCCGGTACGCCAGGTCTCCATCGGGAAAATGGCACTGCATTACAGTCTGCGCGATCTATTAGACCGCCAGGTCCATATCACAGCCATCGACATCGACGAACCCGATCTTGAATTCTATATCGATCTGCTGGATACCTCTGCCAACGACTATGCGGCCTTGCTGAATACCAACCTGCCCGTCACCCTCGATCTCAAGGCCCTGCGCTTTAAAAACAGCAAAATTCGCGTCCTCGCCTCAGACACCCTGGTCAGCCAGGAGCTCTTCATCGGCGATCTGAGCGTCTATCTGGACGATGTCAATCTGCCCAGGAACGGCTTTGCGCAAAATGACAGCGCCCTGAACCTGCATCTGCGCGTCGAAAGTACGGACAGCCCCCTGTACATCGGACACAAGAATCTCCAGGACGGCAGCGAAATGCGCACCCAAGCCAGCATGGATCTCTCGACCCGGCTGAACGTGTCGAGTTTTCACGACATTGGCCTGCATCTGCGCCTTGATCTCGATGACATAACCACGCAGCTCCGCGGCCCTGAAACTTCAACAACCCTGCAGTTCCCCGCCGCGGTACGCATCGAAACCGGCATCCGCGGGGACGGCCGCGCGGGCATGATCAACATCGACTCCCTCCTGCTGGCCTTTGATGGCGAACCCTGGCTGCGGCTTAACATTCACATCGACAGCCTCTTCGCTCAGCCGGATATTCGTCTCGCGGTGGAGCATGGTCATATTCCGATTCCGGTTGCCCTGCAGTGGCTGGATGCCATGGCACCGGGCGCCCTGCCGCTGCAAATCAAATGGATGGATCAGCGCGCCGCCATCGACTTCAGTGGCACGACCCTCTCCGGCGCACTGGACGGCGACATGCACTTTCAGACGCAGATCGCGCTGACCCATGCCGGCACAGTGCTCAACCGGGATTCGATTCGCGTGGAGGAACTCTACGCCAAACTGCAATCCCACGGTGTGCTCAATGCATCCGCGCTGCTCACCGCAGAAGCCGCACTTCAGGCCGGCTTTGACTCCCTGGTGGTCAAACAAGCGGGCGCCAGCGATCTCTGCATCGGCGCTACCAGGTTTCAAGCCAATACAATACTCAATGAAAACGTGCTGCCTGAGGTCCTCACCTTTTCACTGGCGTTGAAAAATCTCCTGGGAACCGAAATCTCCGCCGAGGCCGACCTCAGCGGCGGCGCATCGCTGCAATCGTTGCGCGGCACCGTTGCGCTCAACGTCGATCGCATCGATTTCGGCCGTTTCCCGGAGCTGGGCGTCCAGGGCGAAGCTGCGGCGCAACTCTCCATCACCCTGCAAACATTGCAAAACATCCGCACCCGGGTGCAACTCAACACCAGTGAACTGACGCTGCTGCAAGAGGAGGAACCCATCCTCCTGCCAGGGCTCGCCCTCTCACTGGCCGTTTTGGCGAGGACGGACACCTCATTCGCCGTCATAGACCTGGATTCAATCCACTGCGCCCTCAACCGTCTATTCGAAGCGCAGGCGCAGGCGCAGTTCATCAACAGCGCCGCGCCGCGGCTGCAGCTGAAAAGTTCCGAACTCCTCCTCCATCACACCGCCATCTGGGAGTACCTCCCCGAAGTTTTGCGCGAGCCCTATGTGGAAGCCCAATTGACCGGCACAACCCGTTTGGCCGCCCAGGGCGATATTCACATGCCGGCCACGGGCATGCAGTACAACGCCGCCGCCCAATTGACCACCAGCAACACCTCCTTCCGGGCGCCGGCGCAGTTTCTCAGCCTCGACGGGATTGGCCTGGATCTGGGACTCTCCGCCAGCAGCCGCGAAGGCATCAACCTCGCTGCGCAGATCGATCTCGAAAGCTTCCAGGAGGATCAGGAAGAGATCATTGTCTTCAGCAATAACCGGCTCTCTTTTAACCTCTCCAGCCGCGATCTGCAATCGCTCCGTCTTGATAAAGGACACCTCGAATTGCCCGATCTCAATACCAGCGGCGATTTTAGCCTCATCCTCAACGATGTAAACGGCAATACTTCGGTCATTGCGGATGTGGCCTTGAGGCAGACGATACCCGACACCCTGCGCCTGCCGCAGGGTATGGAGCTGCATGGCGACAGCGATATCCGTTGCCACGTCCAGGCCGACACCACTCTGGCCAAAATCAGGGTGGACGTGGTGACGCGCGGGTTGTCCTTTTTCATGCCCGGCAACCTGAATATTCGCGATGTCGAATCCGATCTGCACATCGTTCAGGATATTGATCTCGTGGGTAAAAAGTTGATTGGCAGTGCAGCCGGAAAAATCGCCACACCGAGCACCGCCTTCATGGATTATATGGTCTACCGGGAATATTATCAGAAGCAATTGCCCAACCTGTCGCGAGTCCGCATCGGCCGGGTTGAGGTCATGGACTATAACATTGAGGACATCGACCTGGAACTTCAGGTTGGCGAAGGACGGCTCGAAGTGCCGGCGCTGATGGCAAAAATCTACGGCGGCAACATGGGCGCGCGCCTGGCGGTCGATCTGGCGGAAGGGGACTTGACCAGGGCCCGCTTTAATCTCAATGCCCATTTCGCCAACATCAACTCCAATCTGCTGCTGCCGAAACAGGCTGTGGAATCCAACCAGGGCATCATCAACGCCAACATGGATCTCAGCGGCATTGGACTGGATATGACCCAGGAGATGAACCTCGAAGGGCAGCTCTACATCACCGAAATCGGTCCCCGCGTCGCCGACAATCTGCTGCGTTCACTGGATCCGCAAGGAACCGATTCGAGCATTCGCACGACACGGTTGTTGATCACGCGCGGCTTCAAACCCAAACTGATGTCCTTTCTGCTGCGCCATGGTTATCTCTATCCGGAAATCGTCTTTGCGCAACCGTGGTATTTTCCAATCCGGCTGAGCGGCGGCAAGGTCGAACTGGCCCGCATTCCGTTGGAATTTTTCCTGAAAAACTCCATGCAGAGTGCGGCAGCGCGATGAAAAATACCCGAACCGAGCGATTTCTGCGTCCTCGGCGCGCTCGGCGGTTTATCAATAGAACAGGATAGACCCCATAATTGTGTTTTAAAAATGCCGGACGCCCTGAAAGTAGGCGGCATTTGCTTCCGGCTTATCCGGATAGGGAGGCACCTATGATAAAAAATCGTCATATATTCCTGCTGATCCCCGTGATCTTCAGCCTGGCGTGCAGTGTGAAAGCCCCGGTACTGAATGTCACCGGCGAAAAAACAGCGTTGGAAAATCAGGTTCTCGGCACCTATCAGCAAATCGAGAGCGACACCTGGTTGATCGCATCCACGCGTTCGGTCACCAATGCCCCAACCGCTGCCGCCAGCGGCGCGCGCAAGGAGGTTTTGGAGGCCGTGCAAAATCGCAAATTCAACAAGGATGATGTGGATGAATTGAAACGCAACAAAACCGTGGGCGAAAACAACCAGGGATTGCTGCAGCTGTTGCCGGAGTCGCGCTACGAGAGCGATGCGGATTACCGGCGCTCGGTCGACATGATAGTCGAAGAAGAAAATCGCGACCGCCTGATCATATATGAACGCGTCATCAGCGTCAACCAGGGCAGCGCGGATGCCGAAAAAGGCCGCGTCAACGAAATATTCGCAAAGCTCAATTTCGATAATTCCGAACCTGGCACCATGATTCAACAGCCCGATGGAACCTGGGTTGAAAAAATCAAGACAGGCAAATGAACGAGGCAGTTGATGCAGCGACATTGGGTTTATATATCATTGGCTGTTATCCTGGCGACAGGCGCCTGGCTGCGCTGGGCTGCTCTGTCCACCAAACAGATTTTTACACACGATGAAACCATCTCCTATATTGCGGCCACCGGACATCAGGGCGAATATGCCCACATGGTTCTCGCCAAAACGCCCCCCTACGCAACCTGGGCGCCCCGGCAAGCGTGGATGCGCTTCATGGAAACGGAGGAGCGCTTCTGCTGGAGCACAATCCAGAACGATCTGGTAAAATGGGATCTGCACCCGCCCCTGTATTTCTGGCTGCTGCATATTTTTTGCATGATCTTTGGCACCCATCTTTACACCGGAGCGATCCTCAATACGCTCCTGGCCGCCTTGACCTCCCTCCTCATCTGGCATCTCGGGCGTTCTCTATTCAAGCAGGAAACGGCGGCCCTGGCTGCCGCCGCCTTGTGGTTTCTCAGCCCGGCGCTGATCAGCACCAGCCTGGAGGCGCGGCCCTACGATCTGCTGGCGCTGTGCAGCGCCGCCTTTGCCGCCGCAACCCTGCATTTCTTCCGGCAGCCCTCCCGCGTAGCGGCGCGATTGGGCGTGCTGGCCATTGTCGTCATCGGCAGTCTCAGCCACCACCACTTCCTTATCGTGGCCAGCGGCGCCCTGGTTTTCAGCCTTATGCAAATGCGTTCACATAAATCACCCGTTCTTCTTTTTACGCTGATAGCTCTGGTGTCGGGCGGCTATCTGTTCGCCACTGTTTTCGGCCTCGACCTGAGACACGCCTGGCTCGCCAGCCGCGAACAAGTGGCACCCCTGGCTCTGGCGCATCTGGGCACCCGGCTGGAAGCCATGTTCCTGGCACTGAGCGGTTTTTTTACGCAGATTAAAATTTTTAAATACCTGGCTGCGGCGGCGCTGATCGCACTGGTGATATTTCACCGCCGCAACCACGCCTCCGCGTCTGAGACGGACGAGGCTATGCGTTTCGTGCGTATCATGGCCCTGTGGACTCTGGGCTGGACGCTGGTACTTTTTTGGTTTGGCCTGTCGCCGGCGCATGCCATGGGCGAAAAATACCTCGCCATCGCCTGGCCCTTTTTAACCCTGCTTTTAATTGATTATGGTTTGAAATGGCGGCAAAGCCGGTATCTGCTGTGGATGGTTGTTTTGGTTATGATCACCAGCTCATTCATCCGCATTCTGCAGCCAAAGCCGAGCATCCCGGATTGTGTGAAAACAGCCCCATCCGCGGTCATCGACACCGCAGCACGGGGTGAATTATTACGGCTTGCCTGGCACCTGCCCGGCACGGCAAAGATTTATGCCGCTGCACAACCGGATCTGCTCGCGCAATCGCAATGGCATACGTATGTTGAGCCTCAGACGCTGTACATCAGCCGCCTGGCCCAGGGAAACAGCCAAAGCCAGCAACGCCGGATTTTGGCGCAATGGCCGCAAGGCTGTTCTCTGCAGCATCAGCCTTCTCCGTTTGACAGGATGGGGGCAGCAGTCTGGCGATGCGCTCCAGCTCAACCTTAACCGCGGGACTCTGAATCATGAAGCGTTGGTCTTTTCATCTCATCGCATTTTTCATTTTCTTCAGCACGGTCACTCTGTCCGCTCAGGGGAAGCCTGCGGCGGAAAGCCTGCCCAAAACCGATCTGCGTCAGGTGACCACGCACCCCGACATAGACTTGTCCCCGCGCTTGTCGCCCGACGGCAAAGCCCTGGCGTACGTCTCGCGCCAGACCTATAATTTCGACATATGGGTGCGCAGCGGCAGAAGCGGCCGCACCCGCCAGGTGACCTTTAATAAAGCGGACGATTTCTACCCGGTCTGGGCACCGGACAGCCGCTCGCTGGTTTTCGTATCGCAAAAACTGGATGCCGCCGGTGATATCTGGCGCATCTACTTCCGCGAGGTGGATGGAGACCTCATCCCCAAGGGCGAACCCGTGCGCATTAGCGATTATCTGGGCTTCGACGGCTATCCGACCATAGCACCCGATAACAAAAAAATCGCCTGGGTCTCGGACCGCAGCGGCCGCGATGAAATCTGGTTCTATAACGAGATCACCCAAAAAACATCGCAGCTCACCTTCAACGGCGCCACCCATCCCGCATGGAGCAGCAACCAGGAACTCATCGCCTGCACTTCCTTTCGCGGCGACTCCACCAGCAACGGCGATATTTGGCTGATCAATCTCCACGGAAGCCGGCCTTCAGAACCCCGGGATCTGCAATTCGTCGACCCCAGGGAACCGCCCATGTGGCGCCTGACGCACGGCCCGTCCGCTGATGGCTTTCCGACCTGGTCCGCCAATGCCCAGAAACTCGTGTTCCTGCGTTTCGAGTTCGACACCAACAGCGACGGACTCTTGACCCCGGCGGATCACGCAGCCCTGTGGTCCATGACGCCGGCGCCACAGCCCGAAACGCCCGCAAGCCCGCCGCCACCCATGCAATCTCTGATCCGGGAAAGTTTCGCTCCGCACCTGGTGCGCCAAGCCATGCCGCTGACCAGCTGCAGCGAAAACATCATGCAGCCGTGGTACGGCAGTGACAAACGAATCTATTTCACCTCGGACCGGGGCGGCAATCTCGACATCTGGTCGATTCCCGAACAAGGTCCCGTGCCGCTGCTGCCCACAGCCACGGCACAATACCAGTGGACCGAATCCACCTTCCCTGCCCTTGAACGCGCCACACGCTGGTCCCTGGGACCCTTGTATATCGGCTTTCAAGAGGTACAACCGGACGAACAGGAACGCCGCGATATCTGGGAACGCATTCTCTCCTTTCAGCGCGTGGTCGACTTTTATCCCGACAGCACCAATATGGTGGCTCAGGCCCTTTATGAAATGGGCACTGGTTACATGCTCCTCGGTTACCCGCAGCAGGCGGAAAAATATTTCCAGCTGAATCTGGCCAGCAACAGCCAGGAGCGCAAAACCGCAGCCTATACCGAGCTGGCCCTTTTGGGTTTACATGCAACCGGATCGACTGACAACGTAAACGAAATAAGAGCGCTGCAAAAACAGGTGGATGCCGTGTTGCTGCACTACGCAGATCAACCGGAACCAGCGGCCGCCGGGCGTCTGGCCATCGGCGACCTTTATCTGGCCGAAGGAGATCGCACGCGCGCATTTCAGGAATATGCCAAAGTACAGAAAGATTATCCGGATCAGCATGACGCCTGCGCCGCCAGTCAGCTCAAAATAGGCGATGTTTTCAGGCAGTTCGCCAGCCGCGAGGAGGTCGTACAAGCCTATTTGCGCGTGGTGGATGTTTATCCCGATCAGCGGCAGTGGATGCTGCCCGCGCGCGACCGTATTCTGGAACTCCTCACCAGCGATCAAAAAGGATCCGATGCCTACATCGCGCGCTATCGTGAAATCGTCGGCCAATACAGCCGATTTCCGGCCCTGGCGGCCGAAGCCCAGTTCCGCATCGGCAACATTTTGCTGCGCAATGGTGATTATCGGCCCGCGGCGCGCGAATTCGAACTGGTCGAGACACTTTTCCCCGATCTCGTCGATGAAGTCTTTGCCGCGCGCATGGGACGGGCTGAAGCTTTTCTCAAAATGGGCGACAGCAATCAGGCTTTCGCCGCGCTCGACGAGCTTTCTCAATCCTACCGTCAACCCCGTCCGGATTTGGCGCAGCTCGCCGAAGACCGGATGATCGGCGCACTGCTCAGTCTCGCCGATCAACTGCGCGCCAGCGGCGACCTGGAATTGGCCGCCATGCGTTATCGCACCGCCTGGGAACGCAATCTGCGCGACCTGCACGCGCACCGCGGCTATCTCGAGTGCATGTACTATCTCAAGAAAATCGATGCCGCCATCGTCGAATATCAGCAGCTCAATGCCCTGCACCCGCGCGATAATATCCTCACCTATGCGCTGGGACTGGCCTATTCCTACAAAGGAACTGAAAGAGCCGAGCTTTATGGAGATCCGGACGGCCTCAATCCGCAGTACCTGGTCTCCAGGTCGGGCGGAACCATCGCCCGCGCACTCTCCTATGACTATACCCTGGTCCCGGGTTATCTCACCATCGCCTTTAATGCCGAAATGATGGAGAATTATGAAGCCCGGCAGCGCGCCAAACCGGTGCCCTTTGTCAAACGCGCCTGGCGGACGCTGACCGCACCCATCGTGGACCTCTACCATCGCTTCACGTTTTATGAAGAACGCAAACCGGTCCGCTATTACGAGCGCGCCATTCACGAACTCAACAAGGCCATCGTCCTCAATGACGAACGCGCCGACCCCAAACTGGAAGCCAGCCTCGCGCTCAATCTGGCCAATAACTATTATAATCTCGGCGAGTTCGGCTACGTCAAAGCCTACGAATATTACCAGGTCAAGCTCGCCTATGATCCCTCATTCATCGACAAACCACGCGAAGCGCTCATCTACGAGCGCCTGGGACACTGCGCCCTGGTCACCGAAGATCTGGAAAAAGGCCCCGGTTTTCTCCGCCATGCCATAGACTTGTATCAGGCCATGGACAATCAAAACCGGGTTCTGCTCAACAGCAAACGCCTCGCCTTGTTGTACGAGATTGGCGGTCTCCATGAACAGGCGATCGAAGCCTACCTGGCTGCCGCCGACATGGAAAAGAATGCCACGGATCAGACCAATCTGATGCGCAGCTATCGCAGCATCGCCTATAATTATCTCAAACTGGATGAACCCGGCGATGCCATCGATTACGCCCGTCGCGCGCTTAATCTGCTCGATGAAGGCAAGGTGAAAGAAGAGAAGGGCGAAGCCAATCGTCTCAAGGTGGGCTTTCTCGGCATCTACTTGCCGGTTCCCTTCCTCGATTTCAGCGGCATGGGCGCCAAATCCCTGATCGGATTCACCACCGATGATGAACGCGCCCTGCTTTTCTCCATCTTTGGCGAGAGCCATCAGCTGAACAAGTCGTATGACGACGCCATCCCTTTCTATCAGAAAAAACTCGCCCTGTTCGAAAAACGCAATGACTATGTGGCGATGGCGACGTTCCATAATAATATCGGTTACCTCTATTACCTCAAAGGCGACTATGTTAATGCCTGGGAAAGTTTTGTGCAATCGCTGCGAATCTGCGAAAAATACCGCCTGATCGACGGTTATATTCTCAACAGCCTCAGCATGGGACGCGTAGTCAGCGGTCTGCACCTGCAGCAGCAGCAAGGCAAGAGCACCGCCCTGGCACTCAAACCCGACCTGAAAGTCTATATCGATTTTGTCGGCGTGAAAATCAACAGCGCCCTGCAACTGATCGAGGAATCGCAAATCTATTACCACCTTGAACGCGTGCAGCTGCTGCTGCAACTCGCCGAATTGACGGTCATCGAATCATCCCGATCTCCAGAGTCGACGCGCATGCCGCCGCTCCAGGCCACCATGGCCAAACTTGATAAAATCTCCTACGCACGGATTTATCTCGAGGAGGTGCTGGATGCGAGCCGCCGTTACCGGCTGCCGCAAATCGAGACAGCCACCAACTATGCCATGGGAGAGATGTACCGCTCCGTTGGCGAGGCGCAGGAAGCCTGGAAATATTACACCCGCAGCCGTCGCCTCGCCCTGCGCCAGAGAGATCATGAACTGTGGTGGCGCTCCAATCTGGGTTTGGGCGATGTCATAGCGGTGATGGATGCGGAGAGCAAGCGCCAGCTGTCGATTCAGAAAGATCCCCTTGAATACTATCTGGAAGCCATTGAGATTCTGGAATCTTACCCGGAGCCGGTACGCGGCGCCATGGCGCCCGACTTGAGACTGGTACAGCGCGGGCCCTATCTTCGTGCCATCGCGCGCCTGGAAGAGATGGGAGACCGCAAAGGCGCCCTCGAATTCGCCGAACGCATGCGCGCCAAAAATTATCTCGATCTCGCCGAAAGCGAAACCATTGTGCTGCGCAAAGAACGCCACAAAGTCTATTTTGGCAACGCGCGTTTCGTGCAAAAGAAAATCAATGAATTGAACAGCAACCTGCTGCGCGCGCGCAATCAAACCGACATCGATGCCGGTCAGGTCAAATCCTGGAAACAGGAACGCGACACCTACGTTGCAGAGTATGAAGAGATCCTCGACAAGGTGCGCCAGGAAGCGCCGGAATTGGAGGGCATGGTGCGCGTCCATACCGTGCCCACCCGCGAACTGCAAAAACGCCTGCAGCCGCAGGAAGCATGCCTCTTTTATCAATCGCTCAATGACCGCACCCTGGCCTGGATCATCACCTCCGGCGCCATCACCATGGATTCCATCGCGGTTTCCGAGGCGGAGCTCTCCAGCCGCTTGCAGGCATACCGCACCCAGGAAGTGATGACCGGGATCGAGCGCGACCAGGAGGCGTTTTGGCGCATCCTGGTGCAACCCGTCCAAAAAGTGCCGTCCACGATAAGCCGGCTGGTGATCATCCCCGATGCCCGGATGATTCATCTGCCCTGGAACGGCCTGCTGCAGCAGATGGAACAACCGCGCCGCGCAGTGACGGTCAGCACCAGCCTCACCGCCTATTACTTTGCCATGCAAAAACGCAGATTGCCCGGTGACAAGGTCTATCTCGCCGGCGCAGATCCCCTCGTGCCGGTTCTGGAGGAGGAAGCATTTACGGTTTTTCAAACCGTGGCGGGAAACAGGGAGAACAATTATGCGGATCAGATCGACGCCCTCAGTCTGGCCGACCTGATTCATGTGCACGGCGATATGGAGTGGAATCTGATCGATCCGCTGCAATCATCCTGCAGATTCAGGGTCGGCCCGTCGCACTATGCAAAATTTTCCGCACGCAATCTTTTCGAAAACTCCTTTTCGGCCGGATTTTTCGTGCTCTCTTTTTCGCAATCCCTGCTCTCCCTCGACAGCGCGGAACCTCTCTATGGTCTGGAACGCGGTCTGATCTATTCAGGCGTGCCGACTTTTCTGGTGCCGCTATGGCCCGGCAGCGCCGCAAACGATTCGCTGTTCTTCTCTCTCTTTTATCAGCACCTCAGAAACCACCCCCCGGCCCTGGCATTGGCACAGACCCAGCGCGATCTGGCGCAGCGGGGGGCGCCTTTCAGCGAATGGGGCCGATTTCAGATGTTCGGCTTTGCCGGCATGACCAAAGCCGAGGAAGCGCAATATGCCGTGGAAGGATTTGAGGCGCAGGTCCGCCGCGGTCACGGCGCATTTGACTTGGGCGAATGGCACGACGCCATCACCTTTTACGAACAAGCCCTGCAAATGGCGCAGCGCCAGGGCGATGCGCTCAGCGTCCAAAGGCTGCAGATGCGCATCCTGGAGGCATCCGTCAACGGCGGCTTGTGGAAAAAAGCCATCGAAATTCAGGAAGGCAAACTGGCCGCCGCACAACAAAGCAACAACACGGCGGAAACAGCCAACAGTTTCAACAATCTCGCGTTCTTTTACACGCAAGACGGCCAGTATGAGCAGGGCGTCCTCTATAAACAAAAGTATGCCGAACTGGCGAAAAAATACGGGCTCGAAGAAGAAGAAGCCAAATCACTGCGCGAAACAGGCTTGATTTTCGAAAATGGTGCTCAGTACGACAAGGCGCTGCACATGTTCGAGCAGGCGCGGCGTCTATATGAAAAATTGCAGAAACCGACGGGCGTTGCCCAGTGTCTCCGCGATATGGGCCGCATTCAGTTTCTCTATCTGGACAACTATGCGGCCGCGCTGCAGGTGCAACAACAAGCAGTGGCGCTGTTCAGGAAGGAAGAGACCCAAGCGGATCTGGTCGATGCACTGCATAATCTCGGCCTCACCCATGAAAAAATGGGCAACTATCAATCCGCTCTGAACTGTCAGCGCGAGGCGTTGCAGTTCTCCCGGCTTATTGAGGACGAACAGCTCACCGGTCTATCCCATCAATATCTGGCCAATGTCTCCTGGAAAATGGCAGACTTTCAGATCGCCCTGCAGGAGCAAAAGCGCGCACTGGAAATTTTCAACCGTCTCGGTGATGAAAAACTGCTGCAGGTGGCCTACGCCACCCAGGGCCTGATCGCCCTCAGTCTCGGTCAGCCTGAACAGGCTCTGGAATATGAGCAGAAAGCCCTGGATTTGGCGCTGCAGCGCAATGATCGGGTTGATCAAGCCACCATTTATAAAAATCTCGGATTGATCTATCGCAGCACCGCCCGCCGTGAACAGGCCTACCGGCAGTTCGAACAAGCAGTGCATATCGACTCCCTGTTGAATTCCCAACGCGGTCTATCCTATGGCTATCGCAACCTCGCAGCGCTCTATGGCGAAGAGGGCCGGACCGGCGAGGCGCTCAAGCTGGTCAGCAAAGGGCTGGAGATCAGCCGTGCCATCCATGATCGCCGCAACGAAGTGCAGTGCTATCTGGTGCTGGGTATCCTGTTGCAGCAGTCGGGTGAGCCGGACTCGGCGCGCGCCGTCCTGAAACGCGCCGCAGACATGGCCGGTGAATCCTTCATGCCCGAGATTTCCTGGCGCGCGCTCAAGGAGCTGGCCGATGCCGAGAAAGCCGCAGGAGATGCAAATCAGGCCATCATGACCTATTACGCCGCGCTCGATGTCATTGAAACCATGCGCGCACGCATCCAGGTGGAAGAGTACGCTGCCGGTTTTATCGACGATAAACTCGACGTCTATGACCGTCTCATCGCCGTCCTGGCCGAGAATGGACGGCAGGACGAAGCGCTGCAAGTCGCGGAACGCTGCCGCAGCCGCAGTTTTCTCGACATGCTGGGACAGCGTCAGATTCCGCAGGCCGCGCCCGAGGATGCGCGGCTCCTCGCCGTCGGAGACAGCCTGCAAAACCTGCTCAACCAGAAACAGAGTGAACTCTTTTTCATGCAGGCGCAGAACGATCCGCTGCAAACTCAGCGCCGCCGCCTGCTCAGCGAAGACCTTGCCGCCCTGCGCCAGGCTTACTCCGAGCATCTCCTGCATATCAAGGAGAACAATGCGGAACTTGCCACGTTGACGCAAATCATTCCCATCGAAGCGGCGCAGATACAGAAAATGATTCCAGCCCGATCCGCCCTCATTTATTACCATCAGCATCCCGATTTTCTCTTCGCCTGGCTGGTGACGCCGGATGCCATCCGCATGCACAGATTGCCCGTCACCGCCGCGCAGCTGGCCACCGAAGTCCATGCGCTGCGCCAGATTCTGCAGCGCCAGCTCTCGCCCGACGAGGCCTCCAGGCGGCTCTATGCATCACTCTTCCAGCCCTTCGCGGATGCCTTGAGCGGCATCCAGCACCTCATCATATTGCCCCATGGGGTGCTGCACTACCTGCCCTTCGCAGTGCTGCAAAACAGTCAGGGCGACTATCTCGGCTTCACGCATACCCTCTCCTTTGCGCCATCCGCATCGGTGCTGGAACACTGTCTGCAGCAGGGGGAGCGCTTCAAGGGCCGGTCTCCGCGCGACATGGCATTTCTGGCCATCGGCAATCCGGATCTTGGGGACGAGAAACTCGATCTGCCCTTTGCCGGACGCGAAGTCGCCAGCCTGAAGCGTTACTATCCGCAGGCGCAGACCTTCAGCGGGGATCAAGCGACCGAGACGATATTGCGATCAGCGCAGCCGTTGCCGCCGCTGGTGTTGCTGAGCTGCCACGGCGTCTATGATGAGGCCAATCCCCTGCTCTCCGCGTTGCTGCTCAGCGGCGGAGAAGGCAACGATGGCAGGCTGGAGGCCTTTGAAATATTTGCCTTGAAGATGGATGCTTATATGGTCGCCATGAGCGCCTGTGAAACCGGTATGGGGAAAATCCGCAGCGGCGATGAAGTGGTGGGTCTGTCGCGCAGCTTCATCTACGCCGGCGCCTCGTCTCTGCTTGCGTCCTTGTGGAAGGTGGATGATCTGGCGACCGCGGTGCTGGTCAAACGATTTTTCCGTTATCTGGCGGAGGGGCATTCGCGCGCCGAGGCGCTGCGCATGGCGCAGCAGATCGTCCGGGATGAGATCAATCCCTATCCGGCCTTTTGGGCGGCATTTCAGATCAGCGGCGATTTTCGCTGATATTTTTAAGATGTTTTGTAAAAAATAAGTTGCTTTGTTGATGCCGGGTTTTGTACTTTAATCCAGTCTGATCGTGTCAGTCACCTGCTTTTGATGATATTCAGCATTTCCCTTAAAAGCGAGGTGCCGGACCCGAACCGAGTGTCATGCGAAATTAAAGCTACAAAAACCATCAGACACACAAACACCATGTCGTGTGCAGTGATGTTCCGGCGTTTTTAAGGGCGCTGACGTTCCCTGGAGAACGTTACCGTGACGCAGTTTGTAACGACGCGGACGTGCCCTGGAGAACGCCACCGTGACGCAACCTGTAACGACGCAAACGTGCCCTGGAGAACGCCACCGTGACGGTGTCCGCCACATCGCTATCAGAATAAACAAACATTTATCATTCCCTCAGGGAGGCCCATGAAGAAGACCCTTGCTCTTATCCTGGCCGGCGGACGCGTCGACGAGCTGTCCGTGCTGACCCTGTACCGCCCCAAATCCGCCTTGCCCTTCGGCGGACTCTATCGCGTCATCGATTTTCCCCTGAGCAATCTGCTCCACTCCGGCATCGAGCGGGTGGGCATTCTCTCCCAATACCGCTCCGACTCGCTGATCAACCATATCGGCTCCGGCGCCGGCTGGGACATGATCGGCAGCCAGCGCGGTATCACCATGCTGCCGCCCATGAAGGGCAACCGCAGTTCCGACTGGTACCGCGGCACGGCAGATGCGGTCTACCAAAATATGGAATTTGTCATGCGCCACAACCCGGATTATGTCCTGGTCCTCTCCGGAGATCATATCTACCATATGGATTATCTCGAGATGATCCAGTTTCATGAGCGTATGGATGCGGACATAACCTGTGCCTTTGTGGAAATGACGCCCAACGGACTGGAGCGCTTCGGCCAGGGTCAGATCGAGGAGGGGGATGAACAAGGCGGCCGATTACTGCGCTATGTCGAAAAACCCAGCACCGCCATCTCGCCCTGGTCCTCCATGACCATCTATCTTTTCAATCGCGAAACCCTGGCCTATATCATGGACGAGATGATGCGTCCTCCCGCCACCGAGCATTTCGGCCGCGATATCTTGCCGGTGCTGCTGGATAAAAAACGCGTCTTCGGTTACAAATTCCGCGGCTCATGGGCCTACACCCGCACCATCGATGAATACTACTGCGCCAATATGGACCTGCTCGCTGATCAGCCCAAACTGAACCTTAAGAATTGGATGGTGCGCACCAATCTGGATAATGAACGCATTCGCGATCGCGCCCCCGTGGTGATCGGACCAGAAGCCCGTACCAGCCGTTCATTGATTTATAATGGCTGCGAAATCCAGGGCCAGGTGCAAAATTCCATCCTCTTCCCCGGTGTGCGCGTCGAGCGAGGCGCCGCGGTCGAGGATTCCATCCTGATGTTCGATGTCATCGTGAAACAAAACGCCCAGGTCCATAAAGCCATTGTTGATGTGGAATGCCTGATCGGCGATAGCGCAAAGATCGGAACCGGCGAATCAACGGGGAGCAACAAGGAATATCCCGATCTGCTCAACTCAGGCATCACCCTGATCGGCCGCAACACGCAAATTCCAGCAGGCATGCGCATCGGACGCAATTGCATCCTCTATCCCAACAAAAAAGAAGCCGACTTTACCAGCCAACAAATAGCCAGCGGGAGGACGGTCAAATGAGAAATACAGTGGCATTTTTGCTCGCCGGCGGCATGGGCAGCCGGCTCAATATCCTCGGCTGGATGCGCGCCAAACCCGCGGTCCCGTTCGGCGGTTGCTACCGCCTCATCGATTTCACCCTCAGCAATGCCATGTATTCCGGCATTCAACAAATCGGCATCCTAACCCAGTATCGCCCCTACTCGCTGATGAATCACATCAGCTCCGGCGAAGCCTGGGACCTCATCGGCCGCAGCCGTTCGGCCAAGGTACTGCCTCCTTCCACCGGCATCGACGATTTTGACTGGTACCGCGGCACCGCCGATGCCGTGGCGCAAAACCTCAACTTTGCCAAAAATTATGACACCAAACGCATCCTCGTGCTCTCCGGGGATCACATCTATCGCATGAACTATGCGCCCATGGTCGAATTCCACAAGCAGAAAAAAGCCAAAATCACCATCGCCATGATGCGCGTGCCCTGGGAAGATACCCGCCATTTCGGCATCGGCATCCTCGATAACGAGGAACGCATCGTGGACTGGGAGGAAAAACCCGAGAAGGCGAAAAACAACCTCGCCTCCATGGGGGTTTATGTCTTCGATCTGGATTACCTCGAGGAATCTCTGACAAAACGCAGCGGCCACGATTTTGGCAAGAATATCATCCGTGACGCCATCCGCGAAAAATGTGTCTTCGCCTATCCCTTCGAAGGCTATTGGGCCGATGTCGGCACCATCAAAGCCTACTGGCAGGCGAGCATGGATATTTTGAATCCCGAGTCCGGACTCAAACTGCAGGAGTGGGGTGTGCGCACCAATTACGATGAAGAGGGCTTGCGCGGCGACCGGCCGCCGGTGCGCATCGGCAAAAGGGCCGAAATCGTCAATTCGCTCGTTTCTGCCGGCTGCGTCATCGAGGGCAAAGTCATTAATTCGATCCTGTCGCCAGGGGTGCATGTGGCGCCAGGCGCGCAAATCATCGACTCGGTCATCATGCACGATGCAATGGTGGAGGAACATGCCAAAATTGACAAGGTGATCGCCGACAAGAACGTGCATTTCGGGGCACACGTCCAGGCCGGCGGCGGCGACGCAATCGAACCCAATGAGAAATATCCCGAACACCTTTTCAGCGGATTGACCGTGATCGGCAAACGAGCCTCTCTGCCGGCGCATATCAGGATCGCCGCCAATACCATCGTCGAGCCCATGGCGGATCAAAGCAGCTTTTCCGGCATCACACTGACAACAGGATCTTATGTGAAGCGCTGAGGCGTGTAGCCTTACCTGTGACAGTGAATAGAAAACCCCGGGGTCGCGTTCTGTCGCGGCTCCGGGGTTACTTTTTTCTACTAACCAGTTCTATTCATCAACCGCTGAGCGCGCCGAGGCCGCCGAGCTATTTTGATAAAAATTAGCGAATTTTTTTGATTAGATTTTGATCTCGATCATCAAAGTTGTTATCAATGCCATCTTTTTGTTTTTATTTTCTTTGCGTACCTCGGCGGTGAATAATTCAGGCTAAACGGACCTGGCAGGGCAGGCGTCAGTCCGCAAGGGCAAATGCGCAAAGCGGTTATTCGCTCAAACCATTTCTATCCGGTACTCATCGCCAAACTGCGCCAGAAATTCCAGACTGAACGTCCGCAGCGTATAGCTGACCGGCAGCAGCACCACCGAGCTGATATAGGGAATTGCGACCAAAACAAATCCAAGGCAGCAGGTGAACAGCCCCACAGCGACGACGATCATCACGATCACGATCATCAGAACCAGAATGAAAAGCCCGTAGAGGATAAAGTTGAAAAAATGCTCCCAATGGAGGCCTGAAAAACGGTCCCAGGCCTGAGCCGCCGTCGAGCGGTTCTTGTACATCAAGGGCACGAGAAAATTAGTCAGCAAAAGGTGGAAATACGACAACAAAAGGATGCACAACACCACAAAGACGCCCCAGCCCAACAGCGACGGCAGCAGCGACATCAATTCCTCATATTCCATCCACTGCTGATAGGCAAGCTGCCACACATGATAAAACGTGCCGCCGATGAGCACGATGCCGATCAGACTGAGAATCAAGCGCCACCAGAACAGCGACAACGCCTCCTTGCGAAACTCATACCACGGCTCCCCGACCCGGGCGCGGCGCTGCACCACATTGTCCAGAAACATGAATTTGCCCCTGGAAGTCACCCACAGCAACACAACGATGACCGCAGCGATGGCCGCAATGATGCCGATCAGCAGCAGCGTCCAGTGGGGATGGCTGACGAGCCACTCGCGCGCTTGATACGGCGCGCTCAAAATCTCGCCGATATCAACACCATGGCCATTATTCTTGATGCCATTGCCACCGTGACCTCCGGAGAGCATGCCATCCAGAAATGCGGTAAATCCCAACACCAGCCAGGTGTGAATGTTAAAGGGCCGAAACAGAACCGAACGCATGCGCTCAATAGCCCGGGTCAATGGGGCAACGTATTGAATATTCACAACGCCTCCTTTTTGTATATTTCAAATGCAATTTTCTCAGCCTCTCTGTTGTTCTTTCCTCGCTGGAGAACGCCACAGATAATAGACCGGCACCCCCATCAAAACGATGATCAGACCGGGCCAGGTGAATTGCGGCTTGAAAACCAGCAAATCGATACAGATGGCGCCAGCTGCCAGGATGTACAAGGCCGGAATCACCGGGTACCCTAATGCTTTATACGGCCTTTCTGCCTCCGGGTTTCGCCGCCGCAGGATAAAAAGGCCCGCGATGGTGAGAATATAAAAAATCAGCACCGCAAAAATGACATAATCGAGCAGCTCACCATAGGTGCCGGTGAGGCACAGGGCGCTTGCCCAAAGGCCCTGCAGCACCAGGGCTGTACCCGGCACCGCGTGCCGGTTCAATGAAGCCGCGGGTGCGAAGAACAAGCCATCGCGCGCCATGGCGTAATAGACGCGCGCGCCCGTGAGGATCAACCCGTTGTTGCAGCCGAATGTGGAAACGAGGATCAATCCCGCCATGATGAAGGCGGCCGCATCGCCAAAGATGACGGTGGCGGCGGCCGTGCCGACGCGATCCGCGGCCGCGAACTGGATCCCGCGGGCCATCAGGTCTGCCCCGGCGGTTGAGCCGCGAACCGGCAGCAGCATGATATAGGCCCAGTTGGCCAACAGATAGAGGACGATCACCGTGGCTGTCCCCAAGCCCAGACACCAGGGTATGGTGCGGCGCGGATTTTTCACTTCAGCCGCCGTGAAGGTGATGTTGTTCCACGCATCGGAGGAGAACAACGAGCCCACCATGGCAACACCAATGGCGGCCAGCAATAAGAATCCCGATAATGGCGTGGTGTTGTGAGTGCCATCGGCAGCGACGCTCGTCCAGCCCGGTTCCCAGAAATGTATCAGGTTCAACTGCAATATGTCGCGTTGACTCCCCACCCAGAATCCAAGCAGGATCAACGCCAGCAGCGCGAGTGTTTTGGCGGAGGTGAAGATATTTTGCACCAGTTTGCCCGTTCGTAATCCCCGGCAGTTCAACCAGGTCAACAGCAGGATGCTGGCAATGGCGATCAGTTTAGCGTACTGAACTTTTAGACCCAACAGAGAAAACAGGACGCTGTTTTCCGCCAGACCGGGAAAAAAGACCAGGGAGAATTTGGCAAAGGCGACGCCGACCGCCGCGATGGTGCCAGTCTGGATCACCAGGAAGAGGGTCCAGCCGTAGAGAAAACCCACCATGGGATTATAGGCTTCGCGGAGGTAGACATATTGTCCGCCGGCGTGCGGCATCATGCCCGCCAGCTCGCCGTAACTCATGGCCGCGAAGAAGGTCATCAGGCCGGTGATGAGCCAAACCAGCAGCAGATATCCCGGAGAACCGACCGTCCGGGCGATATCGGCGCTGACGATAAAGATGCCCGAACCGATCATCGAGCCGATGACGATCATGGTGGCGGATAAAAGCCCCAGCTCTCGACGAAATTGCGGAGCGGGAGTTTCTTCAGGAACCGCCATGCAAGCCTCCTTCTTTTCCCAAATCAAAGAGAACACCATTTCTTTAAAATAAGATAAAAAAGCATTGCGGACAAGATGAATTGTGCATGCGGCAAAATATCATTGCGGGCGCAGGAACCAGCGCCTCGATCACGCAATCAATCGGGTCGAAGCAATCCACACGGACAGCAGCAAAGTGCCATTGCGAGCGCAGAAGCCAGAGACTTTGCCGCCCAATAAATCGGCGTGAGCTGCAGCAATCCCTGCAGACAGCAGGCCTTTTGCCCCCCTTGTCATTCAGAAGGAATCCTTTAGTAAATGCCAACTGCATCAGTCTTTACGCTGGTGCTGCCAACGGCGCGCCATGGTTCTGTTTCTTTTCTGTCATCCTGTAAGGATCTTTTAGCGTCTTCGCCGGAATTTGCCGCAGACGCTAAAAGATGGTTACGCCATGACAGGAGGAGAACATCAGGCAAAAGCACGGTATTATTCGACTGCTCTGCTTCCAAGGACACCTCTAGAAGTCGATGGGACTCGTTGGCCTACCTCCTTGACATGTGAGTTCACCGAAAAAGCATTCGAAATGTCAAGCTGGATCGAGTAGGCGTCAGGATTACCCCTGACGCCTCTCACACCACCGTACGTACGGTTCCGTATACGGCGGTTCCAGAAGTTAGTGTTTACCGTTTAAAATAAGATAATCGAGCATTGAAAAGAGACCCAGCTTATCAAAAT
>CAUJEL010000196.1 GCA_963169875.1 Candidatus Zhuqueibacterota bacterium
TTTGACATCCCCAAAATTTACAAACACACCGTGGGCGCCAATGGCACCCCCGGCCCGCAGGAATTGGTGCTCGATTGGACTGCCACAGGCTCGCTGTCTTCTCGCGTCATCAAAAATATCGCTTTCTCATCGGCTGACAAGATGCTCATTGCCACCGACTCTGCGGATCCTCTGCAGGTTTATGACCTCAATGCCAAAACGCTGGATCATTACTATAAAGGGATTTTGTCGGCCAATTGCAAATACATGAACTGGGGCGGACAGAACTATCTCTATCTGATTTGCGGCGATGAGACCGCCGGTGTGGACTGGATGCTCCATCGTGTCGACATGGGTGTGACCGGATCTTGATGTCAAAACCGGATTTTACTGACTTGAATAAGAGAGCCGGACCCGTTTCCCGCGTCCGGCTTTTTGCCGCTCTTTAATGAAAGGATTGAACATGAGATTTATCTCAATCACAAAGCGATTGATTTTGGCCGTTGTGTTGCTGTGTGCGGTGTTCTCTCTGCCTGTTTTTGCACAACCCGGCCAGCGCAAGCCGGCCTTTGAAAAATTCGCCAACGGCATCACCCTGGAATTGGCGAAACAGCAGCCCACGGATGCGGAGTGGATGAAAATAACCGTGTGCAACGAGAATATCCTCCACGTGATCGCAGCCCCGGGCGATGCGTTCTCCAGCCGCGCCAGCCTCATGGTGGAACGAACCGGGTGGCCCGCCGTCAACTGGTCGGCGGTACAGAAGGGTAATCATGTTGAAATTTCTACATCCTCTCTCAAGGCGCGCATCAACTGCACAACAGGCGCCATCTCATTTCATGACGCCAAAGGTAAGCTTCTCCTCAAGGAGAAAATGCCCGGCGGCAAGATCATCTCACCTGCTGAGGTGTTGGGCGAGAAAACCTTTCATGTGCAACAGATTTTCGCTTCGCCGGCAGATGAGGCTTTTTATGGACTAGGCGGGCATCAGAATGATGTCATGAATTACAAGGGACATGATGTCGATCTGCAGCAAATGAACATCGTCGATGTGGTCCCTTTCCTGGTTTCGAGCAAAAATTATGGCATCCTGTGGGACAACTATTCGCGCACAAAATTCGGCGACATCCGTGATTACCAATCCCTGGCCTCATTAAAAACTTGCAGCAAGCTGGGGCAGGAGGGCGGACTCACCGTGGAATATTTCAATGACCAGAACTTTTCTGCACCGCTTCTCACCCAACAGGAAAAAGAGATCGCCCACGATTTCATCGATCAGCCCGGCATCTACCCGCAGGGCTTTAATCTCAATCGCGGCAGCATCCGCTGGAGCGGCGAAATCGCCTCAACGGAAAGCGGCGTCCATAAATTCAGACTCTATTCCTCCAGTTTTGTGAAAATGTGGCTGAATGGCGAGCTGGTGGTGGATGCCTGGCGGCAGAACTGGTTGCCATGGACCCATCTGCTGCGACTGCCCATGGAGGCCGGTAAACGCTATGCGATTAAAATCGAGTGGATTCCTTCCGGCGGCAGCATCGGTCTGAAATACCTGACGCCGGATCGCGCCGATTACGCCAACACCTTGTCGCTTTACTCCGATGTCGGCGACCAGATTGACTATTATTTCATCAAGGGGAACAAGCTGGATGAGGTCATTGCCGGTTATCGCGAAGTTACCGGCGCAGTGCCGATGATGCCCAAGTGGTCCATGGGTTTCTGGCAATGCCGCGAACGCTACCAGACCCGGGATGAGCTGGTGGGCGTGGTCAAGGAGTACCGCAAGCGCCAGATTCCCCTGGACAATATTGTTCAGGATTGGCAGTATTGGCCCGAGGATCAATGGGGCAGCCATGAATTCGACCTCAAACGATTTCCGGATCCCGATGGTATGGTGAAGGAATTGCATGAGGATCTGCATGCGAACATCATGATTTCCGTGTGGCCCAAGTTCTACGAAGGCATTGAGCATTATAAAGAGTTCGAGGAAAAGGGTTGGCTGCACATGCACAATATCAAGCTGAAAAAACGCGATTGGGTCGGCCCCGGATACATATCCACCTTTTTTGATTCCTTCAGCGCCGACGCCCGGGAATTATATTGGCAGCAGATGAATGAGCATCTCTTCAGCAAAGGGTTCGATGCCTGGTGGCTGGATTCCGTGGAGCCTGATTTGGAGTCGAATATCTCCGACCAGGAGTGTTTGATCCGCGTCAATCCCAATGCGCTCGGGACCGCGGCGCGCTATCAAAATGCCTATTCGCTGGTGCTGACCAAGGGCGTCTACGAGAAACAGCGCCAGACCAGGCCCGATCAGCGCGTCTTCATCCTGACGCGGTCCGCTTATGCTGGACAGCAGCGCTATGCCGCGGCCACCTGGAGCGGCGATGTGGCCACACGATGGTACGATCTCAAAGCGCAGATCCCGGCGGGTTTGAATTTTTCGCTCTCCGGAATTCCCTGGTGGACCACCGACATCGGCGGCTTTGCCGTCGAACCGCGCTTTGAACGCAATGTCAAGGAAGCCGACCTCGAAGAGTGGCGCGAGTTGAATACGCGCTGGTTCCAGATGGCCGCCTTTTTGCCGTTGTTCCGCTCTCATGGCCAGTTTCCCTACCGGGAGATGTACAACCTGGCGCCGGAAGATCATCCGGCGTTTCAAACCATGGTGGCCTATGACAAACTGCGCTATCGTCTCATGCCCTACATTTACTCCCTGGCGGGCATGGTCACGCAGAACCATTATACGGTCATGCGCGCTCTGGTGATGGATTTCGGCCATGACAAGAAGGTCCATGATATTGGTGATCAATATTTATTCGGCCCCGCGATTCTGGTTAATCCGGTGGTCACCTACAAAGCCCAAGTGCGGCCGGTCTATTTGCCCAAAGGATGTGGCTGGTACGACTTGAAAACGGGCCGTTATAATCAGGGTGGCCAGACCATCCAGGCGGATGCGCCCTACACGGATATGCCGCTGTATGTGCGCGCCGGCTCGATCATCCCCTGCGGGCCGGAAATCCAGTATGTGGAGCAAAAACCAGCCGATCCGATCCGTCTTTTTGTCTACACCGGCTGCGATGGTGACTTCACGCTCTACGAAGATGAAAACATCAATTATAACTATGAACACGGCGCCTTCAGCACCATTTCGCTGCGTTATTCGCAAAAGGATCATATCCTGAGCATCGGTGCACGTCAGGGCGAGTTCCCCGGCATGCTCGAAAATCGCACTTTTGAGATCGTTCGCATCGGTGATGGTAAAACAGGCGGACTCGACTTTAGCGGCAAGCCTGATTTCACCGTGAGCTATGAGGGCACGGCGCAGGAAATCAAATTATTTTAAACAGCCCTGTTAACTTGAATTATTCACCACCGAAAACACAGAGATACGCAAAGAAAAGAAAGGCTAAAAATAGTATCGATGGATTTATTTACGTTTGATCGTTTTTCTTTTTTTCGTGTCTTTGGTGCGTTTCGTAGTTCAGCCAGTGGCTGAGCGGAATTCATGAGCTGAGAATGCTTGCTTTTTCGCTCATGTGCTCGGGCTGAATTGCCTATTCAGGTGCTGAAATCAAGAGCCGCTATGATAGAATTGTTACTACTAAAAGGGATAGTGCAAATGAAACATTTTTTGGCTTTTGTGGCCATCTTCAGTCTGTTTTCCTGTTCAGCGGATTCGCCGCGCAAACGCGTGATTTCCGACTTTACAGGGAGCTGGAAATTCCACCTGGGGGATGTTGTTGAGGGGCATAAACCTGATTTCGATGATAGCGGCTGGCGGGCACTCGATCTGCCCCATGACTGGAGCATCGAAGGCGCCTTCAGCAAGGAGCATCCGGCCACTCCGGGCGGCGGTGCCCTGCCGGGCGGCATCGGCTGGTACCGCAAAACATTCACCCTTGAGGAAGCTGATAGAGACCGGCTCTTTTTCATCGAATTCGACGGTGTTTACCGCAACAGCGAAGTTTGGATCAATGGCCATTCTCTGGGCGTGCGTCCCTATGGCTACAGCTCTTTTCAATATGCTTTGACGCCATTTCTCAACTTTGGGGCGCAAAAGAACCTTCTCGCCGTGCGCGTCGATAATTCCCAACAGCCCAATTCGCGCTGGTATTCGGGCTCGGGGATCTATCGCAATGTGCGGTTGCTCAGCACCGGCAAGATATATGTCGACCATTGGGGCACGTTTATCACCACACCCCGGGTGAGTGCCACAGAAGCCAGGGTTGTGATACAGACGCGTGTGCGCAACGAGGAGCATCAGGAACGCAAAATAACACTGCGGACAACCATTCTCGATGCCGCTGGTGTAAAAATAGCCACGGTTAAGAGCGAGCAGGTGATCCTGGCAGATGCGGCCGCTGTCTTTAATCAGACTGCGACCATAGCGCATCCGAAACTTTGGTCCGTCGAGGAACCGGTGCTTTATACAGCCGTGACCACCGTGGAAAAAGGTGGAATTCAGGATGAGTACTGCACCACCTTCGGCATCCGCACCTTCCGGCTTGACCGGGAGAGGGGATTTTTCCTCAACGATCAACCAGTACAGATCAGAGGCGTGTGCAATCACCACGATCTCGGCTGCCTGGGCGCGGCCGTCAACCGCCGCGCGCTCGAGCGCCAGCTGGAAATGCTCAAGTCCATGGGCGTCAATGGCATTCGCACTTCGCATAATCCGCCGGCGCCGGAACTTCTGGATTTGTGCGATCGCATGGGGTTCATCGTCATGGATGAAGCCTTTGACATGTGGAAGATGAAAAAGACCGAATATGATTATGCCCTCGATTGGGATGCCTGGCATCAACGTGACCTCCAGGATATGGTGCTGCGCGACCGCAACCATCCCAGCATCTTTTTCTGGAGCATCGGCAATGAAGTGCTTGAGCAATACAATCCCAAAGACAGCAGCGGCATTTTTATCGCACGTGAACTGACGGCTTTGGTGAAGGCGCTGGATGATACCCGCCTGGTCACCGCCGCCTGCAATCACATCTATCCCGAGAACCCGGTCATCCGCTCGGGTGCCCTGGAGGTGATCGGTTTTAACTATCATCATGAACTCTGGGAGGAGCTGCCTACTAACTTCCCGGGGCAGAGCTTCGTCGGCACGGAAACCAATTCCGCCCTGGCGACGCGCGGGTCTTATGATATGCCCGCAACGCAGATCAGACGCTGGCCCATACGCTGGGATTTGCCCTTCACCACGGGCAATCCGGACAATACCTGCTCCTCCTATGATAACTGCAGCGCGCCGTGGGGCTCCACCCACGCGGAAACCTGGGAAAAAATGCAGAAATATCCCTATCTGACCGGGATGTACATCTGGACAGGTTTTGATTACCTGGGCGAGCCGACGCCCTATTCTTGGCCGTCGCGCAGTTCCTACTTTGGGGTCATCGATCTCGCTGGATTCCCCAAGGATGCCTATTATTTTTATCAGAGCGCCTGGACGGAAAAGCCCGTGCTGCATCTGTTACCGCACTGGAACTGGAAAGAAGGGCAGGCTATAGATGTCGTGGCCTACAGCAATTGCGATGAAGTCGAATTGTTTTTAAACGGCGCATCGCAGGGTGTGCGCAGAAAAGATGCCGCGAAATTCAGTTTTTCCTGGAACCTGGTATACATGCCGGGCACGCTCAAGGCAGTTGGCCGCAAGGGCGGGGAGGAGGTTCTCAGTCAGGAGGTCAAGACCGCGGGTGCGCCGGCCCGGATCGTCCTCGAGGCGGACCGCAATGCAATTCGCGCAGATGGCGTAGATCTCTCGTTTGTCACTGTGAAAATAGTCGATGCGGCAGGCATAGTGGCGCCCCGGGCGGATAATCTGGTCCGGTTTTCCCTTCAGGGACCGGGAAAGATCGCGGGTGTCGACAATGGTCTGCAGACCAGTCACGAATCTTTCCAGGCGGATCATCGCCAGGCGTTTAACGGGTTCTGTCTGGCGGTGGTTCAATCCAATCAAGGGACCGGCAAAATTGTGCTTAACGCCGTTTCCGAAGGATTGCAGGGCGGCATGGTAGAGATGGAAGCTAAATAAAATCAGCATATTTCACTTATTAAGTCTCGTTCCCAAGTCTTAGCTTGGGAACGAGAAAAAACCATGTTGCCCTTATCTTGAAACAATTCTGGCAGTTTAGTGTTCGTAGTTCCGTCTTCAGGCGGAAAATCATTCAGCCTGAAGGCGGAACTCAAACAATTTTCCCTGATTTCGGTACTTTGCTCGAGTACAAGCTTTAGCTTGTTATTGGTTTTCCAAAATAATCCAGCCTGAAGGCTGAACTCAAACAATTTTCCCAGATTTCGTGACTTTGTCAGGATACAAACCTAAGCTTGGGTAGGAGAAATTTTCGCAACCACTGTATCTGCACAAAAATGTGCGGGCACATGGAAATATTTGCGCATGCTTTGTTAACATCATTACTGAAAGGTACTGCAATTATGCAAAGATATTCCTGGTTGATTATCCTGGTCATGGCCGCAAGTCCGCTTCCGGCTCAGGATAGTTTGAATTGTTTTTTGCGCGATTTTGAGCCCAAGACGGCCAACATACCAGCCTATACAGACGCCGAGAAGACCACGGCAGCCGCTACAGTGACGGTCAAAATCAACAGTGCCGACACCCTGGGCAAAATCTCAAAATATATCCTGGGCAATGCCATTGCCGTGTGGGTATCGCCGAATCAGAATAATTCGACGGTTGTCGGGCATCTGCAAAAAATGGCGCCTTCGCTCATACGTTTTCCGGGCGGCAGCTGGTCTGATATCTATTTCTGGCGCGGTGATCCGGGTGACCTGCCGCAGCAAATCCCCGACGGCACCCAGAACGGCAAGATGATCCCGCTCTACCCGCAGTTCGGTCCGCAGCGCATGCCAACGCTGGATGGATACTATGACCTGCGTGACAAGATTGGCGGCGCCCAGGGATTGATCACCATTAATTATGGCTATGCGCGTTACGGACTCGGCGCCAAACCGGTCGAGCGCGCCGCGCATCTGGCGGCCGAGTGGGTGCGATATGACGGCGGGCTGACCAAATTCTGGGAGATCGGCAACGAGAACGCCGGGCCTTGGGAAGCGGGCTGGCAAATTGATACGACCGCCAATAAAGATGGTCAACCCAAAATCATCAACGGCGAGCTATATGGCAGGCATTTCAAGATATTCGCCGACTCGATGCGTGCCGCGGCCGCTGAAGTGGATGCGGAAATCTATATCGGCGGGCAGATTATTCATTATAACGCATCTGACAGTTGGAATGTGGGTGATCGTGGCTGGAATGAGGGATTTCTCAGTCAGGCCGGTGAAGTGGCTGATTTTTACGTGATGCACAACTATTTTGGCAACAGTACCAATACCGTCAAAAACCAGATCGACGTCGCTCGCAATGAGATCAACCGCAACATCACCTTCATTCGTCAGGATTTAGCGGCCAAGGGCGCCCCGATGAAACCGGTCGCCCTGACGGAATGGAACTGCGGCGGGCCGGATCTGGCCAAGACTTCCATCGCCAATGGCATGCAGGCGGTGGTCCTTTTTTGTGAGATGATGAAAAACAACTTTGGCCTGTCGGCGCGCTGGCTCGTGGCCAATTGGGAAGCGGACGGTTTGCTTTATTCCGGTAACAACTCGGTCATACCGAAATGGAATCCGCGTCCGGATTATTATTACATCTATTACCTCAACCGCTTCGTCGGCGACCGAATGGTCAGCACCTCGGTCAGCGGCAGCAGCGATGTGCTGGCCTATGCCAGCACTTATTCGTCGGGCGAAGTGGCCCTCATCGTGCTCAACAAAGGCACAGCCGAGAAAGTGATTAAACTTGATGCAGCCGGATTGGGCATTGGCGAGCGTTATTATATCTATTCACTGATTGGTGATGATGACTCTGTATTACCGCAGAATGTGGTGGTCAATGGTCATGGCCCGACGGGCAAAGCCTGGGGTCCTCTGGATAATCTCGAGAGCATCGAAGCCTTCGCCTTCCCAACCGCGGGCGAAATCAAGTTTGTCTCACCCGCGCGATCGACGCAGTATATCCTGATCGACAAGGGTGCGACAAATGTCACTGTTGAACCGGCCCCCGCTGCATTGGCCGATAGATTCATCTTGGCGCAGAATTTCCCCAACCCCTTCAATCCTCGTACGCAAATTGGATTTTCCTTGCGCGCCGCCGGCCCGGTGTATCTCAGCGTCTACGATGTCAATGGCCGATTGGTAAAGATCCTCATTCCGGGTGAACTCAAGGATGCAGGCGAATACGCCATCGCGTTCGATGCGAGCGATTTGCCGAGTGCAGTTTATCTGTACTGCCTGACAGTGAACGGCGAAATGGTAACGCGAAAGATGTTGTTGGTGAAATAATTTTACCATCATTTTCATCCGCATTCGACCAGGACGCAGTTTACTGCGTCCTTTTTTTTGATAATTATTATTTTTCTCCCCGAACTGTTCACCGTCGCTGATGTGGAGCCACGCGAAGAAACGAAAACCATAACAATTGCATCGATTATAATTTTACGGCTGTGATGAAATACAAAGAAAAACCTGTGCACTTATTCCAATAATTGCAGCTCGGCGGGATGTGCGCGCTCAGGGGCCGGGGATTAAAACCGGTAGCGTCGCCGCCGCCGCCTTGAAGGCGTTTGTCAGCCACAAATCATAATCCACCGTGTTGATCACACCATCCAGATTCAGGTCCGCGCCATCGTACGCCGTGCCGCCGTTAAACGATGCATTGTACCACATCACGTAATCCTGTGTGGTCACCTGACCATCCTGATTGGCGTCGCCGCTGCAGACGCCCCATACATTGGCGTCGATTTCGCAACAGCCGCCTCCTCCATATACTTTGGCGCTGCCCGTGCTAAAATCGTATGGGATGGCGGATGCAGCTTGCAAGGTAATGGCAGTGCTCGACATGATGGAGAGATGGTTGCGATGGCTAATCACCACATAATAATCACCGGCTGGGACATCAAGCGCCACTCCTTCTGATCCGCCGTCTCCCGTGAGCACGCCATCCTGGCGTAACAAAACGCTTTTTGAGAGGACTGCCGCGCCATCCGCGGTGCTGCGCAGCTGCACCAGCACCCAGTCGATGGTGCCCGGAGGCAGGCCGGAGAGCGTTCTTGCGTCTTCGGGATAGGGCGACGTCAGGGGGACGGTGTGTTGCGCGTTCATCTGACCCCTGCCCACGTCATAGGCGCCCTGCAAAAATAACTTCCCTTTCAACAGCACACTGGATTGCGGTTCTGACACCAATCCCTTGATGCAAAAATTGGCCGTGGCATTATCATCATGCAAATCAAGCCAGGCGACGTTTTTCCAATAGTAACTCTGTCCCGGCAGGGAGGCGGAGACCACAACGGTGCCCAGTTGCGGGGCAGCCGACTTGTAAAATTGCGGCGGCAATCCGTGGCTGCTGCTTACAAAATATTTATCATCCCTTTCGGCGTAGAGCAGGACCGGAATTTCTGAGGTGCGGTCATAGGCGTGTCCACCCGCTGAAAGCGTCAGCACTATGTAGAAGGGTTGGCCTCCGTGCAAATATACTGGATGGTCCAGATCAACGGAGTGAAATCCTCTGTGACCGGCGCTGCCGGATTGAATGGCCAGCCGGTATTTGAGCTGCTGCTCTGTAAAGGTGTCGAATACTTCGATTTGATAATTCACAGCGTCGGTTGCGGTATAAAAACTGACTGCGGCGAGCCATTCGTCTGCAACCGCTTGAAAAGCATTGAATGCCTTGGCAACCTCCGCGCGCGTGTCGCGCCAGCCGTGATAATCGTGATAATAGATACGGGCGAAGGACAAGGGCTCTACGTTTTGAAAGGAGACGGCGCCCATTTCAGGGTGTTTGCCGCAATGTTTATCATAATAAGAAATCCAAAAATAGCCAGTACCATTCCAGGAACTGCCCCAGCTGTTCTTGCACAGCCAGGCGCCAACCTGAGGCGCCTGGGTTACTTTGTTATCATCCCAGCCGACGATGGCGATGGCGTGATTGGGATCATTGGCATCGCCGGGCGGCTGATAGTGGGTACCGCCGGAATAAAAACCGCCACCGTAATACATGCTGGTGCCCATGACGCCGTAGGTCATTATTTTTTGCTTGATGAGCGCGATGTTGCTGAGATCCGCTGCCAGGGTGTACCATTCAATGTTGCGCGGGTAATAATAATGAAAAGTGGGGCTGGAGCGTAAAGGCGGTGTGGAATAGGATTGCCCATCCACATCGCGCACCGCGCCTTCACCGCGCGAGAGGTAGGCGGCTGTCACCAGATAATCACCCCCCATATGAACTTCCAACCCACCGCCGCTGGGTGGATCGGCATCGTCATTGTTGTGCTGGTTAAAGCCATTCCACCAGTCGAGATGGTATTCGGCGAGGTTGGGTTCGCCGCTTTCGCCGGCTGCGGACCAGGCGCCGGTCATGAGCAGATTGCCTTCGATGGCTGCCATGGCGCCGTGGGTCCAGCACGTGCCGCCGGATTGTGATTTGACAGAGGTGACAAAGTTGATACCGCCAACGTTGCGAAGATCGTACACGGCGGGCGGTGTTTGCGCCGGCGCTACCCGTGGCAAGCTGAGTAAACAAGGAATGAGCAGCGGGATGAACGCTGCTGAATGACATAAAAATACACGCAGTCTCATAAATCACCTGATTGTGGTCTAACAAGCTTTTTGACCCGTTTAACCCGCTTCCGGGTAGACGCAACGCCGAGCTTCAGGCGCTTTTGCATTCCTGGCATCTATAATACAGCCAATGGTGTTCTCAAACCCGATCCATGCATGGCATGTGAGCAGGGAGGAAACGGGCTGATGCCCCACCTGATTAAAGATAAGAAGATAAACCATAGGCAGCAACAAAAAGATAAACGAACTCTTCCGTGGGACCAATTCGTCACAATACAGCGACACAGCGTCATCAATAGGTGACAGAATCCTGCGTGATGCAGGACGGGCGCGGGTTCGTTACTCCAATATTCAAAACTGCTTGAATAAACAAATATTTATGGCATGTTTATTGCATAAATACTTTTGTGAGGAGTACCCGTTTTACAATACTATTTTGAAAGGAGCCCAAGATGCAAACCAGACTGGTCGCATTTTGCGCCGTGTTAATGTTTTGCTTTGGCCTCTCTTTCGGACAGATGATCATCAGGAGCAGCGATAATTCGGAGCTGATGCGGGTTACGGAAGCTGGCCGAGTCGGAATTGGCACTTCATCGCCGGGAGCAAGAGTAGAAATCGATTCCAGAGCGGGCAACAACAGTGGCTTGCGGTTCACGCAGCTGACGGCCGCTTCACCACCCAGCCCCATAAACAACCTGGCGCTCTCCATCGATGCGGCAGGCAATGTGATCCTGGTCCCCAATCCACCGGCGCTGGGGGATAATCTCGGCAACCATGTCGCCAACCAGAATCTGCAAATGAGCGGATTTTGGGTGAGCAATGATGGTGGCACCGAGGGACTCTGGGTCGATGCGGTGGGCAACGTGGGCGTCAATGTGCAGGGGCCTGCCACGGACCTGCACATTTTCAACAACAGCGGCACCGCCATCCCCGAATTGCTGATCCAACAGGTGGGCCCTGGCATCGCGGCCTTGAACTATGCCATTCCACCGCAATCGGTCACTTCCGGCATAGATCCCGGCGATTTGAATTGCTACAAGATAACCGGCATTCCCGGATTTGCCGCCAATACCTACAAGGATCCATTGACGCTCACGCGCATTCAGACCGCGCAAAACCTCTTCGGCATCACGGACATCAACCATCAGAGTCGCGCCGATGGTTGGCTCAGTTTCATGCAGCTGGTGCCGCCGGTGTGGACCCAGATCATGTTCGATCAAACGCTCTATGATGAACACCTGGAGTTCAACACAGCTGCGCCATCCTCGTTCACAGCGTTGCTGGAGGGGTACTATCAAGTGGAGGCGCGCACCGAGTTCAATCTGCTGGAAACGGAACAACCCCAATGGCGGCCCAATTGCTTTGTCGAAATAGCCATCCGGGTGAATAATCAACCTTTTGCCAACGGCAACCGCCTGGCTGTGACCGATGCCAATGCCGTGCCCTTATTTTACAACAACGCCCCGGTGGTGACGCGCGTGGTTCATCTGCTGCCCGGACAGAGCGTCTCGATTTGGGTGCTGCACAATCTCGTGGCACCGGTTCTACTAATGCCAGGAGCCGTCGAGACCTATGTCTCGGTTCATAAAATAAGTTAACGGAGGAGGAGATTTGTCCGGTTGGCTGCAGATGCAGCCAATGCGTAGCGAGTGCTGCATCGCGGCGCTGGACATTGTGCGCCTGAGTCTTCTATTCACTCGGTTGAACCAGGCATCCGAACTGATTGGCTGCCTATCTGCGTTCAACCTCATCGCCGCGACCAGACCTTGATGTTTAATAGCCGCAAATTGCTTTCGGAGGATAAGCTTCCGCCCGGGGGATTTGCGGTTTTTTTATGCATTTTTTTTGGTTGGAAATACGCGAAAATATTCATTAATTATCAAACAATTAACATCATCTTGTCAATCAACCTGATTCGGTGTCAAATTCCGTATCAAGATCATCTCGCGCCACCCCTGGTGGGATGATTTTATGCTTGACGGTCTACTTGATACAGAATCCGGGAATCAAACTCCAGCAGAGATATGAAGAAACTTTTATTATTAATCCCCTTTCTCTATCTAGGCACATCCGTACAAGCCGCCTTGTACGTCGCGCCTGATGGCAATGACGCCAATACAGGAACACTGGCATCTCCTTTCAAAACAATCCCCAGGGCCATCACCACAGCCGTGCCCGGTGACACCATCTACATCCGCGGCAGCATCTATGAACTGACCACAACCATTTCGATCGGATCCGCCAAAAACGGGTCGGCAAATATGCCCTATTGTCTTTGGGGTTATCCCGGGGAGACACCTGTGCTCGATTTTTCCAAACAGCCTTTCGGCAGCAAGGGCATCAGTCTCAGGGCCAGCTACTGGCATCTCAAGGATTTGATCGTACGGGGCGCTGGCGATAATGGCTTGTACATCGGCGGAGGATCGCACAATATTGTTGAAAACTGTTCCTTTTTTGAAAACCGCGATTCAGGCGTACAGCTCGACAGCGGCGCCAGCCACAACCGCATGATCAACTGCGATTCCTATCATAATGCCGACCCAACCGACTATGGCGACGCCGACGGCTTTGCGCCCAAGCTGACTGTCGGCACTGGCAATTATTTTTACGGCTGCCGCGCCTGGGGCAATTGCGACGACGGCTGGGATGGCTATATGCGCGGCGCTACGGATGTGACAACGACCCTGGAGCAGTGCTGGACCTGGGGCAACGGTTATCTCAAGAATGGCTCTGATCCCGGCCCGCAAGCCAATGGCAACGGATTCAAAATGGGCGGAGGCGACAACAGCAACAGCGAGCAGCTCATGCACCATTTCATCCTGCGCCATTGTCTGGCCTTCAACAACAAAGCCAAGGGCTTCGATCAGAACAACAACACCGGCTCCATGACGCTGCTGCAATGCAGCGGATTTGCCAATCGCACGGCAAACTACCGCATCAGCAAAACCTTATCAGCAGGTCAGACTCTGGTGGTGAAAAATTGTTTGTCGCACGATGGCAGCGTCGAGTTGGGGGGCTTTGCCGTGCAGCAAAGCAACAGCTGGCTGCCGCCCTTTCAAGTCTCTGCGGCTGATTTCATCAGCATCGATCCAGCGCTGGCTGCAGCGCCGAGAAATACCGATGGCTCCCTGCCCGATATTCCCTTTCTCCGTCTGGCGCCTGGCAGTGACCTCATCGATGGCGGCACGGACTTGGGCTTGCCCTTCTTCGGCCCGGCGCCGGATCTGGGGGCATTCGAATCGAATTATGCAACCCGGATAGCGTACAGCCAGCAGCATGAAGTGATCTTTTCTCTGAAACAAAATTTCCCCAATCCCTTCAATCCGTCCACGCAAATCGGTTACACCATGTCCAGACCCGGACATGCCACTCTGCAGATCTTTAATATCAGGGGTGAATGGGTGACCACGCTGATCGATGGGCATCAGGCCGCCGGAGAGCACCAGGTGATATGGCGGCCTGCGAATGCACCGGCGGGGATCTATTTTTGCCGCCTTTCAGCAGCGGGCCATGTCGAGGTCAAGCGGCTGCTGCTGCAAAAATAGCAGCCACCAACCTTGGGGCTTTCCTGAACAAACTGATAGCGGCCAAAGCAGCCCTATAGCGCAGCGTGGCGATGTGCAATTCTTCCTGTACCGCGGATAGAGACAGGGCGACGCAGCCCTGCAAATCAGCATTCCGTGTTATATCGATGCCATGACTATCGAAAGAGCATCCCTCAAAGCGACGGATTGAGTTCATGGTACCCTCTGTCGACGATTTGATCATCCCGGAACAACGCCCATTGCGGGAATCGCGGCAGCGCCTTGGCCATCTGGTGGAGCTGCAGGGCGCTGTTGGCCGCAATGATGGTGACCATTCTTTCAGGATTTTGCGGATTCGGAACCACGATCATCAATCCCTCATTGGCCGCAGCATACGTCTTGCCCTGCCATTGGAACAAACCGTTGCCGAATTCTGCGCCGCTCCCCGCCGCCGCAGCTGTTACCCAGTGATTATCTCCCGCCAGGCTCAACAGGATGACGTCGTGCGACTGAATGTCGGCCTGATCGAATTCACAATCTTTTCGCAGCGGAAGAATCGTCTCAGTGAAGCGGTCTGCCGCGGCGCGGGCAAAACGCTGCGCCAGCGTATGATTGGCTTCGATTTGCCGGGCTGTTCCGTACACGATCATGGTATGATTGAAATCATCGTAAAAATTGGTAAAGGTATAATAGCGCCCGTTTTCAACGGGGTAATCATTGCCCGCATTCAGCGTAACCTGCAGCGGCTCCTGCGCAAGATCCCACGTCCATTCCTGCGTTGGCTGCGTGATCTCGATTTTTTTCCAGATCATCTTTGCAGTGGTTTTGATGCGTACCGAGGTCATCAACGGGTACGGCTGGCCAATTTGCTGGACTGAAAACTTCAAGCGGTAGAGACTGTCGCCTGGTTCAATTTTATACGCTGCCTTTATATTTGGCAAGTCACTGCGATTGATCCAGGCATCGATCATCTCTTTCAATTTGCAGCCTGTAGAGGATTCCGCGAGTTGGATAAATTGCGCTGTGGTGATATTCTTTTGCTTATATTGGTCATGCACCTGGTTCATCATTCGCGCAAAACGCTCATTTCCCAGCTTGAGGCGAAGTTGATGCAGCAGGTAGATGCCGCGAATTCTCGGGATATAGTAGTGTTTGGCCTGATGATAGTTGGTCTGCGCTTGTGACGGCACCAGGGTGCCTTCAATGGCCTGGGTATAAAGCAGACGGCAGTTGAGTTCCGCCAGGTCGTTGGCCAGAAAGGTCCGGGCTTTGCCTGCCTCTTTGGGCAGATTATGCAGGGTCTGCCAGTAACCAGCTGTGGCGCTGATGAGCCAGTTCTCGCCGTTGGAGGCGGGGTACACGGTATTGCTCCACAGATCCTCAGCCGCGAAGAGATAGATGGAATCGATGGCCGCCTCCGATTCCGTTTTAAGAAGCGGTGCTTTTTCTGTTTCTGCTCTTGGCAGCTTTCGTATCAATTCCGCCAGTGATAAGGGGCTGAAGGTGGTGTATCCCAGACTCAACCGCGGGATGGCCAGCGGCAGATCCGGAATGCGGCCGTTTTCGTTGACAAACATTTCTCGATAGGTCACCTTGCCGTAATGGGCGTGAAACATCATTTTTTCCGCCATGGCTGAGGTGGTGATTTTGCCATCGCAGGCATGGGGCCGATTTATGGGGGAGGAGCCCACCAGCTTCATGCCTCGCTCGGCGTTGATCTGCCCGCGGTTTTGTTCGTAAAAATTCCAGAAGGCGATGTCGCGGTCCCAGGGTCTGAACGAAAGGTCAAAAGGTGCATTTTCAGCGTTGCTGATGTATTCTTTGCGGATGTCGAGCGATTTGGGATTGTTATTGCTCCAGTACCAATCCACCTGGCCGTCGTAGAAATCGCGTTGTGAACTGCGCCATAATTTGGCCGCGTTCGTGCCAAGACAATAGATGGCGATCTCGTCGGTTTTGCAATCTCCGATGAGCCAGTCGTTGGTGTAGAGTCCATTGTTGTTGGTGGAGAGGTATTTGACCACCTCATCGATGGAACCGGCATATTGCGCCGCCAGACGGATGCGGTTGGACTGCGGGGTGCCATCGGAATTAAAGGGGGTTTGATTGACCGTGGTTTCACCGATCATGATGCCGGCCGCGTTGATGTAAAAATCCGCGCCCGAATGAATGCCTCCGGCAAAAGTCTCGTAAACCAGGCGATGACCTTTTTCCGGCACCACATCGACGAATACATCCCAGTTGGGCCCGGCATAGCCGTTCCACATGAACAGCTGGCCAAAGACGATGCGCTGATCGCTTGTGGCCGATTTATTGGCCAGAAATGAAGAACACTTGTGCAGCCGTTCCGGCATGTCCATTTCATCTTCCGGCGTCTGGAATCGCTGTCCACTCAGCGCGTGCGGGGTTTTGGTGATGCCATCTGCTGCGTACGAAAGATCGACATAAGAATTGATTGTGACGATATCGAGCAGGTCGATGGCGCGATCGTAGATTTGCAGACCGGTCTTTTTGGCGCCATCCGCGATACCCTGCATCTCTTGCAGAAATTCTTTTTCATACTTGCGCAGAAAGAGCATGTCACTCTGAGAACGCAAATCCCGCCAGGCGGCGGCTGGATTTTCTTTGTTGCGGTTGATGGCCAGTTTGCTGATGTAATTTTTGATCTCTGGCGCCGTCAGATAGCCATATTGAAATCCGCGGGTATGGGGCTGGCCTTCGATGTGGACATAAATCCAGCCCTGCTCCTCGAACCGGAAGGCGGGGCCGTACCACTTGACGCGTTCTGCAGGGAGGTACCTGGTGATCTCGTCTACCGGCTGGAGTTCGATATTATCAAACCAGGCCTGCCCAACAGCGTCGCCGCGATAACCGAGATGGAGACACACGCGATCTTGCGCCTGGCTGGCGAAAAAGAGCACGCGGATGTGACGCCAGTCCTGGTTGCCGCCAACTGCTGCGGAATGCGCCGTGATGGGCATGGATTCCATGCGCAGGCACGCCGGAACGGGGGTGGGGTACTGCTGGCTGGAGTCGGTGCGCGCATCAGCTGTTTTGATCCAACCGGAGAGCTGATACAATTTGCCGATTTCGAGGGCAATTGGCTCAGAATAGACGCGCGTCTGTTGCGGCTTTGCATGATCAATATGAAGGCTGTACGCCCCTTTTTGACGTACGACCAGGTCGGGGGAAATCAATTTATTACCAGTGTCATCGCTTTGCCAATTGGCAACGGTGCCATTGTGGATGGTCTCAAAATCCGAATTGATAATGAGGATTGATGGGCTGGATTCTGCGCATATCAGGTTCTGGTTTCCAAAGGGGTTACCCAAAAGAAAAACAATCATGAAATAAGACAGACGCAGCTGCACATTCTGAAAAGCGGTCATGCGGCCTCCGGCATGTGGGATGGAGTATTATTTTTAAAAATGTAAGGGATTTACAGCGGGATATCAAGAAATATTTGAAGGGCCCTGCGATCCGATGCCACTATTTTACGCGCAAATGATACGTACGATTCTATCATTGATTTTTGTGCGCTACTTTACTAAATTTTGCAGGAAAAAAACTCTGTCAGTTCACACCACCGAATCCGAACACCCAATTGAAAGCTGCCAATCGCCATGAAAAAAAATCTGTATATTTTCAGTCTTATACTCTCCATCCTTGTGGCTGATAGGCCGCTTGTACAAGCTCAAGAACGGTTTTCAGCTTCCAGGGCATTTTCCTATATCGAGTCGTTATGCCGGCCTGAATTCGCCGGCCGCATGACCGGTCAACCCGGTGGACGCAAAGCCGCCGAGTGGATCGCCGCGCAGTTTTCCGCCTGGGGTCTGCAACCCGCCGGGGACGATGAATCCTTTCTCCAGCTTTTCCCGATGCTGGCTTCTTCACAAACCAGACGCGCAACAATGACCCTGAAAAATGGCGCCTTTGGAACGGTGGCGTATCAGGAGGGTAACGATTTCACCGTCTACATCAATTCAGGTTCTGCAAAGGTTGCGGCTGAAGTTGTCTTTGCCGGATATGGCATCTGTGAGCCGGACAAGGGCTGGGATGATTTTGCCGGGATCGATGTGCGCGGCAAGATCATGCTCATCTATCGCGGTTTGCCATCGGGCAAATCCGATTGGGAGTTCGCCAATGAACGGGACTACAAGATGCGCATGGCGGCGGGCAAAGGTGCCGCAGCCCTTCTCATGCTGGAGCGGGGGGAGTGGCCCATTCGCGGCGGCACCATTCATGAGGCCGGCTACCAACCGCAAATTGCGGCTGTGAATGTTTCCAGAAAGATGGTGCGGGATCTGTTTGCGGGAACCGCTAAAGATATGGATATCGTCCTGCGCGAACAGGCGAAGAAGCCACAATCCATGCCATTGGCCAAGTGGATGCAGATCAACGTGTCCGTGGAGCGCCTTAAAACGGGTGTGGGAGAGAATGTCCTCGGCGTGCTGCAGGGCTCGGATCCACAATTGAAGCGCGAGTATCTCGTCATTGGCGGGCATATGGATCATACCGGCCTCGGTCAGGACGGCAAGCTCTACGCCGGCGCCAATGATAATGCTTCCGGCACGGCGGTGGTCATGGAACTGGCGCGCATCTTCGCCGCTGCGCCGCAACGGCCCAAACGCTCTCTGATCTTTGCTGCTTTCGGTGGAGAGGAGCAAGGTCTGTATGGATCAAAATATTTCGCCTACCATCCCACCGTTCCTGTGGAGAATATAGTTGCCATGTTGAACTTCGACATGCAGGGCCATGGCGACGGCGGCGCCCGATTCGGCGGCCGGAATTATCTGCCCGAGATCATCGAACCCTGGGTGTCAAGTTTCTCCGACTCGGTTCGCGCCAGGACGCGCAGCGGCAGGGGGTGGGGCATGGGCGGTTCGGACCACGCTCATTTTGTCGAACAAGGCATTCCCGCTTTCGGCTTCGGTTCCAGCGGCGATCACTTGTTTTACCACAGATTCGAAGACCTGCCTGCCAATATTAATACGGCTTCGCTGCAGGCGGTCGGCGATCGCGCGACGGAGATGGTAACGCACATCGCCCATCATCCGGAACCGCTGGATTGTCCACCCGGACTTTTCTTCCTGCGACACGGGGATCAGATCGCCTTCAATCCGGCAATGGATATCGTCGCAACGCAGGATTTGCAGCGAAAGCAACTCATCTTGCAATTGCAAAAAAATGGTGTGCGCATGCTCGCCCTGCCTGTGCCTGGTACCGCCTCTTCAACCGTGCCATTATACGCGCGCCTGGACAGCATCGGACAATTCATCAAGACCTCGAGTGCTACCTTTTTGCGTTATGAGAATGCCGGCTCCCTGGACCGGGCCGCTGCGGATGGCAAAATCGCTCTGGCCACCATGCTGAAAGGCACGGCCGCTGTGCGGGAAACGCCGTTTCAGCTGCGCCAGCTCGTCCAGCTGGGCCTCAATTACATCGAGATCGATGCAACCGATCCCATTTTCCAGGATGCTGCGATCAGCGCCCAGGGAATGACGCTGCTGCACTCTATCAAAGATGCGCCGGTGGTTCTTATGGTTTCCCGGGTTGATTCGCAGCAGATTTCAGCCCTGCGGCAAAATTTCACGGGACGCATTCTATGGTCATTGGACCTGCCCGCCGTGATCGCACAACAGGCAGCCGTCAAGAGGGCGCTTCAGGCTGATAAAACCTTGCTCAGCCTGCAAGTGACAGCCCAGGATGATCCTGATCAGCTTTCTGAGCTGGTTGATGCCCTGCCGCGGCAGCGGGTTCACCTCGACGTTCATGCGGATGTGGATTTTTCCGATGCAGCGCTGGAAAAGAAGGTAGAAATGTTGCAGGCATTTTATTTGTTGCGCTGTCATGTCAGCTCCGTTGAAATGACCTATAAGGAAATGGAGGGCTGGTGCGGCAGAAATTTGAAAGCCTTGCTGGCGCCGTAAAAGCGCGCTCCACAGCGCGATCGTTTGCAGGATCGGCCTCTGGAGAGGTCTCCCGCAGGGCTATTTCAAGATAACTCATTCCACCGCTCCGCGTGGAAATTCCAGCAAGCTGCTCCTGCAGCCGGTCCGGTTGTTTTCCTCTGTGCCTCGGTGTCCCGGTGGTTCATCTTTATCATCACGGAGGCACGGAGACACTGAGGGATTTACACCGTCACCCACGATTTACAGGAACGCTCTCCAGAGCTCGGGCCAGCCGGGATGCGGTATACTGTAAGGATGCGGAGATATGCCGGTTCCACAAGTCCTTAAGGCATGCCGCAACTTGTAGAAATTAAAATAAAGAGGTTATTGTGAGCAGTAACATGCCGGACATGGCGGGTTCTGAACTCGCCGGACACTGGGGATTGCGCGACGATATCGCGTTCCTGAACCATGGCTCTTTCGGCGCCTGCCCCGGGGCGGTGCTGGAGATGCAGACTGAATACCGCCGCAGACTGGAGGCGAGTCCCTGGCGTTATCAGGTCATGGAAATGACCATGGCGTATCACGAGTCGCTGGCCAGACTCGCAGATTTTATCGGTGCTGATTTTGAAGATGTAGTTTTCGTCCCCAATGCCACCCATGGCGTCAACACGGTTTTGCGCTCGCTGGATTTCAAACCCGGCGATGAACTGCTGACCAGCAATCACGATTATTTCGCCTGCCGCAACGCGCTCGAATTCACCGCACGTCGCAGTGGTGCAACCTTGAGAATTGCGCACATACCCTTCCCGCTGCGGCATCCTCAAGAAATCATAGACGCCCTGCTTGCGGCGGTCACACCGCGAACCCGGTTGGTGCTGATCGATCATGTCACCAGTCCCACCGGCCTCATCTTCCCGGTCAAGGAATTGGTGGAGGCGTTCTCAGCCCTGGGCATCGAGACGCTGGTGGATGGCGCGCATGCACCGGGAATGATCCCCCTGGCGTTGCGTACACTGGGTGCCACCTATTACACTGGCAACTGCCACAAATGGATTTGTGCGCCCAAAGGATCTGCATTCCTCTATGTCCGTAAAGAATGGCAAGGAGATATTCATCCCATGGCCATCAGCCATGTTGCGGCGGAAGTGCAGGCGCCTGTGTCCGCTTTTCATCATGAATTTTTTTGGGCGGGAACCGTCGATACCAGCGCCTATCTCTGTGTGGGGCATGCTCTGGCGTTTATGGAAAAACTGGTCCCTGGAGGATGGCCCGAGATTATGCGGCGTAATCGCACCCTGACGTTGGCGGCACGACAGTTGCTCTGCGAGTCCCTGCACATTGCGTCCCCGTGTCCGGACGAAATGATCGGCAGCCTGGCTTCGTTGCCCGTTGCTGCGGCCGAATCAGTTCCGCAGCCGCTGCCCCCGTATTACGTGGAACCCCTTCAAGAGCAGCTCTTTCATGACTATCAAATCGATGTACCGGTAGTTTTTTATCCCCAGCCGCCGCAGCGCATTCTGCGCATCTCCGGGCAGCTATATAACGACCTGCGTCAATATGTGAGACTCGCCCGGGCCCTGATGGAACTGGGCATCAGCAATCGAGTCTAACGGGTGAGCTTTTTAACCAGTCTTATCATATGCCGGGTGATCAGCTGTCGTTTGGCCAAGTCCAGCGAGAGGCCTGACTGCTGCAAAACTTCCTGAACTGCATGCGTCGTGGTGTGTGCGAGTTCCCTGGTTGATTCTTCCAACTTGTCTTTTTCGTCCGGAACCATCACCTCAAGCAAACGCGCCTTCTGCACATCAGTTTCCTGCCACCGGGTGATGGCAAAATCCAGCACCGCGAGTCCGCCGGTGGGCAAATGAAGTGTGTACTGCCCTGAGACCCGTGCGGCCAGGGTCTCGAACGCCGGATTATGGCCGGCCAGCAGCACAGCTTCCTGGTTGTCCTGCATTTTTTGCAGCAACGCAATCAAACCATCCGCATCACACGTGTAAATTTCCGCTTCGATTTTAATCTCATTTTCCGGGAAATTTATCTGGCGTGCGAAAAGCTGTGCGCTTTCGAAGGCTCTTTCTGCCGGACTGCTGGTGATGCAGGAAACCTGGTACCCCTTTTTAATAAATGCTTTGCCGATTTTGATAATCTGATGTATGCCACGGCTTTGCAGCTTTCGTTCAAAATCCGCCATTCCAGCAGACTGAATTTCCGCCTTGCCATGCCGCAGCAGATAGACGCGTTTCATCGTTCCTCCTGCAAACTATTCCAACAGCCACCATTATTACAAAAAATAATGATTCTATTCAAGTTGTTTTTAGCGCCAGACCTGGCACGGGAATTGCTTTTTGCGCATAACAAGGATATAACTCTCGCAGAGTATGCGTGATGAAGGCGCATATGTGGCGCTGGATGGATGAGACATGTGGCGAAGCAGGGACACGCTTTTCCCGCTAGTATTCTTGAGTGGAGAATGATATGTATATCGGCAGTGATGGAATTGACCGCCTGGATGATGATCCGACACGAGATGCGGAACGTATTCTCGAGAATTTTCTCGCACAATGGCAAAAAGAAAAGATGGCCAATGCGCTGCAAACGGCCCATGGCGAGGCAGACCTGTTGCCCCGGCTGGCCAAAATATATAACGTCATGGCCAATTCGACGGATATGCGTGCTGTCATCGGCCAGATACTGGATGCGTGCGTTGAGTCCGTGCCTGCAGATCGCGTCATGCTGCTGCTGCGTAATCAGGATGGCAAACTGAATATTTCCCTTACACGGGGTTTGGGCACGACGGATCAGCTGCTGCAAAATCATCGTGCCGTCATTCAACAGGTCATGCGCAACAAGGAGCCGCACGAGCTTCCTGTCGAGGAAGGACGTCCGCCAGAATCCACCTGCCGGAAATGGTTTTTCCCCATCATCGCTGATAAAAACCTCTCCGGCATTCTCTATGTGGAAGGGAAACCGCAAAAAGAGGGACAGCACCTGGCCATCGCGCAGCTCTTTTCTGAATTGATCGCCCTGGCACTGCATCATTCACAGCTCGTTCAAGGGAAACAACTCCTGGCCGGTTATCTCAAGAATATGCAGGAGAGGGTCCTCCACTATGACAGGCTGGCGCTGCGCGGGCGATTGGCTGCGCCTGTCGGTCACGAACTTAATAACTTGCTCACGGTCATCTCCGGGAACATCGAGTTGGCCAAGAGTTGGATGCAAAACAGCGAGAAAAGGGAAGAGATAGATGCCAGGTTCGATTTATTGCAGTCCGTGATCGCACATGCGAGTCAACTGGCACAGGGTCTGGTCAGCCACGCAGAACAAAACTCACAATACATCCGCTGCTCTCTGACCATTCTGACCCATGAGATTATCGAGCTGCTCAAACCGATTTATTCAAGGCGGGGCGCACAGATTAATTTTCAGTTTTCCGACAAGGTCCCGGATATACTCGCCTGTCCGGGGCAGATACGGCAGATCCTCCACAATCTTTTGCTGAATACGCTGGAGGCGCGCGCTGATGTTGAGATCAATGTATCGGCATTGCTTGATGAGCAGGCACAACGCGTCAAGTTATTCATCAGCAATCAAGGCGTCGGACTCGACAAGAAAGACGTACAGGTACTATCGGCCACGAGTTTCACCGGCTCAGAGAGCGGAATCGGTCTTGGATTGCTCATCTGCCGGCAGATCGTTGAGGAACACGGCGGATCACTCAGTGTAGATACGGAGCCTGGAAAAGGCTGCACCTATGTCATCAGTCTGCCCCGGTACGGTGCAGAACGGCAGCTCTATTTTCGTAAAAAAATCAATCGCGAGGAATAAGAAGCGCATTAGTCCATCCTTCAGGACATGTCGATAATAACAGACAGCATTTGCTGCCCAACGATGCGCTCTTTATGCATCACTCCTGCGGCGCGGGCCGGCTCCGCAACCGCCTCCGGGCCGAGCTGATCGACAAGGACGATATCGACGAACGCAATGTCACCTTATTTAATCAATACCATCTTTCGGGTTTGCACCATATCATCCGCCTTAAGCTGGATGACGTAAATGCCGCTCGGCGCTCCCTGTGCGTCCCATGCCATCTCATACTCTCCGCTGCTCCTGCGCTCATGCACCATCGTCTCGATTTCCCGGCCGCTCATATCAAACACTTTGAGTGAGAGATTGCAGTCATGCTGCAATGAGAAGCGAATTTTGGCAGATGCGTTGAACGGATTCGGGTAAATCGGATAGAGCGTCATATGATCCGGTTGAACCGTTCTTTGTGCGACGTTTGTCGATTGCTGACCATGAACCAGAAAGCCCATGATGTCCGATTTGCGATTTAACGCTGGATCTTCGTAGGTGAAGGCGACCAGAAAGCTGTTCGACTCAGGGCTATAGGCGACACCGACGAGACTGCCTTCATACTTGTCGCTGGAAACAAAGTACGGGATATTTTCGGTGTCAGTGACGGTCGCGGCGCGATCATCCGCTAGGAAGGTCATTTCATTTTTGGGTCCATGTACCCATAAACGCTGGCCATAGAGGTCCTGTTTCTGCCATTTATTGGTTCTCGGATCACCCCACGCGACGAGAAATTCGTTATCAGTGCGATTATAGGCAATATCTGCCACACCCATAAAGTCGGTTTGCTGGCTGATGGAGTGGTTTGACAGGGCCGCCTGACTCAAATCCCCGGCCAGGTTGACATACCAGACCACATACTTGTCGTTTTCCTTTGTGAAGGCGATGCGCTGTCCCCAGAGATCATTGTCCTTGCGGTCCGGGGGACGAATGCCTTTCCAGATTACTTCCGCCTCACACCAGCCGATTTGTGACATGTAATTATCGGAATTGAACTGCACTTTGGCTTGCATACAATCCGGGCCATTGCTGAATAGATCTGAGATCATGAATGGTGTGCCGTTGCTGATGGTCGAGGTCGACTTGCCATTAAAGGCTATCAATTTGCCCGTATGATCAACGCGCTGGCCGAGAACCAATCCGGTGCTTGTCCCGTAAACGACCAGGAATTCGTTGATGATGGGGCTGTAGCTCACGTCCGCCACACTTTCGTCATAGGCCGGGTTGGCGGCAACCATAAAATTTTGATTGCCGTCCGCCGGCGTGGGCGGGGGCAGGAGTTCGCCGGTGTCGCTGACCAATTGGCCGAACACATCGGCGCCGGTGAAGCTTTTGTTGGTTGGATCATTTCTGAAATCGCCCCAGACCACCAGATAGACCCTTTCACGCCAGTTAAAGGCCACAGAGCAGGTATAGATGTTCGCGGGGTTTGAGCAGATGAGAAAGGTGTCATCTGCCTCCGCGTTCGCTGGATGATAAAACGTTCCCATCTGGGTTACGAAGATGCCGCGGATATCGCCATTGTTGGGGTCGCGCCAATCCTCAAACACGACCAGAAACCGGCCCCAATAGGAATCATAGGCTAAATGTGGCCAATACTGATCGCCGGCAGTCGTACAAATCGGGAAATTATCCCCGCGGGGTGTTCCATTGGATTCGATCAGTTGGCCGTAAATATCCGCGTTACCGTTGCGGTAATCTTCCCAGACGACCAAAAAAACACCCATGGTTGGGGAAAATTCAACCTGAGGCCATCCCGCCATGGACGTATCCACGTCTATGTTGAACATATCGGAATGTCCCTGGGCGAAGAGGTTGAGGGTTAAAAACAACAGGAGCAGCAGAGATACAAAGAGAAAGCGAGGTTTCATGATGGACTCCTTTTCGTCTTTGATCCTGATAACATGAGAAGGATAGGGCTTATATTTCAGAATAACGATTCAGCCGTAAAAAATCAAGCGAAAAATGAATAATAGTGACGAAAATCAGGGCCGTGAATGATCAGGGGATTTGACGTTATTTGCCGGTGCCGTGCAAAGATTGCCACATTTCCCGGGCGGGCTGGAAATCGGGGGCATCGTGGAGTATGTCCTGCAGCACCCGGTTTGCATATTCCACGCGATCAAGCGCGAGAAAGAATCCGGCCAAATCCAGTTTGGCGGTTCTTCTCTCCTGCGCCGGGAGGTCGGGCGCAGAAATCGCCATCTGTATGGTGTTGACCGCGGCGGCCATTTTCTTCTGTCGCCATTGCGCCCATGCCAGGCGGTGATAGATCATTCCCTTTTGCGCAGACCGGGCCAGGCTGGCTTGATAATAGGTCTCTGCTTCGCGCCAGTCATCGAGTTGCTCGAATGTTTGCGCGATTTTGAAAAGCGGTTCCGGCCGCTGCGGATAATAGCTGTTCACCGCCAGATAGTGCTGGCGCGCCTTTTCCGGTTGCTTGCGCGCGAGATGGTAATCCGCCATGGCATAGTGCGCTTTCACCCAGTTGTGATGCGAGAACACATATTCATAAGCGATCCTGGCGGCCTGCGGCTCGCCATGCGGAACGTATTTCCCATAATCCACTTTTTTATCCGCAAACGGCCAGCGATGCAATAATTTGTAGACGCGAATCAGCCCCATGTCCCAATCCAGGTCCGTCACGGCAATGGGTGAATCAGGAGGATGATACGCGGCAGGCTTTTTGTCAAGCCATCCTGCCTGACTGATTTTTTCTGTAAGGACTTTAGCCATGAGATAATAACCTGCCGGATTGGGATGGAGATGATCGCAGATCAATTCCCTGCCGATGATGCCCTCTGGCGACGCTTTTTTAAAGGCTGCCTGTATGTCGGCAATGAGTGCTCCATGGGATGCGGCCACGTCGCGAATGATACGGTTGACATCCTGGCTGGCGCGGAATCGCACCACATCGCGATCACGCGCAGCCGCGAAATAAGCGCTCGCTGCCATGGAATCGCCAAGCGCCAGGCTGGCCTGGCCGAGATGAAACCAGTTTGCCGCCGCCGAAGAGTCTCGCTGCAGAATCGTCACTGCCTCCGTGTGGGCGGATGCAAATGCACCTATACGTAATAAGCTGTCAACGCGCGCGGCACCTGGAGCGTCGTTCCGTGTTGACATGGCACTGCCCAGCGGCGGCAAATCCTTGTCATTGGCCACCAGGGTGCCGAGGAGCACGGGTATTTTATTCTGCCGGCACTGCGCAACGATAGCCGACAAGTTGGTATGAAAATTTGCCAGGGTTCTGTTGTACTTATCGGACTGATAGACCACTTTTTTATCTGCAATCACTTGTTCCATCAACGTGGTGTTTTCCGGATCCTGCTGTTTTGCCGGTTTGAGCGAAGAGACCAGTGAACGAATCATTTGTACCGTGTGCAGTTTTTGCAGCTTCAGGTAAAAGCGAATGAGTGCGCCGTTCTGGGTGAAGGAGAAGGCCGAGGCGCTGCCATAGGCGCCGTAAAACTCATTGTGCCCCATATAGAGGATGATCAGATCGGGTTGATGATTCATAACTTCCGTAATAAAATCGGCGACCGTATAGCTGCTGATGGCGGACATGCCCAGATTTATGACTTCAAATTTTACATCCGGGTAGTAATTCGCAAGGAGCAGCTTCATCTGGGCGGGAAAAGGGACCTGAAAATCAAACGGGAATCCGGCGGTGCTGGATTCGCCGAGGCAAAAAATGCGATAGATGTCAGAACTCTTTTCCCGGGCGAAGGTCTCCGGATACAGATTCGGAACGACGACCTGTTTGGGATCGAAATAGCGTTTGCCGACATCGGGATTGAGTTGATATACGTTTTGACCATCCGCTTGCGTTTCGAGAAACAATGGTTCCTGCGGGAAGAGGTTCAAGAGCCGCAGGCTTAACTCAAAAAAAAGGATGAACAGAAAAGGAATCACTGCCAGCAGGCAGCGGAATATCAAGAGTCGTCTGTTTTTCACGTCATATCCTGATAGATGAAGGATAACGTTGCAGATTATTTTCTTTAAATTAGCTTTTGCTCGGGAGATATGCAAGAAAAAAGGCGGCAGAAAGCGATCCATCGTTCTCCATTTTGGAGATGAGACCCGATTCGCATCAGTGCGCAAGGCTTACTTTTTATATGGCAACCTGCAAGATTCATCAAATCCATTGGTCTACAGTGTGCATTTTCGGCTTGCTTTTCGTGCCATGATTGGCTAATTTGCAGGTGCGTTAGTTTAGGCCCGGGAAATGGGGTTCACTGCGTTTTTGCCGCTTGAATGTATCAAACAATACGTTTGTGTCTATCACCGTGTGACCATGATGCCCTAATACGGCCTGGCCGCATGGACTCACCCGCTACAAGAAGGATATGACCATGAAATCCGATATTGAAATCTCGCACGCCACCATCTTGAAACCTGTTCTCGAGATTGCCCGGGAATTGGGCATTGCCGAAGAGCAGGTCTCATTATATGGAAACTATAAAGCCAAAATAGATCTCGGAGTCATTGATCAGTCGATGCGGCAAGATGGTAAATTAGTATTGGTAACCGCTATCACACCGACCTCAGCCGGCGAAGGCAAGACCACCGTTACTGTGGGCTTGGCCGATGCCCTTAGAAAGATCGGGAAAAAATCGGTTGTCGCGCTCCGGGAACCATCCTTGGGCCCGATTTTCGGCATGAAAGGGGGCGCGGCAGGAGGTGGGCACGCTCAGGTCGGGCCGATGGAAGATATCAATCTTCATTTCACCGGCGACCTGCATGCCACCGCTGCGGCAAACAACTTATTGGCCGCCCTGGTGGACAACCATATCTTTCAGGGTAATGCCTTAAACATCGATCCACGGCGGATCGTCTGGCGCAGATGTCTGGACATGAATGACCGCCAGCTTCGATTTATCGTAAGCGGCTTGGGCGGCCGCGTCAATGGCGTTCCCCGGGAGGATGGCTTTGATATCACGGTTGCTTCTGATATCATGGCGGTTTTATGCCTCTCTTCCGGGATTCAGGATTTGAAAACACGCCTCTCCAGAATGATCGTTGCATATACCTATGATGGCCTGCCAGTCACGGCCGGTGATCTGAAAGCGCAGGGCGCGCTTACGGCGCTGTTGCGAGATGCCCTCAAACCGAATCTGGTGCAGACCCTGGAGCATACACCCGCTTTCGTCCATGGAGGTCCCTTTGCCAACATCGCCCATGGCTGCAACTCACTGGTGGCTACGCGGATGGCCCTGGCCTTGGGGGATTATGCGATCACGGAAGCGGGGTTCGGAGCGGACCTGGGGGCGGAGAAATTCATCAATATCAAGTGCCGTATGTCGGGTTTGCGGCCTTCCGCCGTTGTTCTGGTGGCGACGGTTCGGGCGCTGAAACACCATGGCGGCGTCAAAAAGGAAAACCTGTCCCAGGAGAATCTTGATGCCCTGGAAAAAGGCTTGCCCAATTTGCAGCGGCATGTGGAAAATGTCACACGGGTTTATGGCTTGCCATGCGTCGTGGCCATCAACCGCTTTCATACCGATACAGAGGCGGAACTTGGCTTCATCGCCGACCAGTGTCAACAGCTGGGCGTCAAAGCGGCGCTGGTTGACGTATGGGCCAAAGGGGGAGAAGGCGGCACTGATTTGGCCAGGGAAGTGGTCAAGCTCTGTGAATCATCCGGTCAATTTGCTTTCACTTATGATCCTGCACAAAGTATTGTTGACAAAATTGATGCGGTTGTAAAACGAATCTATCGTGGCGCGAATGTGGTTGTGACTGTTGATGCGATGAAACAGGCGGCGCAAATTGCAGAGATGGGGCTCGAGCAGCTTCCCATTTGCATGGCCAAAACGCAGTACAGTTTCTCGGAAGATCCCAAGCTCCTGGGCGCACCGCAAGGATTTACCGTGACCGTTAGCAGTCTCCGCGTATCCGCCGGCGCCGGATTTATCGTCGCTTTAACGGGTGACATCATGACCATGCCGGGGTTGCCCAAGGTGCCATCGGCTGAAAAAATAGATGTTGACGAGCAGGGCAATATAACGGGCTTGTTTTAATGAGCAAACAGGGATCGGGCCGTCCATTGATCCGCCGTGAAAGAAAGGAGCCCCAATCCGAACAGTTCGTTTTCTCGCGCTTTGGATTGCATGGGATGTGATATCAGAACAATGCATGGATTCAACCAAATGCTGGAGGTTTGTTCTATGTGGCAACACGAAATGAAACGTCGCGATTTCATCAAATCAACTGCCATCCTCACGGCTGCCACTTCAGTGAGGTGCAATGCATTACCGGACCACAAGGCCCCGCTCGGTGTGCAGCTGTACTCGGTGCGCAAGGATTGCGCAGCCAATTTCCCCGCGACGCTGTCCGCTGTCGCCGCGATCGGCTACCAGGGCGTCGAATTTGCAGGTTATTATAATTATTCGGCCAAGGATCTTCGAAAAATGCTGGATGATAATGGCTTGAAATGCTGTGGCACACATACCCAATTGGACACACTGAGCGGAGATGCTCTGAAGAAAACCGTAGAGTTTAATCAGATTCTCGGCAACCAATACCTGATTTGTCCATGGTTGCCCGAAGAAAAACGCCGCACCATTCAGGATTGGCATGGTCTGGCGGAATTGTTCAATCAAATTTCCGAACAGATTAATGACGTCGGCATGCGCGTCGGTTATCACAATCACACGTTCGAGTTTCAACCCATGGACGGACAAATACCATGGGACGTCTTCGCTCAGAACACGTATAAAAATGTCATTCTGCAACTCGATACCAGCAATGCCTCTCATGGGGGGGCGGATGCGGTTGCGGTGCTTAAAAAATACCCCGGCCGCGCCGGCACCGTGCATTTGAAGGAATATTCGCAGACCAATGACAAGGCGCTGATTGGCGAGGGTGATATCGATTGGCAGCAGGTCTTTGCTTTTTGCGAGTCCGCGGGCGGCACCGAGTGGTATATCATCGAAGAGGAAAAGGACGCCTATCCGCCCATGGAGGCCATCGAGCGCTGTTTTAAGAATTACCAAAAGTTGCGCCAGGCGTGAGAGGTAGCAGAGCGGGTAAGTACAACAAAAGCGACTGATTGTTCCCTTGTTAAAAAATACATCCGGAAAATAGTACCCGAACGAGGATGGGTTTTCCTGCACCCCCCTTATTACATCAACTCATCATGCAGCTCTCTCGCCGCCGTCCCCAACAACACGCTGTCCATGCCAACCGCGATCAGGGTAACACCCTGATCGCGATACGGCCGCACCGAGTCCGCGGTCATGCCGAATATCCCCAGCGGCCGGTCATACGCTTTGCATACCTGAATGATATGCGCAATGGCCTCTGTAACCACGGGATGATCGACTTGCCCCGCATGACCAAGGCTGGCTGACAAATCATAGGGACCGATCAAAACCGCATCGATCCCCGGCACCGCTGCGATCGCGTCAATATTCTCAACAGAATCTGCGCTCTCTGCCTGGACGATCAGGACGACCTCCTCATTGGCTGAATCGGCGTATCTCTGCAGTGCGAATCCATAGCGCTGCACGCGCGCCACGCCCAGTCCCCTACCGCCCTGGGGCGGATAACGGCCCCAGCGCACGACCGCCTCGGCCTGCTCTGCAGTATGGATTTGGGGTACGATCACACCCGTCGCCCCGATGTCCAGCACTTTTTTGATGGCCGCCTCGTCCAGCGCTGGAATCCGCACAATGCAGGTTTTAAGGGAATCAGCAGCTTGTAAAACAGTCTGGATGTTCGCAATGTCGAAAGCCCCGTGTTCGCCGTCGATGAAGAGCCAGTCAAACCCGGTCTCAGCCAGCAGTTCGGCCACTTCCGGTGAACGCAGGCTGACGATGGTGCCCAGGAGGGTCTCACCCGCCACCAGGCGCCTGCGAAATTGATGATCCATTATATGTTTCTCCTGTCAAATTCTTTTTTCCATTCCCGACGCAATCGCCATTTCAGAACCAGCGCATCACGGATGAGCAGGAACGGCATCCAGCGCAGCCGCAGACGGCTGTCCGGGTCGCTGGTCCAGGTGACGGGGAATTCGCAGATGCGATAGCTCGCCCGCCGGGCGCGGAGTATGACTTCCGCATCGAAGAGAAAGCCATCAGAAAAACAGGCTGCATAAAGCACGCGGCCGATTTCACCACGATATACTTTTAGGCCAGCCTGGGTATCCGTGAGGGTGATTGGCAATCCGAGCAGGCGGGCAAAAAAATGGCGGAACAGCCAGCCCGAGAGACGGCGGGAGGGAGGGCGTCTGCGCACGATGACGCTCTGCGACAGCTGGCGCGAAGCATGGGCGATATCGCAGGCGCCCTCTTTGATCAACTGCAGTCCGCGCAAAATTTCAGCATACGGGATGCAATTGCCGCTGTCCATGAAGAGGATCAGGCGGCCCTGCGTGTGTATCATACCCTGACGCACCGCATGTCCCTTGCCGCGATGGGGCTCAAGGCGCAGAACATGCAGGGGGACTGGACAGGAGGCTTTGAACAATTCCGCAACATCTGCCGTGCCATCGCGACTGCCATCATCAGCGACGATGATTTCCCCGTTGAATTCATGACGCCGGAAAAAATCAACAGCCCCGCGGAGATCACGCTCCACCTTGTCACGCTCGTTGTAAACGGGAATGACCAGGGAGAGATCGATATCCTGACGGGGCTGTCTGTTCATGTTAAAAAATATTAAAGTTCCTTGACGAATATATTTTTAAAATAGACCTTTTCGTTGTGACCGTGATTCTGCAAGCCGACATATCCTTCTCTGGCAAAGGAAGAAATCTTACCGCTCGGTTGAGCCAGCCAGTCCACCACCTGGACGCCGTTCAGTTCAACGGTGATGCGGTCGCCGATAAAAGAAATCTTGTAATGATTCCATGCGCCGGTCTCGTTAAAGGCGAGAACGCCCGGCGCCACGGCATCATAGACCGATCCGGTGGCGTGAATGCCGCGCTGGGAATCATCGATCTGGATCTCAAAAGATTTGTAAATGTAATTGTCATCCACGGGCATCTCGGGAACGCGGAGAAAAATGCCTGAATTGGCGTTGAACGAATCGGTCTTGTAATCCAGTTCCAGGACGAAATCCTTATACATCCTGCGGCTGTACCACAGCAAGCCCATGCCGCCATCCGTGGTGAGCACGCCGGTTTTTTCATCGATTTCGAAATGGCCGGGGCCATAATGGTTCCAGCCATGCTTGGAGTAGCGGCCCCATTCGCGCTGCAGCAACTGCTGATAATCCTGGAAATAGGTGATGCTTTTGACATACTCCAGCCCTTTGGCGATGTTCGGCGAGGGGTTGGCCGATTCATCTTCGCGCTCGTGTTCGATGGAGAGATAGCCGTCGTAATCTTGCAGCGTCAATTCCGCGAGAATATCGTGGATATTGGCTACCCCACTGCCGAACGGTACATCTGCGGCTTTCCTGGGGTCATTGAAAAGATCGAGATCCTTGAGATGGGTGTGGATGATGCGGCCGTGCAGCAGGTCCATGGCTTTGAGCGGTTCCCATCCCGAACGCATCCAGTGGCCGGTGTCCATGCCGGCGCCGATGCGATAGTCCAGTCCCTTGACCTTGTCCAGCACCGACTGCGGCAGCGCGTAGCGGCTGGGCAGGGGATGGTTGTGGATGGCGACTTTGATATTGTACTCCTTGACCATGGCTTCGAGGGGATACCAGTTGTGAAAAGCGGGTTCGGTGTTGATCACCTCG
>CAUJEL010000197.1 GCA_963169875.1 Candidatus Zhuqueibacterota bacterium
CCGGAATGAATACGCACCCCAATGCCCAATGCTCATTCCCTCGCTGTCATGCCCGGCTTTAAAATGATCCCGATGTTTTTATGCCCGTTTATCTTGACCGACACGGGTTCCTTGAACTGCAGGTGTTTGGCGAACTCGAGCTCTTCAACGGCGGGCTGCGCCAACAGCCAATCCCAATCGATAAAACCGATTTTGTGCTCGGCATCCACCGTAAAGTAGCCCACACGGAAGGAGGTAATATTCTGGAAAAAGTGAGAACCCTGCGATGGCTCGACATCAAAATCTTTGAAACCGGATTCCACAATGGCGGCAGCACCGGATATCTGGTCCCACGTGACCGGAATGCCAAGCCAGGGATCGAGCGAGCCCCATCGTCCGATCCCGATCAGGACATAGGGTTTCTTCTCATGCAGTAGTTTTGCATTGAGCCTGGCGATCTCCATGGCCACCGCTGTGCTGTTGCTTCTTTGAAAGCTGTCATGATCCACCATGATCAGATCATAGATGCCCTCTGTCGCGCCGTTGCCCAGCACCTGGCTGCTCTGACAAATCAGATCCACCGCTGAAAAATCAACGTTCAGTTCATCGATTTCCCGGCTGCTGACCAGCGGCCGCATCTGCAGCATGGCAAATTCCTTGGCATGACCGGGTGGAACACTCAAGTTGACGGCAAATTCAATCTCCACCGCAGACCCCATCCCCCATGTGCCCAGGCCCAACAGCGTATCCAGTATTTCAGGCAGCGGAAACATGTTGTGTTTTAAAATCGGCGCAAAGGTGACAACGCGGACTCCCCGGCGGGAGATGCCATCATAAACCGCATCATCATCAGAGGAGTAGGTGGATCCGACTGTGAAGAGCGTTCCGTCCGATTCCGCCGCTGCAAGATTATAACGTTTGACCAGGGGATCTGTGGTCGATTCGGGATGATGATCCAGCTTGCCGTTCAAATCGAGCGCAAAAAAATCTTTCTGCGCATGCCTGAGCGTCTCTTTGGTCGAAAAAAACTGCAACAGGTGTTTCGGGAAACGCGGACAAAACCGGACGGTATTTCCGCCCTCCACCACGGTCTTGCCGAGACCCAGTGCAACCAGCGCGATGCCATCGTCGGATTTTTGCGGGGGAACCGGATAAAAATTGAAGGACTTGGCGACGCCGGAGAGATCCGGATAAAATTTTCCGTTATGGTCCGATCCGACCAGCTTCTGCACGATCACCGCCATCTTTTCCTCCTCCAGGCGGTAGGCGGTGGCCATCATGTAATCTTTGGCTTTTTGATGATAGGTCGAAGCGTATACAGCCCTGATGGTTTGCAGCAGCTCCTCCAGCCTTATGTTGATATCCGCATTGCTGTTCGGCAGCATATAGGTCTCATACACCCCGGCAAAGGGCAGGAACTGGGCATCCTCGAGCAAACTGGAAGAGCGTACGGCGAGCGGTTCTTTGATGATTTGCAAGAAATCGAACAGTTTCTGCTTGATTTCGTCCGAAAAGTAAGCGGCCTCGATAAATGTTTGCGTGATTTTTACGTCATCCATCTCATTGAAGGCGTAGCTCTCGAGCTTGTTTTCAGCCATAAAATGATCAAACACTTCGGTGCCAATGACCACGGCCGAAGGGACAGAAATTTCGACTCCCTTGAACAGAGATTTTACATTATAATTGGCGATCAATGTGTTAATGAATCCGAGGCCGCGCGCCTTGCCGCCAAGAGATCCGCCCCCGATTCTGGCAAAACTGTTTTTGGGATCAAAGGTTTCCTTTCTGAAATCGGAAATCACGCCCTTGGTTCTTTCTTCCAGATAGTGGTGCAGCGCATTGAGCAGATCCTGGCGCAGGTATTCTGGCGATTCAAAATCGGTGACTTTCCGGGGGCGAAGCTGATGGGCGAGGTAAAATTCGGTCCTCGCTTTCAGCCATCTTGAAAAATGATTTCCTTCAGCGTGATGCAGCAGGCTTTCTTCCGGAATTTTTGCGATCTGATCGGCCAGCTCCATCAGGTTGGCAGCGCGGCCCACCTCAGTTCCGTCGTTGAGCTCGAAAACAAAATCACCAAAACCAAAATGATCGAGCATGAAATCGCGGAGATCATGCAAAAGCCTGGGGGAGTTTTTATAGAGGAAAGAGGCGCCGATCCTGTTTACATTCACTTCAAGATTCTGATCGCTGGTTTGAATCAGGATGGGAATATCTTTATGCCGTTCCTTGACGGCGGTGGCAAATTTGAGACCCGCTTCCGGATCGCGTACGCCATCACGTCTGAAATTGTTGTCCGTGATGATCCCAAGGACGTTTTCCTCGTATTTTTCAAAATAATTCCAGGCTTCTTCATAGGTGGTGCACAGGAGTATCTTTGGTCTGGCACGCATCCGCAGAAATTTGTGGGTGATATTGATTCCTTCCTGGATCAAGCGCAGGGACTGGTGGAGAATTTCCGTATAAACCAGAGGAAGGTAGGACGAGTAAAATTTAACGTTATCCTCCACCAGAATAATGACCTGAACACCGATGTTCTGGGTATCCTGCGCCACGTTCATTTTGTCTTCAATATATTTAATAATGCCGATTAAAAGGTGATAATCGCCGTTCCAGATAAAAATTCTTTCAAACACCGAGGTGTCATAGTGCGTGGTGAGTTCCTTGCGTTCCTTGTTGTCGTAAGCGAGCAAAATGATCGGCAGTTCTATGCCCTTGTCCTTCACCTGATGCGCGAACTTGACCACGTTCATATCTTCGATGTGCAGAGTGGTGATGATCAGATCGAAATCATGGTCACTTTGAAGCAGCTCAATGGCTTCCGCACCGGTGGTGACGTGCGTGATTTCAGGCGCCTGACTCAGGTTGAGGTTCTGGTATTCACTCCGGATGAGCTCATAGAGTCTTCCGTCCTCTTCAAACAGATAATAATCATAGATGCTGGAAACGAGGAGAATTTCCTGGATCTTGTAGCGCATGAGCTTTTGGAATTTTTTCAGCCCTGCGTGAAAGACGTTTTCCAGTTTGATTTCTTTTATGGCAGATTTTTTATCCATTTTTTCAGACTTTTTAGTGGTTTAATTTTTGCGGTGGGTTAATAAAGAACAGGCGCAGGTTGAATGAAGGGAGAACGGGATGTGTACTGAACCGTCGAGCATTCATGGGTTAAAATGGGTTCACGTAGCCACATCGATTCGGTGTCCACGGGTTGGTTTGGCAGACTCGGGAATGCCATGACACCCCTTTAATTTTCCAGTTAACCAAAATATTGGGGGAAAATTAAAACGGGCGGTTCCAAGAACCGCCCAGGCATAGATGATTCCTTTTGGTGATTGATTACACCAACCCTTGATCGATCATGGCATCCGCAACCTTAAGGAAACCGGCGATATTGGCACCGTTCACATAGTTGCCCGGTGTCCCGAATCGCTCAGCGGTTGCCACGCAGGTATCGTGGATTCTGACCATGATCTCATGAAGTTTCTTGTCGACTTCTTCTCTCGACCACGGCAGACGCATGCTGTTCTGCGACATCTCCAGACCAGACGTGGCGACGCCACCCGCATTGGAGGCTTTACCAGGTGAGAAAAGAATTTTGGCGTCTCTGAAAATATTGTATGCGCCAATCGTGGTGGGCATATTCGCGCCTTCGCAAACGCACATGCAGCCGTTCTTTAACAATTCTTTGGCGTCTTCTTCATAGATCTCATTCTGCGTGGCACATGGCAGGGCGACATCTACCTTCACCTTCCAGGGTTTTTCTTTCGGGAAAAATTGTACTTTGAATTCTTTGGCATAATCTTCAACCGCGTCCTTGTTGCTGGAACGAAGTTTCAGCATATAGTTGATTTTTTCACCCTTGATACCGTCCGGATCGTAGATATAACCATCGGGGCCGGAAAGCGTGACGACTTTTCCGCCGAGATCATTCACCTTGGTGACCGCGCCCCAGGCGACATTTCCAAAACCGGATACAGCGACTGTTTTGCCGTCAAAGCTCGTTTTTTTCGTCTTTAACATTTCTTCAGCAAAATAGACACAGCCGAAACCGGTTGCTTCGGGACGAACAAGCGATCCGCCCCAATTCAATCCTTTGCCGGTGAGGACACCGGTGAATTCATTGCTCAGGCGCTTGTATTGGCCAAACAAGAAACCGACCTCGCGGGTGCCGACACCGATATCTCCTGCTGGCACGTCTGTATTGGCGCCGATATGCCGGAACAACTCGGTCATGAAGCTCTGGCAAAATCTCATGATCTCGTTTTCGCTCTTGCCTTTCGGATTAAAATCAGAGCCGCCCTTTCCGCCACCCATGGGCAGGGTGGTCAATGAATTTTTAAATACCTGTTCAAAGGCCAAAAACTTCAAAATACCAAGATTCACCGAAGGATGAAATCTCAAACCGCCCTTGTACGGACCAATGGCGCTGTTCATCTGGATGCGGTAGCCGCGGTTGATCTGAATTTCTCCCTGGTCATCGATCCACGGAACACGGAACATGATGACTCTTTCCGGCTCAACCATTCTTTCCAGAATTTTATGGGACTTGTATTCGGGATGACGCTGGAGAACGACTTCAAGTGATTCCAGCACTTCCTGAACCGCCTGATGAAATTCGGGTTCGTTGGGATTTTTTGCCTTCACATCCTTCAAAATCTTGTCCAGATACTCTGACATAACAACCTCGCTGATTAAAACGTTCTATTGGTTTGATCAGGGACCTATCCATGACACGTAACGACTTGTCCTTTCAGATGATCGTGTCGCGTGTCAAGGAGAGCTGAGCAATTGCCCTTGTCAGGAAATCCCCGGCCTTGATGCCGTTTTCAACGCACCCGGCCATTTCCAGATCCCTCATCGCTGCTAACCACGCACTAAATTAGCCAACATAGCGTTGAAAATCAAGTGAAATTACTGGGGTCATCAAATGAACCGCATTCCTGCCGGAACAACTGGATGCTCGCAGCGCGATATTTTTGCTGGTGGGGAGAGCTGATAACTTCCTGGTGGACTTTGTGGGTGCTTTTTTGTATTTTAAAACAGCCATTTCGCTTCCATACGAGGCACAAAGGACACAAAGCGATATTTCTTGCACATTCCCACACTCGGCGCGGGACTGCCGGCAGACCGTCTCCTGCGGCGGTGATAACTCATCATTCTCATAATCTGGATTGCTGTTGAAGCCTGACAAAACCTGTTTTCTCAAAGTGAAAGGCGCGGATCATTACCGTCTGCTGCGTATTTTCCTCGCATTCCTCGCTTTCATTTCCATCGGCATGCCGGACGGTCTGCTGGGCGTGGCCTGGCCCTCCATGCGCAGCTCTTTTTCACGGCCTCTCGATGCCCTGGGCATACTGCTCTTTGCATCCATGGCGGGTTATCTGATTTCCAGTTTTCTGAGCGGCAGAATCATGGTGCGCCTCGGTGTCGCCCGGCTGCTCACCCACAGCTGCGCAATGACCGGCCTGGCTCTTCTGGCCTATGCCGTGGTACAAAATTGGTATTTGCTGATCATTTCCTCTTTTTGCGTCGGCCTCGGCGCCGGCGCCATCGATGCGGGCATCAACAATTATGTGGAAGAAAACTATGGCAAGCGTTTGATGCAGTGGCTCCACGCCAGCTATGGTATCGGCATCACCCTGGGGCCGTTTATCATGACCGCCGGCATCGATCATCTTCATACGTGGCGATTGGGATACGCGGTGGTGGGTGGCTTGCAGCTCGCGCTGGCCGCTGTTTTTATGGGATCAGTCCGTATCTGGCATGGCGAAGGGCATCACCGTCAGCATGAAACTCAAACGCCTGCGTTTCATCATGCCACCATCTGGAGAACGCTGCACCAGGGCGGCGCCTGGTTGAGCATGCTGCTGTTTTTCTTCTACGCCGGGGCGGAGGTGGCACTGGGCGCCTGGACGTACAGCCTGCTGACGCAGTCGCGCGGCATCAGCCACGACATGGCGGGATTCGCCACCGGATTCTACTGGGCCTCTTTCACCATCGGCCGGATCACGGCGGGCTTGTACACCCATAAATTCACAGACCACCGGCTGATTCGCACCACTCTGGTCATTGCGCTCGCGGGTGCGGTGCTGTTTTGCCTGCAAAAGGACTTGTACAGCAGCTTGTTGAGCGTCGTCGTGATGGGATTCGCCATTGCGCCGATTTTCCCGGGACTGGTCTCCGAAACCAGTCTGCGGGTCGACAAAGCGCACAAATCCAATACGATAGGCATGCAGATGGGGGCAGCTGGCCTGGGCGCCACCCTGATCTCCGGCCTGGCCGGCGTGCTGGCGCGGCGCATTTCCCTGGAGATTATTCCCCTCTATCTGGTACTGCTGTTCATTACCCTTCTGGCCTTGTACGCGTTTTCCGTACGCAAAAAGTAACAGGCATTCCTTTTTCGGACGGTACTGGCTTGCGGACGATCATGACTTGCGGACGATCATGACTTGTGCAGTCATCCATCACGCCCCATTTCATGGGCGGTCCATCCTGCGTTTTGGCGCAGATGCTCATCCAGACTATCCATTTGCAGCAGTTTGTTGGTCCGCTTTTTCGCAAAATAGTCAAAAAAAAGCCGGACACCTGTTCAATGTCCGGCTTTTGCATCCTGTTTCTGCAGGTCAGGGCCTCGCGGGAAGAATCTTCGCATCCACCCAGTAAATATCATAACTGCCGTTTTGCGGGTTGTTTGACATCTCTGTTATATTTTTGAGTGTCTTGTGCCGGGATTTTTCCGCCATCTCTGCACTCAGTTTTTGTGCTGCAAAGAAGAAATATTTGCCGTCGGGCGACAGCGAGGCGGAGATGGCATTGGAGCCTTTGATGTTGATCTCCGGTCCCAGCGGGATGCCGTCGCACCAGGTATCATCGGGGTTGCGATAGAAAATATAATAATTGATGCAGCCGGGATTGATGTCCGTCTCTCTGCCGCCGACGCAGCCGATGAGAAAGCTTTCGTCCGCTGCGACACAGGCATTAAAGATAGTCGTTCCTTCCTGATTCACCGGTGCGGGGAGCATTTGTGGCGTTTCGAAGCGGCCGTTTTGGTGGCGCGCGCGCCAGATGGTGGATTGGTCGGTTTCTGCGTCGCTGCGGGTGAAAAACAGAGTCCCCGCTTTGGTCAATGAGGGATAGAACTGGTTGTTTTGATGGTTGAGCAGGGTGTCCGGGTTATAGAGTTCCCCCCAGGTCCCATCGGATTTCTTGTCGGAAGCCCAGATGTTTTGATAGAACCAGCGCGGTTTTGGCTCCTGGCCCTGAGGTGGATGCGTCGACAGGAAGTAGAGCGTCTTGCCGTCGCTGGAGAAACAGGGTTCGAGAAAAAAGAAGCGCTCATCCTGCGCAAAGGAGGCGGCCTCGGGTTCGCTCCATTTGCCATTGTCCAGCCTGGTATGCATGATGGTGATGAAGCGGCTGGTCAGCAAGCCGTAAAAGATCTCTGAACCATCCGGCGAGATGGCGATGTCCCGCTCATAAAAACCCGTACACACGACGCCTGGTGCGAACAGTTCGGGAAGGATGCCGGGCGGTTTTTGCCCCAGATACACCTGCGCTTCTTTATCTGCTGAAAGCACGAGACTGGGTATCAGGCCAAGCAAGAGCGCAACACAGCATGTCCATTTCAGGGGAGAGCGGATGACGCGATGAGATCGGGGTTGAGAATTCAAGGCGGATTTCTCCTTATCATGCAAGTCATGCGGCGATGGGGGTGACGGATCTGCCGAGGGCGTTTCTATCTGAAAATTTCCAGATGTCCGAGCAACCACCACAGAATCAGGAAAATGATGATGGTAGTGAAACAGCCGCCGCCCAGTTTTTTGGCGCCCCAGCCAGCCGCTAATGCGCGTAAGAGTTTGCTCATGGTAGACCTCCGTGGTTATGATGCAAAACCTGTTCTTCGCGATAAATCTCATACGCAATATAACTTTCTGTTGTTTCGAGATCAAGGTAAATTTTTCCCTGGTGTTGATTTTTTGCTCACTTGAGCCTGAAAATCAGCTTGATTTTAAACCGGCTTTTGTATAATTTGCTGAACAGTAAAAAATTCGCCATGGTTGATATTCCCGCAATTCGGTGATGACGGGTAAATTACAAGGGTGTTGTGGTTCGCCCGGAAACGCCGAACCAACCTGAAGACACCGAAGCGGTGTTTTCGATGAGGAGGCTGCGTCATGAAAAAAAACATGATCTGCATGGTATTGGTTTTTATCTTTATGTTTTCCATTGTTTACGCCCAGGAAACCCGGCCCTGGTACCAGGATGCCCCGTGGCCGCGCATCAAACCCAATCCGCAGTTAAAAATAATGCCCCTCATCAAAGTGCAGGGCAATAAATTTGTCGATCCCCAGGGGAATACCGTGCTATTCCGCGGCATCGCCATCTCCGATCCCGACAAAGTGGAGCACCAGGGCCACTGGAACAAGGCCCATTTTGAAAAAGTCAAAGAGATGGGCGCCAACGTCGTCCGCATCCCTGTTCACCCCGTCGCCTGGCGCGAGCGCACACCGGACAACTATCTGAAATTGCTGGATGAGGCGGTCTCCTGGTGTACAGACCTGGGGATGTATGTCATGATCGACTGGCATACCATTGGCAACCTCCATACGGAAGTATTTCAGGATCCCATGTATATCACCAGCCAGGCGGAAACCTATCAGTTCTGGAGAACCATCTCCAGGCACTTTGCCGGACACAACACGGTCGCCTTCTATGAGCTTTTCAATGAACCCACCACCTATCGAGGCCAGTTGGGTCCCATCGCCTGGAGTGAGTGGAAAAAGATCGTGGAGACCATGATCACCATTATTCGCGCCCACGATCAGGAGACCATTCCGTTGGTGTCGGGTTTTGACTGGGCCTATGATTTGACGCCGCTGCGCGAGGAGCCCATCGCCGCTGAGAACATCGGCTATGTCACCCATCCCTATCCCTTCAAACGTTCCGAGCCGTGGCCGCCGAAATGGGAGGAAGCCTTTGGCTTTGCCGCCAGCCAGTGGCCGGTGGTGGCCACGGAATTTGGCGATGATGCACACCCCGGCGTCGCTGCCGCTGATCCAGCCCATTATGGCAATCAAATCATCGGCTACCTCGAGGGCAAAGGCATCAGCTGGGTCATTTGGGTGTTCGATCCGGAATGGGGCGGTGCGAAAATTAAAAACTGGAATTATGAACTCACGCCCGGCGGCGAGTTTTTCAAGAAAGCGATGCAGGGAAAGCTGGAGGTACAGAATAAAAAGTAAGGTGCTATTGCGTCGGCTTTTGGCGTGTCACCGCTTTCGATTAATGACTTGCCTGTTATTAGAAACATCGGAAACTGCACGGATTGATCTTGAAACCACAGAGGCACAGAGACGCAGAGAAGTCAGTTATGGTACATTCATAGTTGACAGGCATGGTGCGAAAACATTAACTTTGGCTTTTTAATCTGAATTATTCACCGCTGAGGACGCAGAGGTACGCAAAGAAAAGAAAAACATAAAGATGGCATTGACAAAAACTTTGATCACTGAGATCAAAATCAAATCGAAAAAATTATGATAATTGTAATAAAAATCGCTCGGCGGCCTCGGCGCACGCGGCGGTTTATGAATAGAACAGGTTAAATCCATTCTTTTGTCGTTGTTTTGTTTGGGGGGCATCTCTGCTGCCCCCCAATAAAAGATCGACTTTCAATGGAATAACTCGGTTGAAAAACCCGGTTCGCCAGAATTTTGTGAGCGTGTGCGACAGGATTCAACACGATTGGCATGTTTGCTTTTTTAAAGGGTGATGTGTCCTTGCAGATAAAGCGCCGCCTGGCCGGATATCTTGACCCGCTCTCCGGCATCCCGGCACCACAATTCGCCGCCTCGCCTCGAGACCTGCAGCGCATGCAGCTCTTTTTTCCCCAGGATTTTCGACCAATAGGGGATCAGAACACAATGGGCCGAGCCCGTGACCGGATCTTCCGCCACGCCGACCGCCGGCGCAAAAAAGCGCGAGACGAAATCGCTGCGACTCCCTGGCGCCGTTATGATGATGCCGCGGCTCTCCAACCTCTGCAAAGCCGCAAAATCGGGCCGGGCCTCCAGCACCTCTTGCTCACTCCCCAAGGTGACCAGCACATCCTCCTGCGAACGATAGACCTCTTTGATGCGAACGCCCAGCGCTTGCGCGAGCCCCGGAAGCGGCGCCATGGCCTCGGGTGGCCGGGCCGGGAAATCCATCTCCAATAGATCCCCGCGCCGGGTCACCAGCAAATGACCGCTTTTGCGCGTCTGAAAGCGGATCGTATCCGCCGGCCAGTCGCGGCAGAAAAACTGAACGTAAGAGCTCGCCAGTGTCGCATGGCCGCAGAGAGCCACTTCCACCGCAGGCGTGAACCATCTGATTTCAAAACCGGCGTCGTTGGGGACGAGAAAGGCGGTCTCCGAGAGGTTGTTTTCCGCGGCGATAGCCTGCAGCAGGTGGTCTTCAATCCATGCCTCGAGAATGCAAACTGCTGCTGGATTTCCGGCAAAGACGCGGGATGTGAATGCATCGACTTGATAAAGGGGGATTTTCACCTTTTGTCCTCCATATGTGCTTACCCTTTTTATGGTTTGCCCTGTGCCAGGCGCCGCAGACCATGCTTCATGCCACAGGGGGCAGTCAATTCGGCGACCCGAATGTCAGGTGTGAGCATTTTCTCAGGTTCATGGCTGTGTTGCCGCCTGATTGCCGGAGGTCGATTTAGTCATTATCACGGCGGACGGTGTCCGGCGAAAACGCCGGCAGACAGACAGCGATATATTCTGCACCCTGCGGCCCCGGTGTGCTGTAACGCACCCATTCGCCCGCGGACACGATAACAGCCTGTCCGGCCTTGACCACCAGCACGCCCTCTTCGCTCTCAACCGTCAATTCGCCTTGCAGGACCAGGGTGTACTCGGTGAACGCCGGCCGCTGACCGGGTTCCACCCATCCGCCCGGACTGGTCATGCGCGCGATACTCACTTCAGCGGTGCTCGAGTTAACTCTGCCGATGAACTCTTCTATCTTCTTGGGCTTGCTGCCCGCCGCGGGTATGACAGCGGCCCGCTCGATCAACCTTGGCACTGTTTTCTCTCCATTAATTATTTGACCAACAGCATCTTGATTTTTTTCTGAAAATCTCCCGCGGTAAAATGACAGATATAGACCCCGGATGGAACGAGGTTCCGGGTGTCCCACGTGACCTGATGGTACCCCGGCCGGCGTTTCTCATCCAGCAAGGTTTTTATCTTTTTTCCCAGCATATCATAGATATTGATGTTGACATGCGTTTCCACCGGAAGCTGAAAGGCGAAGGTGGTTACAGGATTGAAGGGATTGGGGTAATTCTGCTGAATGGCGAAGGCGATGGGGTTGCTTTTTCCATCTGCCACACCGGTCCAGATATCCGCCACAATATGCAGTGTATTCGACAGCGTCGTCAAGGTCGTATCTGCCGTGCATCGGCCTTCGACCTGAATTTCATAATTCCCCGTGTTCATCCAGATGTGACTGGCCAAAGTATCCGCCGACCAGTTCGACCGCGTGCCATCCCCCCAATGGAAACGGTACTCCAGAGGATTGCCATAATTGCTCTGCAAACGGTTCACCGCATAGGTGAAGGGGTAGTTGATGTAAACAGTCTCATGACCGGCGAGCTGCAGCGGCGCAGTAATCTGCTGCTCGGCATAGGCCAGACTCAGATAGCAAAATCCCTGGAGCTGGACATGGACAAAATGCTCATCCGCGCTGAACGGAGCTAATTGTTCCCATTTGCCCGTTTCGGTTGAATAACGGATAAGATTGACGTCCAATACCGATTCTAGGCCGCACTCTGCCAATTGACCTTCCGTATACGGCATGCTGATGGTGACCGGCGTTTCAAAGCGGATGCCATCCGGAGATAAGCAGGAAACGGGTTCGAAAATCCGTATACCAGCGGGTGGATCGGGCCGGTTCAGGACCGTACCCGTCATGATCTGGACGGTATCGGTCAGGGCTGCTGGCGGAATGCGCACCTGAATCCCAGATAACGGGTCTTGCCATTCTCCGCCCTCGGGACCCAGGGTCTGTTTGTGCGTAACTGTCAACGTTGCGGGGTTCAATTTGAAATAGAAATGCGCGGTGAAAGCATTCGGGGGAAAGGCCAGGTCGGTGCAGTTGATTTCGACCGCCACCGAGTCGACGGTGTAGCAAGTGTCCGGTTGATACCACAAAGAGAGCTGGGGCGGATGTGCATCGAGTTCAACCAGGCCGCTGGTTTGATCCATGCCATCTTTGACGATGCAGGTCCCGGCCACGATCATGTTGAGCGAAGCGGGATCGATGCCGGCGCCATGGTCCGTCATCTTGAACTGGATCGGCGCATTTTTCGCGATCGCCCGGGCGGAATCCGGCGGATAGAAATAGATCAGCTGCGGCGCCTCGTTCTCGCTGCACAGGCCGCTCAAGGGAATTGTCAGGGGATTCTCATCCGGGTCATCGCTCGTTATCTGCAGCAGGGCGCTCTTCGAACCCAGGGAAACCGGCGCGAACGTCACGGTCAGGGCCGTTGAATCGTGCGCGGGCACACTGGCGTTAACAAGGGGACCGGCGCTGAAATCGGCTGAATCCGGTCCGAGGATGGCCGTTGATTGCAGCACGAGTGCAAAGTCGCCCACATTCCTGATCCACAGTGTCGCATCGGCACGGCGGCCGGCCGTGAGCACGGTGAAATCCACGGTATCGGGCTGCACTTCAATATCCGGTTCGGCGCCGGTGCCAGTCAGGGGTACTTCGAAAGGATTGTTGGCCGCATCATTGCTGAAAATCTTTAATAAAGCGTTATTAACGCCGGGGAGGGACGGCCGGAAGCTGATGGCAATCTCTTGTGCTGCGCCGGGCGCCAAAGTCAAGGGAGCGGCGCCGCTGTCGATGGTGAACTGCAGGGAATCCGGGCCGGCGATTCGGGTTGCTGACAGGATGAGTTCAGCGGTGCCGCTGTTGCTGATGATGAAGGATTGCGAGGCGGAGCCGCCAATGCGTACACAGCCATACGCCCCGGAATCAGGCAAAACGGCAATTTTTGGTTCCACGCCCGTACCGCTCAGCGGCACATCCAGCGGGTTCTCGTCGGTGTCGTCGCTGACGATGCGCATGAGCGCATTTTTATCACCCGCGGATCGCGGAGAAAAATGGATATCAATATTGCGCAGGCTTCCGGGTGCCAGAGAAAAGGCGCCGCCGTTGCTGATGGCGAATTCCAGCGAATCCGCTCCCATCAGTGTGGTGGAACTGATTCCAAGTGTTGCGGTGCCCGTATTCTTCACCACAAAGGTCTGGCTCGCGCTCGAGTCCACCAGGACGGCGCCAAAGGTGCCGGCAGGGGGAGAACAATCGATGTCGGGCGCCACACCCGTGCCGGTCAAGGTGACATCCAGGGGATTCTCATCCGGATCGTTGCTGGCGATGCGAAAAATGGCGTTTTTCACACCCAGGGCGGTTGGCCTGAAACTGATGACGATATCGCGTTTGGCCCCGGCCGCCAGCGAAAAAGCCCCACCGCCGCTGCTGATGGCATATTGACCGGGATCCGAACCGGTCAAGGTGGTGGAGGTCACATTCAAAGTGACCGCTCCGGTGTTGGACACCGAGAAAGTTTGATTGGAACTGCTGCCTTTGAGAACCTGGCCATAATTTTTGGAGGTGGGTGAGATGGCGATGTCGGGCGCGACACCGACGCCGCTGAGGTTCACATCAAACGGACTCTCATCCGGATCGTTGCTGATGATGCGCACCTTGGCGCTTTTGGCGCCGGGTGAGGTCGGCCTGAAACTGATCTGCACACCGATGGTCACGCCCGGGGACATGGAGTAGGGGGGAGGTTCCGGCGCGCCCGGTCCATCGAGGGTGAACTGGTCGACGTTGGCGCCCAACTGCTGCACATCGGTGATGACCAGGGTTGCCAGCCCGAGATTGCTGATGAGAAACATCTGGCTGGCGCTGGCGCCGACGGGAACATTGCCATAATTTTTCGAGGAGGGTGAGATGCGAATGTCGGGCGATAACGCCGCGTCTTCGATTTTAGAATCCCCGAAAGTCACTTCCCCTGTAATGGGAATAAATGAAACGCTTACGCTGCCCGGAGATTGTGCGAAAACAAGTTGCGCGATAAGCAGGGCAGTTCCTCCTGCCAGTCCACCAAGCATCTTTTTAAACTGCATAGAAAGTCTCCGGGCTTTTCGAACATGACGACAATTGGTTCAACAGGGCAATGGATGTCGGGAATTAACTCACGTACAAATATAACTTTATTCAAATTTGCGATCAAGATAATTCTGGTCAAAGAACAGTGGCCCTTTAACCTGAATAATCTCTAACCACGAAGGCTCCACAATTGCGTGGAGCCTCCGTGTTTAGTTTCATATTTGGATGCCGAAAATCTCGCGTGTCGTGCTGCCGTTCGTGGACATCGGTCGTGTGACTGTTTACGGCGCCACCAGAATCGCCACCAGCGGGCCATCCGGATCGCCGTTCTCCTGCAGGATCGGGAAATCGCCTTTGTAGCACCAGTGGCAGTAGGCGATGCCGTTGGTTTTGAAAATGTCGACCACGTCCTGGTAGTAACGCAGCCTGATTTCGTTATCGATGGTTGGATAGACGCCGAACTCACCGCAGTACAAAGGCAGTTTTTTCTCGCGGGCATAGGTTATGGCCGGCATCATCTCTTTCTCCAGCCGCGCTTTATCGAAAAAACCGTTGGCATAACCGCGCATGGTTTCGACCGCGGCCGGGGAGAGTTGACGGTACACCAGCGTATCCACGATCTGCCCCGGATAATTAACCGGTCCGGCATACTCCGACAGGGGTGACCACCACGCCTGATGATGCGTCAGCGCAAAAGGCGTATAAAAATGGTAACTCAGGATGAGGTGCGGGTCATTTTCCGGAATGCGCAGGGTTGGGAAGGTGTAGGCGTTTTGCCACATGTTGGAGCCGACCACAATGACCCGTTCCGGCTCTTCGGCGCGGATCTCCCTGATCATCCGGGCGATGAGATTGTTCCAGTCCTCGGGGTTGTTTGCCACCGCTTCATTGAGGATTTCATAGGCCAGCATGCTGGTGGGATACACACGCAGTCCTGCCGAGAGCTGTTTCCACAGATCCGCCAGTTTATCCTGTTCCTTTGGATCGGTCCACAGGGTATTGTTGTTGGCATTGAAATAATGCGAGCGGATGATGTGGAGATCCACAATCACGCGCAGCTTGTTGGCCAGCGCCCAGTCGATGGCGTTGTGGAGCAGTTTGAAAGCCTCTTCCTCTTTGTGGCCGGTCGAGTCCCAGAGCTGCACTTCGTCCACCGGGATGCGCACGTGATCGAATCCCATATCGGCGATTTTTTTGAAATCTTCTGCGGTGATGTATTCGAGCCGTTCCTGGCCGCGCTTTTCGCTCTGCGACAGCCAGTGGCTGACATTGACGCCTTTTACGATTTCAAATTTGCCGGCGGCTTTCTCAGCAGCGCATGAAAGAATGAACGCAGCAAACAATGTGTACGTGATCAGTTTTCTCATTTTCCTTCTCCTGATTTTATTGTTTCTTGCGGAGCGTAAATAGATGCTCTGCATAGTGCGTGGTATCGATGAGGACTTTTTTCAGCAACGTCTCATAACCGCTTTTGCTCAATGCGACGTTGATGGAATCTGGCGAGATCCAGGTATCATGGACTTTCGGGCCGGTTCTATCAATGTACGGGATGGCTCTTCCGAACGGTTATTGTTTCGCGTAGCTTCTGCTGAGCCACTTTTCAAACCGTCCCCCAAACCACAGCGCTGACGAAAACAGGACAACGCCTGTCAATACCATAAGGAGGAACCATGTCCCCAGTTCGCTCCAGAACAAGGGATTGCTTTTGGTTCTGATGATCGCATAGATGCCATAGGGCAGACTGAGAAGACTCGTCACAATGACGGGCACATATTTTTTCAACACCGCAAACATGACGATATGAAAAAGCACATGCGCGAAGAAGACGAGAAACGCGGCCGTCCAGAGTGCATACAGGTTGAACTCCACGGCCGCAAAAATCAGCGCGCTGAAGAAAATGAATTCCAGCGCGATCACGAAAGCGATGGCGGGCGTGGACAGGTTTTCGAAATGTGATAACATCCGGGATGCCAGAAACGGATACTTTTTCCGCACATCTGCGCCGTTTTTCGAGATCCAGGCTTTCATCATGATGATTTCTTCGAATTCGTGGATCATGAAAACCGGGAGCAGCAACCACATCAGATTGACAAGTTTCATGGATTGTCCTTGTGTACTGCTCTGTTCGATAAAATCCGCGGAACCAGGACCGGCGTACTTGTTTTGTACCGCTCATACGCCTCCTGGCCGCCCCATTTTTGCTGTGCTTTTTTCTCCAGCAGCGGGATGCCGCTGATGCGGGTGAGGAGCACATAGACGAAGAGGGGCGAGAGCAGCGTGACCCATTGCCAGCCGTGCAATACCGGTGCCGCGATGACGGCGATCCCCACCCAGAGCATGATTTCACCGAAATAATTCGGGTGGCGCGAGAGCGACCACAGGCCGGTGCGAATGAACCGGCCTCGGTTGGCGGGATCCTTGCTGAAACGCCGCTTCTGCGCATCAGCCACCACCTCGAATAGAAATCCGCACAACCACAGCATGAAACCGATGGCTGTTATTGCATCCATTGGTTTGCGAAGGGTTGAAGAGATCGCAGCCAGGGCGGCTGCCGCGGTGAAGGCCACCCATAATCCTTGCATGATCCAGTCGTTCAGGAAACGGATGAAGGAGGGTTTGAGCGCATCGTAGCGGTCGTCCTTGCCCGCCCGGCGGATGCGGGTGAAGAGAAAAAGGCCGAGACGGATGGCCCAGATCACAACCAGCGCTGCGATCAATGCGGCGCGTGCGTCGATGCCGGGGCTCAAGACCACGGCGAGGAGTATCAGCGTAATATAGGTGATGCTGCCAGCCAGATCATAAAAATATTCGCTTTGCAGCAGAAAAGCCGGAATGAAGGCCACTACCTGAATGGCAAAGGCCACGGCCACAGTCAGCGCAAAAACCGGCACGCCGGCGCAGACAGCCCCCCGGTGACTGCCCGCGATGGCGATCAAAGCGCCGATGAGGATAGCCAGGGGCACAGCGATGAGAGCAATACGATCAGATTTGTTCATGGTTTTCTTTGATGTTACAAAAAATACGCTGCAAATGCAAGAAAAATGGTTGGTAGCCGCTATTTTCCGGTAGAACGCAACAGCTGCATTCGCGCGTACAGTATTTATGCTTGTATTACACCGGCTGATTTGCTATTTTACGACGTCATCCGGGGCAGGCGCACCTGAGCGGCTGGCTGGTACCGATATGGCTTCGGCATGGACTCAGGCGTATCTTGCGTCTGAAAATGGAAACTTGCATGCACAACATGACAGGAGGAACATGACAGAACCCAAAACCTCGCTCGTGCAGATTCTGCGCGCCCCGTTTTTTTCATCGATTCTGGCGCCGCTGCTTGTCGGCGCGCTTATTGGCGCCATCATCCATGGCTCAGTCGCCTGGCTGGGCCTTGCGCTCATCCTGGTGATGGGATTGGGTTTGCACGCGGCAACCAATGTGTATAATGATATCTATGACACGCTGCAGGGTACTGATCGCATCAACCTGCATCGCAACGATTTCAGCGGCGGGTCGGGATTGCTGGTGCAGCATCCGGAACTCTTGCCGCGCATGTACCGCGTTGCGCGCGTCTCGCTGCTGGTGGCGTTGACAGCCGCGGTCGTCCTGGTATTATTATTGCCAAATCCCTTGCGGCCTTATTTGATCGGTTTGTATGCACTGGCCGCTTTTTTCAGCAAGTACTACACCGCTGCCCCCATCAAGCTGGCATCGCGCGGCCTCGGCGAAATTTCCGTCTGGTTCGCATTCGGCCCCATGGCCGTGCTGGCCGGTGCGCTCAGTCAGCAGGCCACCTTTCATCCCTATGTGGTGGCGGCGATGCCCTTGACCGGTTTGAGCACGGCTTCCATCCTCTGGATGGGGCAGATGATTGATCTACCCGCGGATGCCGCCGCGGGCAAGCGCGGGATGGTCGCCCGGCTTGGCAGCGGTGTTGCACGCTACGGCTTTGTGGTGATTCATCTGTTGCTGGTCACGGGCATCACTGCACTGGCCTGGCGGCTGCAACCGGCCGGATGGATCATCCTGATCGCCTTGCTGCCATATCCATTGCTATTCCGGCGCGCCTGGCGCACGGTTCACCTCTATCACGATCAGCCCGCTGAACTGAAAGCGGCGGCGGGCCTCAACGTGCAGATGCATCTGCTGTTCTCGCTATTGATCGTTGTGGCGCTGGCCCTTGTTCTGATCCTGAACACCTGATGCTGCTTGAAATCAAGGTACTATTTCCAATGCACACCATCTTCTCGTTGAATAACGGATATTACGATGTTCAAGAAAATCAGCCAGGTTCTGGATCCGCTCGCTTTCCACGGCGCCGCTAAAAAACCGCCTTTTTTCGAGGGGTGGTATTTCAAGTGCGTCAGCGGCGGCGGGGAGCAACTCGCCATCATTCCGGGTGTGCACCTGCATCCGCAGGCCGGGGAGAGTCACGCCTTCATTCAGATACTGCAGGGCGGCAGCAACGCTACGAACTATATCCGCTATCCGCTTACAGACTTTAAGGCGGCGACAAGAGGTTTATCCTTTTCGCTATCCGGCAACCATTTTTCGTTACATCAAATCCATCTGGATATCAATGAACCCGGACTGCGGCTGTGCGGTGAAGTGCATTTTTCCGGCCTGCAGCCGTGGCCTGTGACTGTACGCTCGCCCGGGGCCATGGGCTGGTATGCCTGGGCGCCTTTCATGCAGTGCTACCATGGTGTCGGCAGTCTCGATCACCTCTTGTCCGGCCGGCTTTCCCTCAATGATCACCCGATTGATTTCACCGGCGGCCGCGGTTATCTGGAAAAAGACTGGGGGTCCTCATTCCCCAGCGCTTACATCTGGATGCAAAGCAACCATTTTGCGATTCCGGCGACCGGTTTGATGATTTCCGTAGCGATGATTCCATGGCTAGGCGGCAAATCGTTCGCAGGATTCATCGCGGGCTTTTTGCTCAATGGCCGCTTGTTCAGGCTGGCGACCTATACCGGTGCAGACTTGCGCGTTTTGCGGGTGGAGGATCACACGATCCATGTGGAAATTGAAAGCCGTCGTCATCGTCTCCAGGTGACGGCGCACCGGGCCACAGGCGGGTGGCTGCAGGCGCCCGGCACGAGCGGCATGGGCGCGCGCATCGCGGAAACCCTGCAGGGCCGGCTCGATGTCCTGTTTTTTGAAAAGAAATCATCGCGGGAGAACCTGCTGTTCAACGGTACTGGCTTGCATGCGGGATTGGACGCCGCCGGGAAATTGTCGCAGTTATGCGAGGCCGGTGATGCGTGATTTTTTCATACAGAGCCTGCTGATCCTCACGGATTACGAAAAATTGCCTCATATGATGATGTTACTGAATGCCCCGACAAAATAAAAGAATAATTCGATACCGGCTTCTAACCTGTTCAATTCATAAACCGCCGCGATCGCCAAGCTGTTTTTATCGGGATTATCAATAAATTTATGTTTTGTATTTCATCTCAATCATAAAAGTTACTATCGATGCTATTTTTTTTGTTTTTTTTTGTGCGTCTCTGCGTTCTCGGTGGTGAATAATTCAGGCCAACCTTTTTTTGACGTTATCAATGTGATCCCATCCTGCGAAATCATTGGCAGCAATTTTCATGCTGCATGCGAAATCATTTTTATATCTCTTCCCTTTGCTGTATATTATCAGTCCCATTTCAGTTGATCTGTTAAATGCTTTCTCTTTAATGATTACTTCATAAACAGCGCAGGTCCTTTCATGAAACACATTATAGAGCGAAAGTCTCTGGTCGTCCTTTTGTATAGCGTTTATGCCCTGGCCGCCAGCTATGCCGGGCATGCTGATGCCGCAGGGGCGCGGTATGGTGCCAGCCTTGACGAGGCATCCCCTCAGGTCCATGCCTATCACGCAAAATCGATGGCCGCAGCGCAGTGGTTCATCGCGCCCGGCGGTTCGGACAGCAACACCGGCTCCATCGGCGATCCTTTCGCCACCCTGGAAAAAGCGAGCACGGTGGCCAATCCGGGAGATACCATCTATTTCCGCGCTGGCACCTATGGCGGCATCCGCCATAACTTTCGCAACAGCAGCGGCTCGCCGGGCCAGCCCATCGTCGTGCGGCCGTATCAGGGCGAATCCGTCGTGCTCGACGGCACCGGCGTCAGCATCAGCAGCAGTCAATCGCTCCTGTCCGTCGCCAGCTACGATCCCGAGCCTCTGCATGACATCTCCATCGAAGGACTGGAGGTGCAAAATTCAAGCGGCCGCGGCATCACCTATTACAATGTGACGCAGTTGCAGATCAAGGAGTGCACGGTGCACCACATCGCCTACAAGGGCATTGGCGGCTGGGGACATTACGTCACCATCAGCGCCAATACCGTGCATCATGCCGCCATGATTAATGAGAACGGCGTCATCGTCGGCGGCGGCTGGCCCGGCATCATTCAACCCAGCGAGAACTATGTGGACGGCGCGCCGGCCACCTGGCATACCATCTCGGGCAATACCGTGCACGATTGCTGGGGGGAAGGCATCCTCATCGGCAACAGCCACCATGTGACCGTCGAAAACAACCTCGTCTATGACGTATTCAGCGTGCTGATCTACCTCGACAAGGTGAGTGACGTACTGGTGCGCAACAACTATCTCTACTGCGTCAATCCCGCCTATAACCGGCCGGATAAGGGATATCCCGCCAATGCCATTTCCATGGCCAACGAAGCGCCCATCTCAGCGGGCGAGATCCCCATCGCCCGCATTCACATCTATAATAATATCATGGCCGGCTGCGGCCGCGGCATCTCCTACTGGCAGGATTCGGCCAACACCGACGTTGAAAACAGTTATAGCGCGGTCTCGGTCTTTCATAACACCATACACGATCCGGTGCACCAGGCCATCTGGTTCGACGAGGTACCCGCCGGTTACTCTGCGCCAGTGGATTGCCACATGCACAATAATATCATCGACCGCGGCAGCCTGCAAGCCGATGTGGGTAATCCTTCGGCCTGGTCCTTCAGTCACAATAACTGGGTGGTCAGCATTCCGGCTTTTGCAACCGACGCCAACAGCTTCACCGGGGATCCCCTGTTTACCGCTGCGGTGCCGGGCGGCGCAGCCGCGGGATTTCAACTCCAGTCCATTTCGCCCAACGTTAACGCCGGCAGCTTGTGCACCCCGGCTGTTGATGAGGATTACAGCGGCCTGGCGCGCGACGACGATCCGGATATCGGCGCTTATGAATACCCGCTGCCCGCACTGAAAGTACAAATGCGCCTGCTGCTGCAGGGCGCCTACGATGCGGCCGGCGACAGCCTCCGCACTGATCTGATTGCAGGCGGGTGGCTTACCCATGAATCCCCTTATGCCCAGGACGCTGTGACGTTGAACCGGTTTCCCGACGATTCGCTGCAAATAGTTGATTGGATATTGCTGCAGCTGGTCGAGAATGACGGCGTCACCGTGGCTGCTTCCCGGAGTGCCTTCATCAATAAGGACGGATGGACCAGGAGCCGGTCGGGCCGGGATATGCTCTCTTTTCCGGGCGTCGCAGCGGGAACCTACTATCTTGGCGTGCGTCATCGCAATCACCTGACTGTGATGAGCGCCACCGCCCGGGTACTGGATAGCGGGATCCCCGCTGCTTTTGACTTCACCACAAGCCGTGATCAATATTATGGCCCGGAAAGCCGTGTGGAACTGGCCAGCGGCACATGGGGCGTGACCGCCGGGGATATGAATCAGGATGGCTTTATGACCACGAGCGATTACGTGCTTTGGTTCAATGCGCAGCGCGCCGCAGCGAGCGGCTATCAGATTCCGGATTTGACGCTGGATGGACAGGTCGATGCCGCTGATTTTCAGGTCTGGCAGTCGAATGCCCGGTGTGGATATGAGAGCGGACTGCCATGATGAGCGAACGGAACGTGGAAATGAACGACTCGTTTGTTTTCAGCCGTGACGCTGCTGTAAGAATTAGTCAGACTACATTGAGTGGACAGGAATAAGGGATGCACGCATGAAAAATTCAATGCACATGATTCTTTTTAAGAGTTGCGCGCTCCTCAGCCTGCTGATAAATACAGCGGTTTTGCCCAATCCGCTGACGCCTGAGACCAGCGGCAACCCGCGACAGCGCATCTCCATCAACGATGATTGGCGTTTTTGCAAGTATGCTGAAACAGAGGTCGCGGATGACCTCATCTACGACGCACGCCCGGAGGTCAAGGGCCCCTGGGCGTACGGCCCCGCGGATGCCAAACCCACTGCGGCGGAAAGCTTGAACACGGCGCAACAAGTACTCAAGCCGTGGATAATGCCGAGCGGCAATGATTTTATCGAAGAGCCTGAAAAACGCCATGTCCGCCCCGAAGACGAGCCTGGTTCCAACTTTGCTTTTGTACAGAAAGATTTTGATGACCGTTCATGGCAGCGGGTGAACCTCCCCCACGACTGGGCCGTCAAGGGACCATTTATGCGGGATCAGGATGAAAAAGTGGGCGGCGGCATGGGGCGCCTGCCCAGTCCGGGCGTGGCCTGGTACCGGAAGAAACTCGATATCCCTGCAGCGGACGCCGGCAAAAGCTTTTTTCTTGATGTGGACGGTGCCATGTCGTATGCCATGGTCTGGCTCAACGGCCATCTGGTCGGCGGCTGGCCGTACGGCTACGCCTCCTGGCGACTCGATCTCACGCCATATATCGTGGTGGGCGGGGCTAATCAACTCGCTATCCGCCTGGACAATCCGCCCAGTTCCTCGCGCTGGTATCCGGGCGGCGGCCTCTATCGCAATGTCTGGTTGACCAAAACCGGACCGGTTCATCTGGGACACTGGGGCACTTCTGTCACGGCAAGCGAAGTGACCAGGCAATCCGCAATCATTAATCTGCAAGTGACCATCGATAATGATGCCTGTCAACCAAGTGCTGTCAAAGTGGTCACGCAGATTTTTGTGTTGCAGACAGATGGCGAAAAGAGCGGCAAAGCCGTAACCTCCTATGGTCAGGTCGCAGCGCACAAGGGACATGCGCAGAGACGGGGTGCAAATCTGGACGGCAACGCTGTGGCCTCCTTTCTCCCGGTTGAAACCAGCATACCAGCGGGAGCGCGCAAAAAGGTGGAGGGCTCCCTCCGGCTCGAAAATCCCCGGTTGTGGGGCCCGCTGCCCACCCAGTCGCCCAACCGTTATGTGGCGGTGACAACGCTGTGGCAGAATGACCGCTTGATCGATCAATACGAAACCCCCTTTGGCGTCCGCTCGCTGCGATTCGATCCGAATGCGGGCGTCTACATCAATGACGAACTCGTCAAGATCAAGGGTGTCAACCAGCATCATGACCTCGGCGCCCTGGGCGCTGCGTTCAATACGCGCGCTGCCGAGCGTCAGCTCGAAATCCTGCGCGAGATGGGCTGTAATGCCATCCGCATGGCGCACAATCCACCCGCGCCTGAATTGCTCGAGTTGACCGACCGCATGGGCTTTCTGGTGATCGATGAAGCCTTTGATGTCTGGTATCGCAAGAAGACGCCGCTTGATTTTCACCTGATATTTGGCGATTGGCATGAGCAGGATTTGCGCGCCATGGTGCGACGCGACCGCAATCATCCTTCGGTGATCCTGTGGAGCTTTGGCAATGAGGTGGGCGAACAGTACACCGATGTCGAGGGCGCCGCAGTGGCGCAGCGGTTGCACGACATCATCAAGGAAGAAGACCCCACCCGTCCCACGACCTGCGCAATGAATTGGGCCAAGCCGGACATGCCTCTGCCCGCGGTCATGGATGTGATCAGCCTGAATTACCAGGGCGAGGGCATCCGTCAGGCGCCCGAGTTCGAGGGGACGGATCGCATCCGCACAGCGCCGCAATACGACGCCTACCATGAGAAATTCCCGGATAAGGTCATTCTCAGCAGTGAAACCGCGTCGGCGATCAGCAGCCGCGGCATTTATCTTTTTCCTGTATCGCCGGTAATCAGCGCACCCGCACGCGATGGCAGGGGAGGGGATGCGAAGATTCGCCAGGTAAGCGCCTACGAACTCCATGCCGTCGATTTCGGTTCAAGCGTAGATAAGGTTTTCGCTTCACTCGCACGCCATCCTTTTGTCGCCGGCGAGTTCGTCTGGAACGGCTGGGATTACCTCGGCGAGCCCACGCCCTACTACGAATCGCGCAGTTCCTATTCCGGGATCATTGATTTGGCTGGGTTCAAAAAGGATCGCTTTTATCTCTACCAGGCGCACTGGCGCCCGCAGCTGCCCATGGCGCACATTCTGCCGCACTGGAACTGGCCGGAACGCCTCGGCCAGGTCACGCCGGTGCATGTGTTCACCTCCGGGGATGAGGCGGAGCTGTTCCTCAATGACAAATCACTCGGCATGCGCCAAAAAAGCCAATCCGAGTTCCGGCTGCGCTGGGATGACGTGGTTTATGAACCAGGTGCATTGAAGGTGGTCGCTTACAGGGACGGGAAAAAATGGGCTGAAGAGATGGTTGTAACCACGGGAGAAGCAACGCGTTTGCATGCTGAGCCGGATCGCGCGGTGATCAAGGCCGACGGACGGGATTTGTCTTTTATAACAGTACGCGTTGTGGATCAAGATGGACGAACGGTGCCGCGCGCGACCAACCTCATCCAATTCAGTATCGAGGGACCGGGCGAGATCGTGGCCACGGACAATGGCGATCCCACCAATCTGGTCGCGTTCTCCTCGCACGAGCGTGCGGCCTTCAGTGGTCTGGCCCTGGTTGTTGTCCGCGGCAAACCAGGAAAATCGGGGGCGCTAAAAATTCGCGCCGTTTCGCCGGGATTGAAAGAGGGGCAAGCGCGAATCAAAGTCCGGTGATACACCTCTGTTCGGATCCCTTTTAATGACACTATACGATCTGGGTATCCGGGTGCACTGCCTAAAATTGAAGCAAACCAGGTTATTGATCTTTCCAATCCCATTTTGCCGACCGATTGTCCCGGGGCTCTTGGGAACAAGAGAAACGGCACCCTGAGCAAACAGAGTACTGGCAAATAACTGGCCAAAGTTTAAAACATCATCCCGAGACCTGCGCTGGTTGCAGGCCCCGGGATTCCGGACGTTGAATACTTATTTCAGCAGCAACATGCGCTTGATCTCTTTGAACGAACCAGCCTCCAGACAGTAGAAATAGAATCCGCTCGGCAGGGCGATCGCATCCCAGGTGGTCGTGTACTGCCCGGCCGCCTGACGTGTTTCAACCAGCCTGGCGATCTCCCGCCCCTGCACATCATAGACTGTAAGACGCACCTGCATCTCCTCCGGAATCTGGTACACAATGGCCGTGACGGGATTGAATGGATTCGGATAATTCTGCTGCAAAGAGACAGTCTGCGGCAGCGCTGTCTCCGGTTCCAGCGGTTCCTCCTCATCCAGTTCCTTGGTCGCCAGCGGCAGACGCGCCAGCGCCGTCACGCCGGATGGCCGGTTGCTCTCGATCCATTCCGGATCCGAATAATCTTCACCATTCGTTTTGCCCAGTTGACCGTTATTCCGAAACGGACTGAGATCGGTGAGCTCCTGGCCCTGACCTTCGTCGAAATCGTAATAGGCAACCAGGCCCGGTTCGTAGGTTGTCAGACGGTTGAAAATCATCTGGTTTATTTCTGCTTCGGAGCGCGCGACATTCCACAAACTCAATTCATCCAGCAATCCTTCATAGTGATACTCATAGATGTTGCCGTGTTTGGCGGCGCCGATGAAAAGGTCCTTGAGCAGATCGCGCGGGGCTGCGGTGGCCGCGCGCATGGATTCGAGGCGGCCGTTGAGATAGAGCCGGGTTTGAGCCCCATCAAAAGTCAAGGCCGCGTGCACCCAGGTGTTGACCGGAATGGCGGAGGCCGAGGGTCCCACGATGTTATTCATGCGCGAGCCGCCCGGAATCGCCGTCCGCAACGCAGCGCACATCCTGTCCGTCGCGCCATAAAAACTGACATAGTACTCGTCAAAGGCGCCCTTTTCCAGAATACGGCTCCATTTCTGGGCAGGATCGTCAGTCTTGAACCAGAATGCGATGGTAAATTTTCGCGTGATGTTGAGGCTGGCATCGTGGGGCACCTGGACAAAATCGTCAATGCCGTCAAACGCCAGGGCAAAATTGGGCAGAGGCGCCACTTCCCTGATCATGATTTTGAAAACCGCATCGCTGGTGTCCGCCGGTGCAGCGCCTGCGGAGGCGGCGACGCGCACCAGTGCGGAATCGGTCGCCGTGTTCGGCAAGGTCCATGTGTACACGCCGGAATCAGGTTGCGCGTTCGCCAAGAGCAGCCAGGATTGACCGTTATCAAGGGAGTAGTGCAAATCCACGGTGCCGGTGAAGGCGCGGGAGCGCCACTGTACCTGATAAGTGTCGCCGGCAAACAGGGTGTCGCCGCCATTGGGCGTCATGACCCATAATTTCGGCGGCGGATTCACAAACTGGAACTTGCCCCACATCACATCCCACGGGCACGAATGGCGTCCCGCCTCACGGATGCGCAGGGTGGCCTTTTCCTGGCTCAGGAAGGGCACATCCCAGATGAACGAGCCATCGTCCGGCGTGCTGGGGGTGATCACCAGCGGAAAGGTCACGCCCAGATCGAAAGAGAGGTCGATGGCCACATTGGCGGCGATGCGCCAGGATTTCCAGAGAATTTCAAAAGGTTCGCCGCGCACCACATCCAGGGAATCGTGCGGGGCGATAATCTGCACCCAGTGATCCGGATTCATCCAGTGGTATTCCGCGGTGAGGTCGTTGGTCAGAACGATGCGATCCAATCGCGTATAGTTTTCGCGGCTGCGAACGGTGATTTGATGGGCGCCGGCGGTCAGATTCAGGAGCACCATATCCGGTTCCGACAGACGTTGCCAGTACCAGACGCCATCGCCTTTGCGGATTTCCCAGAGGTGTTCATCGCCGCCATCGCAGGAGACCCAGAAGGAATTGCGCGTACCGCCCGGCGCCTGGGCGCGGCCCCAGAGCACATAGAGGCCGGGTTTGGCGACGGTCACATTGAATACCGCCTTGCCGCTGTTATTTTTGTCCGAATAGATGGCTTCGCAATCGAAGGACGTGCCGTTGATCCACTTGCGCATGGGCGCGGTCAGGGCCGCATCTTCGGCCTCCATTTGCAGCTGCGCCTGCCAATTGGCGCCGGATATCGTGATGGGACTGTCATTGACATCGAATTCGGCGGGCGTTGTGCTGTTGACAACCTTGAACAGTCCGTTGGTCGTAGACAGACCAGGGACGAATGTGGCGAACGATCCGGTATTGTTGATATTTTGCGCCAGAGGTATCCATTTCGTGCCGCCATCCGCTGAAAAGTAGAGATCGACTTTGAGGGCATTATTGCCCGGCAGCCAGGTGATGGTCAACGGGTCGGCGATGTTCAGGCTGCCGCCATTGGGAGACGCCAGTACCAGCACGGTTGGCGACAAAATCGCGACCTGATAATCCTCAACTTCCCCGTCTCCGGCAAAACCGGACGGGGTCAGATTTTGCTCTGTGGAGAGACGGAACCGTGCGAATGTGTTTACTTGAACAGCGCTGGACGGCACATTGAGCAAGAGGTTGTTACTGCCTGCTGTTACCGCGCGATTGATGACAACCTGTTCTGAGGCATCGTTCCAGTCGCCATCCACATTCCAATCGATCCAGGCATTCAGATAGGCCTGGATCCCTGTGGTGTTCTCTACCGTAACTTCAATAACTGCCTGCAAACCCTTATATAGCAGGGGAAGGGTGACGCCCTCTTCATCGTCGGTGCCATCGGCATCATCTCCCTGCGCCATTGCATCGGGCATGCCATCCACATCATGATCGATCAGCGCACCCAGTTTGAGCCTGGCATCGATCAGGTGCCCCGCGCCATTGCTGGTCAGGAGCGTGGCATAGGTTGGATCGGGTGCGTCGCCCAAATCCCATTCCATGATGTACTGGTGCGACATGGTGTTGTTGGTCCCGTCGCATTCGCCAACTGCAAGATTCGGATCGATGGTGGCTGTGAAGTTACAGCTGGATGAGATTGGGGTAAAATTGAAGGTCACATCGGCCGCTGCGCCGGCTGCCAGGTCAATCGATTGTTCCGTGAATGTCAAACCACAATCCGAGATCAAACGGACGACGGTGCCCAGGACGCTGCCGCAGCCTGGATTGGCTGCACGGACGCGCACGGATACCTGCCAGTTCCCCACAACCTGCGGGGTGATCGATTGGATGGTTAAATCCGGAATCTGCAAGGCTTTGTTGGAAACCAGGCTATTATTGGTTTCATTGGTTTCTGCGATTACATGGCTATAGTCCGCTTCGATATTGAATGAAACCCCACAGCCGGTGCTGTTGACGCAAAGATTGGTCGTCAGGGTTTGCTCTGTGATGGTGAAAAGCTGTGTGCCGCTTCCCGGCAGATTAACGCCGACGAAGGTTTGCGTCCATTGATCGATTATATTACCGCTCCCCCCGTTGTTATCATACAGCGTAAATCGCATCGGGACGTCCATATTGCACGTGGTGGTGCCGGTATTTGCCAGCGTCACGGTGCCGGTGATTTGCACTTGCCCGTCCGCTATGGGGGTTATGGTCAGCGTATTGGTTGAAACCGAGAGATCAATGGCGTTCAGGTTAACGTTATAATCTTCAACTTCGCCGTCCGGTGCCGCGCCGTTGTAGGGGAGATTTGCCGTCGAACCCAAGCGAAAGCGTGCGCAGGTGGAGCCGGGCGATGCGGTGGCAGGGACGGTGATGGTAAGATTATTTGCCCCTGCTGCCAGCGTCAGATTTGTGGCGATCTGTTCGCCGCTGTCGCTCCAGTCGCCATCGCGGTTCCAGTCGATCCACGCATGCAGATAAGGTGTTGCGACGCCCGCTGTATTGGTGAGCGATATGGAGAGGGTGGCGGGTTGGCCGGGCGTCAAGTCGGGGATGGTGACGCCGTCTTCGTCATCGCCGGCGGTATCGTCGCCAGTGGCGTTGGCATTCGGTTGGCCATCATTTTCGGAATCGATGGATGCGCCCAGAGAAAAGCCGGTCAGGATAGTATGTATCGCGCCATTACTGGCCAACAGCGTGGGAAAGGTGGGATCAGGCGCATCGCCCAGATCATAGGCCACGAGATTGTTGGCCAGGGTCCAGCGCGAAAAAGCGTTGATACTTGCCAGAGCCACGTTGTTATCTGACGGGTTCGGGGTGCCGCCTTCACTGCTCCAGGAGGCGCCGGCGTTTGTCGAGCGGTACAGCTTAAGGGACGGTTCGAGTTGTCCGTTCAGTTCGCTTTCATCGTAATGAAAAATCAATGCAGCGTTGAGGCCGCTGTTCTGCGTCGGCGAGATATCAAAATAACGGGTGATGCCGCTGCTGCCGCTGCCGCTTTGCGCGGCGTGACCGCGGCGGATTTCGGTGACGCCGAGATCCGCGGCTGTGGTCAGTTCAGCGCCGAGTCCGCCAACATCGAGTCCGCTGGGGGCGTTGAGCGTGCGCGTTGTGGTGAGATAGCCGGAACTTCCTTTGACGGTGTTGCCCGCGGTTTCGCTCAGGGTGGCGGTCGTGCTCAGCGTGATGATGTTGCCGTTGAGGTCCACATCGCCCGTGGTCACAGTGAAGAGATTGTTCACCGTGAAGCTGTTGTGCAGCAGCAGATTGCCGGCGCTCTTGTTCAGCGTCAGATTATTGAAGGAGACCCCGGTGCCGTCGTGGATGTTTTGATCTCCGCTTGCGCCATTGAAGACAACAGTACCGGTTTGGGCGTTGAAGGTGCCGCTGTTGTTCCAGTCGCCCGGCAGGCTGAGCGTGGCGCCACCCAGGGAAAATGTCGCGCCGCTACTGATGGTGAGGCCGGCGGCGTGCAGGTAAGAGGCTGCACAAATCAGAAGTACTGTTATTGCTTTGAAAGCAGGGCTTTTCATTTTTCTTCCTCCGTGTTGTAGACCAGGTGGAGTCCATCGACCCGGGCCAACCCGTTTAACTTGAGCAGCGTGGCGCGGCTACTATTGCTGACGTTGAAATTGCTGCTGTTGTCTGCTGTAGGAATTTTGATTAACATGTCATTATCGAAGCCTGTGCTTGACACCAGCATGATGATGGAATAAATGAGCACAAGTGAGGCGCTATAAATTTTCATGATCGCACCTTTATATTCAAGGACGATGGCAAAAGATTTGGAATATTCAAAAAACGGCGCCTCTGAATGACTCTTCCATCTATGGGTGCAACAAAACCAGAATCTGTTGCCGAGTCATTTGCTGACTCTGACTGATCATTTGAAAAAGGATAGTTAATAATTTGGGAGAAGAAAGGATGCCTGGACGGAAGGATGCGGTTCTCAATAGGGTATTATAATAAATAATTCCTTAAATATCAACTAAAATGAAGGGAGAGGCCTAAATTTAGTGCTACCCGGCAAAAGATAAAAAATGGTCGATGATACAGCGTTATTGGACCGGCTATTGATATTTTTGCGGCTTGAACCGGTTCTCCGTATACAAGGGAGAGAATTACCTGCTGGATGATAAGGGCACAGGCGGGACTGCAAGAGGTATCATTGCGATGATTTTCTAGCACGGCCACCAGGCTGCTGCCGTCCAACACCCGTGCCAGGTAACTGCCAAAACCGTTAATGCTTCCAGCGTGATCAGCGATGGTCAACGTTTCCTGTTCGTGATGAATGGACTGTGTCAGTCGCGTTTGAGCCAAAGCGCATCGACTGCCCGGCTAAATGGTACATTAAAAAGAATGCTGATTACATATTTTTGCAAGGGTGAGTAGATAGCCATATTTTTTGTTAATTCGTCAACCGGTTCATTGTTTTCAACGTTTTTGTTGTTTGTTCTTGATACTGGTAAGAGAATTGCTTATTTTCAATCAAGTGGTTTTAACTCGAATATGGATTAGAACCAGCACGGGTATGCAAATGAATATGCATAGCTTAACGGATCAATACCGCGCCGCCTGGCAGCGTCTGCTCTATTGGACCGGAAGAAGATGGGATATGAATCCCCTGTGTCTGCTGCCGGGCGCCTTGCTGCTGCTGCCATCGCAGCTGTTCCGGATGCCGGGCGTCGGTCTTGATGCATCCTATAACATCGCCATTCATCTCGCCTGGCTTCAAGGGTTGACATTTGGCAAAGATTTCTTATTGACCTACGGACCATTGGGTATATTGCTGAATCGGTTGCCCATTGCGGTCTCTCCGCTGGTCTTCGCGTTGATGGATCTGTACCTCTATATTCAAATCATCCGGCTCCTCATTTTTCTGCTGCGCCGCAGCGATCCGGGCGGGCAGTGGTTGGTCCTGGCGGCGGTGTTTATCTTCCAGATGGGTGATCCCTATGGCGATGGCATCCTGAAAACCATGTTCATCTTGACCATTTTCATGATTTATCTTCATGGTACCACCAGGTCCTTTTGGACTTTGCTCAACGCCGGCGTGATGGCCTGCCTGGCTTTTTATATCAAAGTCGATTTTGGGCTGCCGCTTTTCCTGCTGCTCGTTGCCTATTTGCTGGTTGCCTGGTTGATCGCTGCACCGGATGCAAAACGATATCTGGCTCTGTTTGCAGCGGGCCTGATCGGCACTGTGACAGCTCTCTCTTTTCTCCTCAACACCTCTCTGCCCGGATTCCTGGCTGCCAGCTATCACCTGGCAATCTCTTTTAATGATGCCATGTCATTGCCGCTGGGCGTGGCCGGGGCGCCGGATATGAGCTACCTTTTTCTGGCCTTGAGTATTCTGGCTGCTTTTTTGGTTTTTGTTTTTTATCGTTACAAGCAACGGCAGTGGGAAGTGCCCGAAGCTGCTATTCTGGCTCTGGTCGCGGCGTTCTTGTTTATCTCATTCAAATATGGATTTGTCCGTGCCGATGCGCACATCCTGAGCTTTTTTTACAGCGCGCCGTTGATCATCACGATGGTTTACGCCATGACCGCGCAACACGCCCGGCAAACGGCAAAACGCATGCTCTGGCTCGCGGTATTGTTCTCTTTTCCCGTTGCGTCCGGCGTGTACGACATGGAGTTCCTCACCGGCAAAATCACCAGGCTGCCCGGCTATTTCTCCGCGCTTGTCGCGGGCAGACCGCAGCTTCAGGAATCCAGTGACACTTTACCGGTAAAACTGCCCCGTCGTGTGCTGGACCGGATCGACAAATCATCGGTTGATGTGCTGCCGTGGGAAATATCCATGATCTACTGGAATGGATTGAACTATAATCCGCGGCCGGTGGTGCAATCTTATACCGCGTACGACGGTTATCTCGATCGCCGCAACTATGAAAAGTATCTGTCAACGACCGCACCCGACTATCTTATCTACACCGTGGGGGAAATCGACGGCCGTCACCCCTTTTTCACCGAATCGCTGACGCGAAAGGCCATCCTGGCAAATTATGAAGTGGTGGATTCTTTCGGCGACTATCTGTTGTTCGCCAAACGCGGGGAGGCGATACCTTTTACGGATAGCGCAGTCAGAACCGCGCAAGCCGAATTGGGACAATTCATCGAAATGCCCGACGACAGTGGATTGCTCATGCTGAACACGGATTTGCAGTACAATCTCTGGGGGCGGCTGGCGCGATTCTTCTATAAGCCGCCCATGCTCCATGTGACGGTTAAATTTTCAGATGGGAGCGAGAGGAAGTTTAGGGCCATCAAAACCATGATCAACAGTCCGGTATTGGCCAATCGCATGGCAGTGGATGCTTTTTCAGCGAGCCATTTTTTCGAGAGCACCGGCAGGCTGGGTATCGGCGTCAAGGCGATCCGGTTTGAAGATGAGAAGGGGTGGGGCTTTCGCAAAAGTTTTACGTATCAATTGACGCGGACTGAATATAAAGTGCAACCGTCACCGGCCAGGATGCCCGAACTGCTTGATGCGATACCGGGCACGGGCCAGCTCAAAGGCAATTTTGACGCTGTCAACGGCGGCTATCTGCGCGGTTGGGCGTTCATCCCGGATTTGCCGAGCCTGGAAAGCCGGATCTGGATTGTACTTCTGAATCAAACCCGGGCCTTCAAATTGCAAACCATCGCCGAGGTCAGAAACGACATCTCCCGCTACGCCGGTGTTGAGGCCCTGTACGATTATTCGGGATTTCAGGTGCAGTTGGATTCTTATGCGCTGCCGCCCGCCACGTATCGATTGGGCATTCTGGTGGAGAACGGAACCCAGACCGCCTTGAGCTGGTCCAACTATACTTATACGCGCTGAATTGTTCTTTGACAAGCTTGTCCATTTTGGGGTGCATGCACCCTCGTGACCCGGGTTCCTGTCTCACAGTACAGGGCTTACACCGGTGGCATACACCGCTCCTGTGAGCGCATGAAATATACGGCATAAATTTTGCTATTATATTTCAGCCTGATGTTCTGTTTAAGCGATTTGCAGAAAATTGTTGAATTTATTGCATATAATCGACATCAAAAAATTCGGCATTTCAACGCATGTCATGTTTTTTTGACAGCTGTCGTAAATTTATATCACCTGCCTGCCATAGTAAACCTGATGTGAAGGTTGTTGAATGTCATACCAATAACGAGCAAAATGAAAGGGAAGATGCAATGCAGAAAAAACGATATTTGATCCTCGTCATCGTTTTGTCAGCTGCCATCAGCGCTTCTGCCCAGCTGCGCGTGAAAAACAGCGCCAACCGCGAGGTGGTGATCGCAACCCAGGATGGGCGCGTCGGAATTGGCATGACCGCTCCCTCGCAAATCATCGGTACTTTTCATGTGCTGGGATCCAAGTTTTACACAAACTTTTGGGGCATCGACAGCTGGACCGGCAGCGTAATCCAGACCAATGGCGAGGGGATTCTGAGTAATCAGGTGGAACGTGCCCTGGTCACTGCGGTGCCATATAATGCCACGCCTCCGCCAAATACGATCTTCCGCAAGGCGGTGACCGCGGTTCTCTGGAACCAGACCGACAACACCTTTCCCATCGCCGCTTCGCTCGCCTTTGATCAGAATTATTCCGGCATGCGCCAGTTCATTGGTGTGGGCTCCAATGTGGCCTCAGGATTTACCTTCCCTGCAGGCAGTTGGGTGATAACGGGTTATCTCCTCAATAACAGAATTGATGATCTCAGCTTCAGCCTTTATTCATCAGGCACCGCCAAATCATACTACAATGGGCCGGTTGGCATAGGCACCACCTTACCGACCGCCGGCTTGCAGGTGGAACGGGTCGGTCATACCACGACGACGATGAAAGTGTGGACCGACGCGGACGTGACTTTTCACAGCAATGCATTGATCCGCAACAGTCTCCAGGATTATAACCGCCAATGGGGCATCAGCAGTGCGGTCAATCATGGCTTTTATACCGGGGGACCCGCATCTCATCAAGCCGCTGTGGGATACATGTATAATGGAGATCCGCTCAATACAGCATCAAGAGCCGTGGCACAGGGCGGATTGGCGGTCTGTACCAATGTTACGGGCAATCACGATATTGAGGGCGTTCTCGCAAAAGTGAACGCGGTAAATGCGCGCGCTCTGAATACGCAGAGCTGGGCCGACTTTATCGCCAGCGGTGTGAAAATTGAAATCGACAATAATGCCGCTTATTCAGACGTCTATGCCATACATGCCATCGGCGCCAAATCCTATTTCTCGGGCGCCATCGGCATTGGCACGACGAACCCGGGCACAGATATGCTCGACGTCCGCGGCCGTGCCTACGCCCAGGGCGGCTGGCAGACCGCCGATGCAGACTATGCTGAATGGTTCGAAAAGGAAGGGGAGGCCGGCCCGGGCGATCTCATCGGCATCAACCTCAATACGGGCAAAGTGCGCTGCTATCAGCCGGGAGATAAAGTGCTGGGCATCTGCTCCGCCACGCCGGCGGTCGTGGGAAACCGGACACAAGAATCTGATACGGAGATGGCCCGCTCCCATATTCTCGTTGGATTGCTCGGGCAGTTGGCGTTCAAATCGGATCAGGTTGCGCTCAAGGGCCGCCGTATCGAAACCCTCGATGGCGAGTATGTAGGCATCTTGCTGGGCAATGGCAAGGCATTCATAGGCCGCTGAGTCCGGCATATTACCAGGTTTAAAAGCCCCTTTGTCAGCTCAGGCCGCTGCAATGGGGCTTTTTTTTCACCTGCCGCTGTCTTGCTGACAAATAAAAATTCAGGCTGTTTTCTCCTGCCGCCCTCCCGGGCTGCGTGTACTGTGCGGCGGACTTTAATCTTGATTCTCAGATCCCGAATGGATAATTTGCCAGGTGCGCTGGATCTTTAAAGCGCGAAAAATGTTGAACGTCTTTGGACAGATGGAGAAGGACAACGAATGAACGGTTTCACGATCACAAAATCCTGCGCCTTGCAAATGGACCACGAGGATCCCTTGCGCGGTTTCGGGCGGCGCTTTTACATCCCCCAAAATACCATCTACATGGACGGCAATTCTCTCGGCCTGCTGCCGAGAGCAGCCGAGACCTCGCTGCTGCATACGCTCAACGAATGGAAAACGCTGGGTATTCGCGGCTGGCTCGATGGCGAGCCGCCGTGGTTCTATCTGGCCGAACGGCTTGGCGCCATGGCCGCGCCGCTGGTCGGCGCCGCACCTGAGGAAGTGATCGCAACCGGAACGACCACGGTGAACATCCACGCCCTCATCAGTTCGTTCTATCAACCGCAGGGCAAGAAGCGGAAAATTATCGCCGATGAACTGGATTTCCCGACCGACATCTATGCCATCAAAAGTCAGCTGGCACTGCGTGGCATGGATGCGCACACTGATCTGGAATTGATCCCATCTGCGGACGGCCGCTGCCTCGACGAAGAGCGCATCATCGCCTGCATGAACGAAGAGACCGCATTAGTTTTCCTGCCATCGGTCCTGTACCGCAGCGGCCAGCTGCTGGATCTCGCGCGGCTGGTGCGGGCGGCCCATGACCGCGGCATTCCCATTGGCTTCGATTGTGCGCACTCGGCCGGCGCGGTGCCGCACCACTTTGATCAATGGGGAGTGGATTTCGCGGTGTGGTGCGGTTACAAATATCTCAACGGCGGACCGGGCTGTTGCGCGTTTTTGTATGTGAACCGTAACTATTTTGCATTGCAGCCCATGCTGTCCGGCTGGTTTGGCAATGTCAAGGAACGCCAGTTCGACATGCGCCTCGATTTCGAGCCGCAGCATTCAGCTGGCGGCTGGCAGATCTCCTCACCGGGCATTCTCGGTTCTTCCACGCTGCTGGGGGCATTGGGTATACATGCAGAAGCCGGCATGGAGGCCATCCGCAGCAAGTCGCTTTTACTCACTTCTTATTTCATCTATCTGGCCGATCAGTTGCTCGCCGAAGCGCCCTACTCGTTCCGGATCGGCACACCGCGAGAACCGCAGCGTCGCGGGGGGCACATCGCGCTGGAAAGGGAGGAGGAAGCGTGGCGGATTTGCGAAGCGTTGAAAGTCCGCGGTGTGGTGCCGGATTTCCGTCCGCCCAATATCATCCGCATCGCGCCGGTGGCGCTGTATAACACGTTTGCGGAAGTCTGGCGGGTGGTGCAGCATTTGCGGGAGATCATGGACCGGGAGGAGTACAAAAAATTTTCGCAGCAGCGCAAGGCGATTTCGTGAGGCATAGCCAGACAGGGGCTGTGCTCTGATGGCTATTGCAGTGTGCGGAGGTGCCGTTAGAAACCCTGTTTTCGATTGAGGTTTGCTGAGTGATGGCCGGGGCAAAATCGGGCCAAGCCGTGGCGAAGAGGGTATTATCGGTACAGAGATATAGTTACGAAATCAAACCGAACTTTTTTTCCCACAATAGTAGTGTATTATCCTGAAAAAAGAATCGTAGGGGATTTTCAGCGCGACGAATCGTCTCATACGGGAGTAATCTGTTTTGCCGACTGCACCCGAATGAACCCTGCCTGGCACGGTCTTATTTCCCCGCCTCCGCGTCTGCCTGCAAATCCAGCAGTCGCGCGTGCTCGATGGCCTGCATGCGGCCTTTGGGCAGGGTTGGTATGGCTCCCCAGTCGCCGGATTTGGGCACGGGCCGCACCGCCAGCAATCTTTTCTTCATCCGTGAACGGCCGCGCAAATAATGCACAAAATGATAGCCTGCAATAATGGAACGTATTCCTTCGACAGGTTGAAGGAGCGCTTGAAAAAGTTTCATAAAGAGATACCTGGGTCGAAAATGAAAGCGGATGAAGGCGCGATCGCAAAAGGCATCGATCTCGTCCGGTTTGAGGCCGGGCAGATTGAGCACACAGCGCGGCATGCCATGTTCGGTCAACCAGTCGCGAAAATTTTCCGTGGCCAGATAGTTGCGATCCCGATAATACGTATAGGCGCTGGTGCCGGGATAGGGCATGAGAGGGTAAAACTGGGCGCTGTCCGGATTGAGCCGGTAGGCGAACTTTAGCAGCTCGCGCATGCTCTTGCGCGTTTCGCCTGGAAAGCCGAACATGAAACAACCGTGCACCAGTATGCCCAACTCGCGTGCGTTTTCCATAAAGGTTTGCGCGAGTTCCTCGGTTTCATTTTTGTTCATGCTGTAAAAGAACTCTGTGTTCATGGAGTCAAATCCAACCGAGCAAATGCGCAGGCCCGCATCCTTGAGGGATTCGAGGCTGCTGCGGTCGAGATGGGCGCGCACATTGGCGAAAAAGGGCAACTTGATGCGGCGGTATTTGGCCACTTCACCGAGCCGGCGCGCAAAAACGCGGTCATCACCAAAATTATCATCCTCAAAATTGATCTGCTTGATCTCAGGCATGTTTTCCTGAATCCATAACATTTCGTTGGCGATATCTTCGGCCGTGCGGTGTCGGTAGGCATGGCCATGGCTGATCTGCGGATAGGCACAAAAGAAACACTTGGATTTGCAGCCGCGGCCGGCGATGATCTGCACCATGGGATTATGGGAAAGATTAAAGTAATAATTTCGCGGTACGAGAAAACGCTTGTAGACGGGTGAAACCCAGGAGAGTTGGTCCAGATGTTGGCGGGGAAGGCGTTCCGGCGTCCGCTGCCAGCCCTTGCCGGTGCGAAAAATCACGCCGGCAATATCTGAAACATCACGATTCCCCTCCAGCGCTGCGGCCATCTCCGCGATGGTGTCGTCATATTCTCCCAGCGCGATGAAATCGACGGCGGGCGCCCGCTCCATGGTCTCGTCATGGAGGGCGGTGACGTGATTGCCCACCAGGCAAATCTTGATGCGGGGATGCGCTCTTTTAATGACATTGGCCACCTCACAGTCGGAGTACCAGCTCGGTGTGGAGGATTCCATGACGATCAGGTCGGGCCGGAATTTGCCGATTTCTTGATCGAGGGCGGACATAGTCATCCGGGCTGGAGGACAGTCGATGAGATGAATCTCATGGCCTTTTTCTTCGGTCTCCGCAGCAGCCTGGGCCAGCCAATAGGGATAGAACATGGTCTCCGATTTGAAAACAGCCGGCATGCGATGGCTGCGGCTGAAACGCGGCAGAAAAGGCGGGTTGATAAATTGTACGCGCATGTGACGAATATCCATTTACTTGAAGTGTGTCTAACTGTATTTATAATAGTAAATTAAATGCATATATGCAATCTTTTTTTCCGGTTTGTGAAAAAGCTGTTTTCAGCCAGCACAAAGATGAACTTGCAATTGGATGTTTGATTTGATAACTTTCAAAGTGAAGGCATCCAACAACGTAATCATGAGGAGATGCACCGTCATGATGCAATCGATTAATCCTGCAACCGGACAGCTGCTGCGCACCTGGCCGGTCATGAATTCAGGACAAGTGGAATCCATTATCACCGCTGCGGCCCCGGCGCAGCAGACGTGGGCGAGAAGCGAATTCAGCGAACGCGCGAAAATATTGCGCGAGGCAGCCACACGGCTGCGCCAGCGCGCGCCGGAATACGCCCGGCTCATGGCGCAAGAGATGGGCAAGCCGGTGCGCCAGGGAGCCTCTGAAATGGAAAAATGCGCCTGGGTGTGCGACTATTATGCCGAACACGGTGCGGCATTTCTGCAATCTGAAATGGTGGCCAGCGACGCCCGCGAGAGCTATATCTGTTTCAATCCGCTTGGCGTCATCCTCGCCGTGATGCCGTGGAATTTTCCTTTCTGGCAGGTATTCCGTTTTGCGGCGCCCGCACTCATGGCGGGCAACGGCGCGCTCCTCAAACACGCCTCCAACGTCAGCGGCTGCGCCCTGGCCATTGAAGAGATATTTCATCAGGCCGGCATTCCCCGCGACCTTTTTCGCACTTTGCTGGTTGGCAGCGATGCGGTGGAATCCGTCATCGCGCACCCCGGGGTTGCGGCTGTGAGCCTGACAGGAAGCACGGCGGCCGGCCAGGCGGTTGCGGCCGCGGCTGGACGCCATCTGAAAAAATGCGTGCTCGAGCTGGGCGGTTCTGATCCCTACGTCGTACTCGAAGACGCGGACGTGGAAAAAGCCGCATCCATCTGCGTGCAGGGACGCATGATCAATACGGGACAGAGCTGCATCGCCGCGAAGCGTTTTATTGTGGTGGATGCGGTCCGGCAGCCGTTCGAATCCAAAGTGCTTGAGCTGATGTGGCGCTACAAGCCCGGCAATCCCCTGGAGGAGAACGCGGAGATCGGGCCTCTGGCGCGGCTGGATTTGCGCGATGAACTGCATCAGCAGGTTATGCGCAGCGTCGAAAAGGGCGCGCGGCTGTTACTGGGCGGCGAGATCCCGCCCGGCCCCGGCGCCTTTTATCCGCCGACGCTGCTGACCGATGTGAAACCGGGCATGCCCGCCTACGAAGAGGAGATTTTCGGACCGGTGGCGGTGATCATCCCGGTGCCGGATGAAACGTCCGCCCTCAAAGTGGCCAATGACACGCCCTTCGGCCTCGGTGCGGCGATTTTCACACGGGATATGGAAAAAGGTAAACGCCTGGCGGAAGTAGAAATCGCGGCGGGCAGCTGTTTTGTCAATGCCTTTGTCCGCTCTGATCCGCGCCTGCCCTTCGGCGGCATCAAACAGAGCGGCTATGGCCGCGAATTGTCGGTTTTCGGCATCCGCGAATTTGTCAATATCAAGACCGTTTATGTGGGATGAAGGAATTGCCTGCGTATCTGTGAAAAGTGCTGGTTTCCCATTGTTTGTAGTTCCGCCTTCAGGCGGCGTTTTTGCCGGCTAAAGCCGGAACTACGAACGTTTGCTATTGCTGAATCATCGGGGAATTGAACCCAGTGTACAGTCCCCGCCTTCAGGCGGCGTTTTTGCCGGCTAAAGCCGGAACTACGAACATTTGCTATTGCTGAATCATCGGGGAATTGAACATTATTCACGGTACCCGCCGGAGAGATGCCACATCCTGGCACGGCTATCGGGTGCGGCTGACTGTGCCCGTCTTTATGCAGGTCACGCCATGAACAGAATATCCAACCCTTGAGGATCCTTTTGTCAACCAACTCAGGTCATCTATACGATCCTCTCAGCGCCGCGGCCTATCCGCTCGACGCGCCGCGCTGGCGCAGCGACAGCGGCGGCCTGCTGTCGCTGGCCTGGAATGGTTCCTGGGGTCCCGATGTGGTGAAGTCCAGGACAGCGACCTTGTGGCGCTACCGCGAAGCTCTGCCCCTCGCGAACGACGCGAATATCATTTCCATGGGCGAGGGATTTACCCCGCTGCTTGCTACATCGCGTCAGAATCGAAAAGTCTGGATCAAGCAGGAGCAGCTTTTTCCGACCGGCTCCTACAAAGACCGTGGCGCTTCCGTGTTGATCAGCAAGGCGAAGGAACTGGGCATCCGTCAGGTGGTCCAGGATTCATCGGGCAATGCCGGCTGCGCCATAGCCGCCTACTGCGCCCGCGCCGGCATCGCCTGCGATATCTACGTCCCAGAGAAAACATCGCCCGCCAAACTGGCGCAGATTCGCAGCTACGGCGCGCGCCTCGTCCTCGTCCCCGGCACCCGGGAGCAAACCGCCCTGGCGGCTCTCGAAGCCGCCCGGAACACCTATTATGCCAGTCACTGCTGGAACCCGTTTTTTCTCCACGGCACTAAAACCTTCGCCTATGAGATCTGGGAGCAGTTGGGCGGGAAAGCGCCGCATGCGCTGGTTCTGCCGGTGGGAAACGGAACCTTGCTGCTGGGCGCTTTTATCGGATTTACTGATCTTTTGCAATGGGGGTATGTGGACAGATTGCCCAGGTTGATTGGCGTTCAGTCCGCCAACTGCGCGCCGCTGGCGCAGGCTTTCGCCCGCGAGGTGGAGGCCCCCTGGCCGATCGAAAAGCAGGACACTATCGCGGAAGGCATCGCCATCGCTGAGCCCGTCCGCGGCCGCGAAATACTGCAGGCCGTGGCCAGCAGCGGCGGCCATTTCATCACGGTTTCTGAAGAAGAGATAGCTACGGTCTGGCGGGAGTTGGCTCTGCAGGGTTTTTATGTCGAGCCCACGGCCGCGGCCGGCATTGCCGGCCTGGATCGTTACTTGAACAAAACGCCTGAATCAGAAATTATCGTCTCGGCCTTCACCGGCCATGGACTCAAATCCCCGACCGGGCATTAGCTTTTTCCCATTCCAAAATGGCATCGAGCAGCTTCTCCGGACCGAAGCGAATCACGTCGGTGACCGGAAGGTTCATTTCATCCTCCACCCGCTCGATCTCTCGCCGTGCATTCTCATCCTGGAAATCCATCAGGTTTAAGGCCACGCCAATCACCCTGGCCGGATATACGGGACGCGTTATCGCTTCATAGAGGGATCTCACTTCCTGCAGAGGGGCGATGGGCGTCTCCGGCGTGCCGCGCATGATGGTGCGGCCGGCCGGATGGCAGAGGATGAGCAGCTGCGGCGCAAAGCCGTAGAGCATGCTCAGCGTTACGCCCGCATAAAGGGGGTGGGTGATGGCGCCCTGGCCTTCGATGAGCAGGTAATCGTAATCCTCTGCTTCGAGGACGAGCCGTTCCGCGGCGCCGGCGACGAAATCGGAGATGACCCGGTCCATGGCCATGCCGCGGCCGCTGATGAGAACGCCGGTCTGGCCCGTGGCAATGAAAGTGGATTTCAGGCCGCGTTCGCGCATGGCTCGATCCAGTTCAAGGGCGGTGATCTTTTTGCCGCAGTTGCAGTCCGTGCCAACGGTATGGATGCGCAGATTATCCAGTTTGGCGGCGCGGCATTTGTTGACGCTCAGGTCGTCGGGCACACGGCGCAGATCGATCAATTGGACGCCGTGCTGCTGTGCGGCCCGGCTGAATTCTTCATCTTGCGACAAAAAGTGATGCAATCCGCTGATGACCTGCAAGCCATGGTTGATGGCGTTGAGGATGATCGCGCGCCAGGGCAGCGGCAGCTGTCCGCCCGGCGGCGTGATGCCGATGAGCAGGGCGTTGGCGCCCAGAGCGATGGCCTGCTCCAGCGTCGCCACAATGGGTACACCGACGCCGGTTCCCATGAGTTCGCCGGCGTCGCGGTCGGCCTGGTCGCTGTCGAGCAGCGCAATCACAGCGTTGCGGCGATAGCGCAGCATGCCCGCCGCGGTCTTGGCGGGCGTGGGATGCGTCTGGCCCTGGGTTAATATCACATAGCGAAGTTGGGAGGGTAGCCATGGTGCGTGCATAGTGTTCAGACCTGACAGATTGGCATGAAAAGGTTCTGCTCTGTTGTTAATTATATGCTGACACGCATAATTCACCGCCAGGAACGTGGAGATGCGCAGAGAAAAACTAACCTGAATTATTCACCGCCAAGGACGTAGAGGTACGCAAAGAAAAGAAAAACATAAAAATGGCATTGATAACAACTTTGATGACTGAGATGAATTTTTAATCAAAAACTTTTCGATAATTATAATAAAAATGGCTCGGCGGCCTCTGCGCGCCCGGCGGTTTATGGACGGGAAATTTTTAGATGCGTCCCCGGAATCCTTCTCCCAAGACTTCGTGAACATTATTGAGTATGACAAAGGCTTTGGGATCGATGGCTTTGACCACCTGGACCAGGGTGCCGATCTCTTTCCGGCTCAGCACGGTATAGATAACCTTGCGCGGCTGGTTGGTGAACACACCTTGCGCGTCCACCAGCGTGGCGCCCCGCCCCATATCGTTGACAATGTGCTGACTGATCTCATCCGCTTTTTCAGAGACGATGAGTGCGGAGCGAGCATAGTCGAATCCGTCAAGGATGACATCCACGAGACGGCTGGAGACGAAGAGCAGAAAGAAAGCGTACAGGGTCAGCGTCAACGCCGGGCGGTCCAGGGAAAGGTGTTTAAAATGGATGACAAATCCGGCGAATGTGATCACCAGGGAATCGACGGCCATGAACACCATGCCGGGTTTCAGACCCCAGCGTTTTTGGCCGACGGCGGCCAGGACATCGGAACCGGCGGTGCTGCCGCGGAATTTAAAAATGATGCCCAATCCCAAGCCCAGCAGGACGCTGCCGATGAGAATGAGAAAGAGAAAATCGCTTTGGCGCAGGTTGACGATGGCCGGATGCTCATGCAAACGGATGCTGCCCAGTCCGGGGATCTCGCCGCGCAGCATATCAATGAAGAAAGAGTTGGCGGAGAAACCGACAAAGGTGCGGGCGCCGAACTGCTTGCCGAGTTCGCGCACGCCCCAGATGTAGAGGGGAATGTTGAAAATCCACATGGTCAAACCGACGGGTATTTTATCGCCGGAGAGATAGTGAATGGCCATGGACAATCCGCTGACCCCGCCGGGCACAACCTTGGCGTCGACGAGAAAGATGGCGATGCCGGCCGCCATGATGAAGGCGCCGAAGAGGATGGCGATATAATCCATGACGATGGTTTGCGAAGTGATGAGTTTTTTGATCTTTTTCCTGGCGACCATATGAAATAGCCTTTCTGGGAGAAATAGTGTAAAGCATTTACAGACATTAAAATATTAAAAAAAAACAAAATGAGCAAGAGACTTTAACCGGGCTGGTAAAATTTGCTTGCGCTGGGTACTCTGGCTGAGTATATTATGCAAATTGCGGCATCCATGTGAGGTTGGATCATGCTTGTGACTCATTTTCCTGGCAACACCCGCATCAGCGCGTTTCTGTTTTTCGGTCTTTTGTGGTATTTCTGTGCAACCACCATGTCCGTTACAGCTGCAACTTTTATCACGCAGGTGAGCGGCATCGGGAATGATGCCGCGCAGCAGAGAGGCAAGGCGGTGCGCATCAGCCGCATTGAACTCGGGCCGGCCAAATCCACGAACCGCGAGCGCACCTTTCCCCTACAGGTGCATCTCGCCACAACTGAAAGCACAATACAATCAGGAGTCCTTCTCTTTGATGCCGGACGGATGCAAACCCGGCAGATACCCTTTTCCGTGAAGGATTCCACCACCCTGGTCATAAGTCTCAGTTCACGGGATCTACAGATACTCATCGGCCGCCGCGCCGGCTTGAGCTGTATCTGCGGCGGCGACATGAGCGACAGCCGTTTTTTCAGGCTCGACCCCGAAATGGCAATGAGAAGTCTTTTTGCGGATGAACGATTGCCCCAGAATGCCGCTGTCCTGGCGCAGATGTGGAATGACTTGCGCGAGAACGCGCACTGGTACACCCTGCTCAGCGGCGATACCCTCGAGGTGATCGAAAAAACAGCCGCAGCGGCCTGGCCCGCCGCTGCAGCGGATAATTGGCCGCAGCTTCTGACGGCACTGACCCAGGGACTGGGATCCATCATCGAAGCGTGCAAACCCTTCAAACAAGACACCCTGCACCTGATCCCGGCGCCGCTTTTCAGCCGCACTGATCCAATCTCCTCGAACAGCTTGCAGCGTATTTTGCAGATACTCGATCAGTTCCCCCAGATAAAACTGGCGCAGGATGACCTGTTTCTGCTGAGAAGACTGCAGAATGGTGATCCCGAGGTGTTCGACCTGCTCAGAGGCTGGGCCAGGGAACGGCGGCTTGAATGGATCGGCGCGCCCTGGGGCGCTGATCTGGCACCGGAAGAGGGCGGGGATGATCTCCTCCGCCAGTTCGCCTTTTCCATGGATTATCTCCAGCAGCAACTGGGCACGAAAGCCGTCTTGGGCAAGAGTTCCACCGCCCCGGCTTTTCTCCCTGCGCTCATCTCATCCGATTCTTATGCCGGATGGATTCATTCTATCGCCGACAGCGGCAAAACCCTCTCCACCTGGAAAGCCGCAGACTATTCCAGACTCGATCTCATCACCATCCGGGCAGAGGATAATTTACCTCCTTTGCACGATATCGCGGGAACGATTCGTAATGCACAACGACAAGGTATTCGCCATTTTCCACTCACGTTCTCTCTCTCCAGGGGGCCTGTGGATTCGACGCTGCAAAAACTGGACAAGATGATCAATCTCCTCGCTTTTCCGGCCGTCAAATTTGACAGCTGGAGCGGATTCCTCGCCACTATCCGCCGACCAGGCAAAACAGCCGCACAAACCGTTCAAAGGCCTGTTTTTCATGGAGCGCTTCAACCCCCATCGACCCCTGGACAGACGGGGAATGCCCTGATTTCCCATCAGCAAAAACGGTTGCGGGATGCCGAAACGCTCTGCATCATGGCGGATCTGCCGGTTGATGCAACCCTGCAGCAGGCCTGGATTTCCCTTTTTGATGAGATGCACGGCACTGCGCCGCCAACCCTGCAACTCGATTCGCTGCTTGAACCAATCGTGACAGCCGCCCTCGCAAAAATAGCCTCTACCCATCCGGCCAGAGGCAAGGGCACACCGCTGCTGGTGGTGAACACCCTGCCATGGACAAGAACCGCACTGGTTTCATTAAATGCACGTCAATTTCCCGCCTTTGATGTGATTGCTGATTCTGCAAATCATAGTATGGATTTTCAGCGATCTGGCGATCAAATTATTTTTACAGCAGAAGCGGTACCTTCGCTGGGATATACCACGTTTTGGCTTAAGTCTGGCAAGTCCAAACCCCCTGTATCCGGGATTAACGTTTCAGAAATGGTGATCGAGAACGATTCCCTGAAGATCGAGATCAATCCGGGCAACGGCCAGCTGCGAACGGTCCTGGATAAAAGCCGGCAGCTGTCACTCCTGCCCGGCGGGAGAGAGGCGTTAAAAATCGTAGCTGTCGCGAACGGTTCGACGACGAACCCCCGCTTGTCGCCGGAACGGGTGGAATCGATCAGCATCGTGGAACCAGGTCCACTGCGTGCTGCGGTGCAGCATGTGCGGACTTCCGAAGCGGCCAGGTTGGTCCAGGAGGTCCGGTTGACAGCGGACGCGCCGCATGTGGATATCCATCTTTCCGGCGAATGGCAGGGCGCAGTTGAGGGATTGGATGTGACCATTCCGCTGCTCCGGCCGTTCATCTCCGCCTGGCACGGATCCTGTTTTGGCATTGAAAAGATGGAACTCGCCCACGGGGAGAAGCGGCTGTTTTTTATCGAGGAGGCTTTTCAGGGCGGCACAGCGGATGCCGGTGCTCTTTTGCTGGCCGTGGGCGCTCCGGTGTGGTGCACCCTCAGCGATGATGAACTGGTACTGCACGTGCGCCAGAGAACACGCCAGGGCGCTGAAGTGACACCCTTTGATTTTGCCTTCACCCTGATCTTCACCGCCGCGCCCGGCGACCTGCAGGGTGCGCTTCAGAGGACGCGTTCGCTTCAGGTTCCATTAACGTCTGTGCAGCCGTCCTGGAACAGCAAGGAAAAAGGGATTCAGAGCACCAGTCTGTTGCGCTGCGACGGCAAGGATGTGATTTTGCAGACTGTGAAGCCGGCTCGGGACGGCAACGGCATGGTGTTGCGTCTGACCGCTCTGACCGATGAATCCCGGCGGGTCAAGATCAGCGGACCCCTGTTGTCCCGATTTAAAAAGGCGTATTTGACCAATCCACTCGAGACGAAAAAAGAAGCTTTCCTTTTTGACAAGAACCTGAATGTTGAGCTCAAGCCATTCGCACTGGTCACCCTGGTGCTGGAATGAGCGTGTCCGGGAGGTGAAACGATGAAAGCATGGATTTATCGTTTTTTCAACCTGCAGCAGGAAGGCAGCACCATTTACACCGAATTTCTGGCTGGATTGACGACGTACATCACCATGGCCTATATCATTTTTGTGAATCCGGCTATATTGGTTCTATCCGGAATGGATCACGGCGCTGTCTTCGTGGCTACGATTCTATCCGCGGTGATCGCGACCTTGATCATGGGGCTCTATGCCAATGTGCCTTTTGCGCAGGCGCCGGGCATGGGATTGAATGCTTTTTTCGCCATCACGGTTGTTATCGGCATGGGCATTCCCTGGCAACAGGCGCTGGCCCTGGTTTTTTTGTGCGGTGTCATCAATTTCATCATTGTGGTCACGAATGTCCGCAAGATGCTGATCCGTGCGATTCCGCTGTCGCTGCAATATGCCATCGGCGGGGGCATCGGACTTTTCATCGCCTATATCGGATTCAAGAACGCCCATTTCCTCGATTTTGTCGTGGAGGGCGCCAATGTGGTGGTTGCGACGGTTGAGGATGGCCGGGTCGTTCAGGCTGTGGCCAGGGATGTGATCCCCAGCCTGGCTAAATTTTCCGACCCCATGTCCATTCTTGCATTTGCGGGTTTGCTGGTCACGGTCGTGTTAATGCTTTTACGCGTGCACGGCGCCATTCTCCTGGGGATCATCTTCACCACGTTGCTGGGATGGATGATCGGCGTCGTTCATTGGCCTTCGCTGCGCTGGCAGGATTTTCTCCCGCCTTCGATCGAGCCAACACTGTTCAAACTGGATTTTTCCGGCTTGTTCGGCCAACCTGGCCAGTTTTTTTCGGCGCTCACCCTGATACTCGCGTTCAGTCTGGCGGATATCTTTGATACCGTCGGCACCTTCATTGGCGCCGGACGCAAGGTCGGCATTCTCGAGGAAGAGGGGACGGGGAAGCCGCAGTTCAGCCGCGGCATAAAAAGCAAAATGGACCGGGCTTTGTTTGCCGACGGCATTGCCACCTCCATGGGCGCTTTGCTCGGCACCAGTAATGTCACCAGCTATGTCGAAAGTGCGGCGGGCATCAGCGTGGGCGGGCGCACCGGCCTCACCTCGGTGTTCACTTCCATGTTCTTTTTGCTGTCGCTTTTTATCGCGCCCTTTGCGTTGATGATCCCAGCGGCGGCCACGGCTGCGGCATTGATCGTGGTCGGCATTCTGATGATGGAGAGTATTGCCCGGATTGGGTGGGATAATTTTGAAGAGGCGGCAGCTGCCTTTTTCACCGTGGTGATGATGCCCTTCACCTACAGCATTTCCAATGGCGTCGCGGCTGGATTCATCTTTTATGTGCTGGCGATGCTGGTGCGCGGCAGAGGCAGAGAGGTGCATCCGCTGATGTATATAGTCACTGCGTTGTTTTTCATCAATTTTGTCATCCAGGCCATTAAATAGAGGATTGCATCATGAACATGCGTGCCATTCGCGTTGAAGCGCTCGGCGCCGCGGACGTGCTGGTCGAACGTCCAGTCGCCGTGCCGCAGCCGGGTCCCGGTGAAGCCTTGATCCGGTTGGAATCCGTTGGAGTCAATTTCATCGATATTTATCACCGCACCGGCGTTTACAAGGTGCCGCTGCCCTTCACGCCCGGACAGGAGGGCGCGGGGCTGGTTGAAAAAGTGGGAGAAGGCGTGCAGCAGCACAAGCCCGGCGACCGCGTCGCCTGGGCCATGCAGATGGGGTCCTATGCCGAATATGCCGTGGTACCGGCCTGGAAACTGGTACGGCTTCCGGTTGGCATTCCCATGGATGTCGCGGCTGCGACCATGCTGCAGGGCATGACCGCCCACTATCTGACGCACGACACCTTCCGGCTCGCGCCGGGTCATGTGGCGCTGGTTCAGGCTGCGGCCGGGGCCACGGGGCAGTTGATCCTGCAGATCGGCAAGCTCTGCGGCGCACGGATGATCGCATCGGTGGGCAGTCCCGAAAAGGAAGAGATCGCGCGCGCCAGCGGCGCCGATGACGTCATCATCTATAAAAATGAGGACTGGCCGCAACAGGTTAAAAACATGACCGGAGGGGCCGGCGTGGATGTGGTCTACGATTCGGTCGGCAAAGCCACGGTTCAGGGGAGCATGGCATGCCTGCGGCCGCGCGGTTATCTGGCGCTGTTCGGTCAAGCGAGCGGGGTGGTGGCGCCGCTGGATCCGGCGCACCTCGCCTCCGGCGGCTCGCTCTATTTAACCCGGCCGATACTGGCCCATTATGCCAGCACAGCCGCAGAGATCGAGGGGCGCACGCGCGAATTGTTCGGCTGGGTGGAACGCGGTCAGCTGAAAATAACCATCGACCGGATTTTCCCGCTTTCAGCCGCGGCTTCCGCACACCGCCATCTCGAGAGCCGCCAGGCCAAAGGCAAGATTTTGCTGCATCCGTGAGGTACATCGGCGATCGACGAACGGGCTGGCAGGGCGGGTTGAAAAGTCCGGATAGCTTTGTTTTGGAAAGGACGGTTCTGTGGGCCGATGCGCCTCGTCGACCTGAGGTGGCATCATTATGACCGCAGTGACTGGAGTAGAAGCCTCCACCAAAGGATACGACTCCCGACTGGTCAGACGGTTCTGCAAGGCCTGCAAGATGCTTTCATGACAGAATGGCAAAAATACCCCCCGATGTCATCCTTGTAAGGATCTTTTATGCTGCGCGGGACAATTTGCCGTTTTGACTCATCCCCCCGCTTTTTTCGCCTTGAATCCCTGCTTGATCAGCTCCGCCACAATGGCATCGCGATGGTCACCCTGGATTTCGATAACGCCGTCCTTGATGGTGCCGCCTGCGCCGCATTTCTGTTTCAGCGATTTGGCCAAATCCTCAACCGCCGCGGCGGGCAAGCTTAGCCCCGTCACCACCGTCACTCCTTTGCCCTTGCGGCCCTTGGTCTCCCGTCCCACGCGCACGATGCCATCTCCTTTGAGAGACGGTGAGGATTTTTTGCAAATGCACTCGGCCATGCTTTTACCGCAACTGGGGCACATCCGGCCGGTGGTGGTTGAATAGACGGTCTTACTTGATTTGTCATCAGAGTGTTTCATAAGTTGTTACCCCGCTCGCTTTCAAAATCGCAGCGACAGACAAGAGAGCCCGCCGTCCATTTTGCGCGCCTCGCTCATGTCCAGTTCGATGATGGGCTGGCCAAGGGACTGCAATTTATTTCGCGTCTTGGGAAATCCACGCGGGATGAGTAGATGTCCGTTGATGAGCAGAACATTTCCCGCGTAGCTTTCATCCGCATCGAGCACCAGTTTTTTGAAAGGCGCAAAACAGGACTTTTGCGCCAGCTCCTCTGTGAGCAGCAGGGTGGACTGGCCGACATACGCGATGCTCGATTTTAGATGCAGTCCCGCCTCCACATCCATCGTTTGGCACGCATACCCCGACGGCTGCAAAATATCCGCGAGCTGCTGCGCGCCTTCCTCATTGGTCCGCTGCGACAAACCGATGAACACATTGCGATCGAAAATGAGCACATCACCGCCATCGAGGGTTCCGGGTTTAAGGATAAAACGTAAAGGCCGGAGGTCATACAAAACGGTCGCCATAGCCAATTGCTCGCCATCCCGCGTCGCTGCACCTGGACGTGAGATCACCGCCCGCTCGGGAACGATGACCGCAGCATCCTCAACAAAATAAGCATCCGGATAAATATCCAGCGCTGGGAGGATCGTCACATTCAAGCCGAGCCCAGTCAAAGCGGCTGCATAGGCTTCATGCTGCCGCAACAAAAGTTCGAAGTCAGGCGCACCGAGTGTCGACGTCGTCAGTCCGAGGTGAAAATTGCTGCCTGGTTTGCGCAGAATGGCATGTGTAAAATCAGACATGATTCCTCTTTTCCCGTTTTGGTATAACTCTTGCATAACCACATCACAGTGTAATATATAAAAATAATAAAAACAATCAATAAAAAAGATGGCAGGCAAAAAAGTGTGGCATAAAATGGTCATTGTGAAATAATAAATCAAAGAAAACGATGACTATGGGTGTGTCATGCCACATTATGATCAACGGGGCTGTGTGTGGGAAGGCGGAAAAACCATGAATGTATCAGGTAAATTTATTCTTATTGGGGCAGGTTTATTGGTCGTGCTCGTCTGTTTCCCTGTCAGTGAGGCACAGGCGGCGTATTTGCGTGATGTACCCGTTGCGTTTCGCCAACCTGACGGGACGGTACTATCCTGTTATGTGAGTGGGGACGAGTTTTTCAATTGGGCGCATGACCGGGATGGCTATCCCATCATGCGGGATCCATCAAGCGGATTTTACGTCTATGCGACCGTGGTGGATGGCGTACCGGTCCCGACACATCTTCGGGTTGGCGAGGCTGTTCCTGCGCGGGCCAGCCTGAACAAGGATTTTAAAATGGCCCCGCAAAGATGGGAAGAGATGCGGCAGCAATTTATCAGCAAGCCGCGCGCCTTTTTTCCCCCGGAGCGGCAGCTGGCTCCGAAAACGGGTGTATTGCAGAACATAGTCATTTTCATCCGTTTCAGCGACGAGGCGGAATTTACCACGCCCATCTCGGTCTACGAGACCTCGTTCAACAGTGATATCCCCGGTGTAAATTCACTGCGGAATTACTTTCAGGAAGTCTCTTACAATCGGCTGCTGGTGCAATCCTATTTTTATCCACTCCCGGGTGTCAATGTGGTCTCTTTTCAGGACAGCCACCCACGCGGCTATTTCATGCCCATCGCGCTCGATCCCCTGGGGTATTCTGACAGCGCGGAGCGCGATCAGCGCGAACAGACGCTGATCCGGGATGCCCTTCTCGCTGTAAAGGCGCAAATCCCTGGCGATCTCGATCTGGATGGCGATGACGACGGCCAGGTCGATAATATGGTCTTTATCATCTCCGGAACGCCGACGGCCTGGAATACCCTGTTGTGGCCGCATGCCTGGTCCCTTTACATGTATACCGTCTATCTAAATGGTGCCCAGGTCGTGCCGTACAATTTTCAGATTCAATCCTTTCTCAGCAATGGCAGCACCCATGTCCTGGCGCATGAAATGCTGCACAGCGTCGGGTTTCCCGATCTCTATCATTACGCCAGCGATGGCCTCAGTCCGGTGGGCGCGTGGGACATCATGGCCAGTCCGACTGCTCCACCGCAACATCCAGGCGCCTATACCAAGTGGCGTTACGGCGGCTGGATTGATGCCATACCGGAAATCGCCGCCAATGGCGGCTATGCGCTCAACCCGTTGACATCCCCGCTGGGTAACTGTTATAAAATATTGAGCCCGGAAGATCCCGGCGGCGCGCAATTTTATGTGGTCGAGTACCGCAAAAAACAAACCGGAACATTCGATGCCACTGTGCCCGGTGAAGGGATGCTGGTCTACCGCATCGATCGCCGCAATCCCGGCATTCAGGGGAGCACAGCCATCCCCGAGGAGGTTTACATTTACCGTCCCGGTGGAACGCTGAGCACCAACGGCTCCTTGTCCACGGCCCATTTCAGTCAAGGCAGCGGACGGAACCTCATCAATAATGGCACGGACCCGGTTCCCTGGCTGGCGGATGGCACGCCCGGGGGCTTGAATCTTTTCAATATTGGCGAAGCCGCGGAGACGATCTCTTTCACGGCTGGATTGACTGCGCCGCAGGCACCGGTTCTGGTGGCCCCGGCTGATCATGCTCTGGACGCGCCTCTCTCTGTGCTGCTGACATGGGATGCATCCGCGGGCGCCGAGAGCTATGATATACAGGTGTCCACTGATCCGGATTTTAACAATCTCATCATGGACAAGGCCGACAATGTTTTGAATTTCTGGCCGGTCAACAGCCTGGTGCGGAGCACGACCTATTACTGGCGCGTGCGCGGCCAGAATTACCAGGGTGAAGGGGTCTGGTCGCCCTATTTTCAATTCACGACCCTGCCGGATCTGCCTGCGGCCATTCGATTGTCCAGCCCTGAAAACGGCTGGGTAGATGTCACCCTGAATCCCGTTCTGGTCTGGCAAAATGACCAGCTGGCAACGAGCTACCATTTGCAGCTCTCGTTGACATCCGATTTTGATCCGGTTGTACACAATTTTACAAATTTACCCGCAACTGAACAGTCCGTGTCCGGGCTGAACAGCGGCAGCACCTGGTACTGGCGCGTTGCCGGACACAACGGAGCTGGGGATGGTCCCTGGTCCGACGTCTGGTCCTTCACCACCATTCAGAGTCCCGCTAATGCACCTGTGCTCTCCTGGCCGCTGGATGGCGCCTTGGGCGAAACAGTCAATCCGGCGCTGAGTTGGGCAGGTGTCAACGGTGCGTCGGCGTATGAAGTGGCGTTGGATGTCTCGGCCGATTTTCCGGCGCCGGTTTTTCACACCTCGAGTGCCACGGGAGCGGGGGTGACCGCATCGAACCTGGAAAATATGACGACCTATTTCTGGCATGTGCGCGGCTTGAATGAAGCGGGGCCCGGCCCCTGGTCCTCCATTCGTTCTTTCACCACCCAGGAATTGCCGGTTGAATTGGTATCCTTTACCGCCACCGCCCACTTCCAGGGCATTCACCTCGAGTGGGTGACGGCCTCGGAAACGGAAAACTACGGCTTCGATGTGGAGCGTAAAGCGGCAAATTCGGGTGCGGGTGAAAGTGCATGGAGCAAAATCAATTTTGTCGAAGGCCATCACTCCACCAGCGTAGAACACACCTATCAGTATCTGGATCAGGATGTCACGGTGGGCGATTATGCGTATCGACTGAAGCAGATCGATCTCGACGGCCATTATGCCTATTTGCCGGAACAGCAGGTCAGCTGGGCGCAACCACTGCAGTGGAAGCTGGATCAGAATTACCCGAATCCGTTCAACGCCACAACGGTGATCACCTATCAACTGCAGCAGCCCGGCCCGGTGCAGTTGGCAATTATCAATGCCATGGGACAGACCGTGCGTTCGCTGGTGCAGAATTTTGCTGCTGCCGGGGAGCATGTGGTGCGCTGGGATGGATGCGATGACCACGGTCTGCCAGTGGCGGGCGGGATTTATTATTATACGCTGCGTTGCGCGGAGTTTCAGGAGACCAGGGCGATGACGCTGCTGAAGTGACGATAATGCATCATCCTGTTTTCTCCCGCAGACGCAGAGGTGCTGAAAAAAAGCCGTCCGACTTTTTACCTTCGCGCCTTGGCGTCCTGGCGTGTCGCGAACCTATGATCATCCGGGGATGCTTCCCCGGACGGAAGGATACTGCTGCGGGGCATCCTGCCCCGCGTGTTGATCGGGAATTTCGGGCAGAGGCCCGACGTTATTGGTTCCGTCCAGGGAAGGGATTCCCTGGGCGATCGGATTTTTCCCTCTGCGCCTTGGCGCGAGTTGTTTACGATAATTGGTACCGGCCAGAGAAAGGAATTTCTGGGCAATTGTGTTTTACCGCGTATACCCTGCCGCATAATTCTGCAAAATACTGCCACTGTAGAACATCTCGATTTTTCCGCTTGCTATATGTTGAATTTATGGGTAAACTTTGCGGAAATTTTTTCCTCACTAATTCTGCAAATTGTAAAATAATTCATCAGCTGGTGTCCTAACTGGAGGTCATCACGTTGCTTTTCGAATTCAGCATGGTATTCATGTTCCTGGCACTCGGCGCCGCTTTCGTCCTGATCGCTCTGGGTTTAGGGGCATTGATCCGGCCGCGGCGCATGGGGGGCGTGCGCAACGAAACCTACGAATGCGGCGAGGAACCCATTGGTCAGGGTTGGTATAACTTTAATCCGCGCTTTTACATGTTGGCCCTGGTCTTTCTCATTTTTGACGTGGAACTGGTCGTCACGTTTCCGGTGATCACCGTCATGCGTCAATGGGTGGAACAAGGCCGCGGCTGGATGGCTTTGATCGAAGTTGTTTTATTCCTCGCCATTCTTGTGGCCGGTTTTGCATTCCTGTGGAATCGCGGTGATCTGGAATGGATCAAAAAATTGGAAGGACCCGAAGAGGGAGGAAGTCGCACATGAATGAAATCGTATGGGAAGGCGGCATGGCCGTTCCCACCAAACTGGATGATCTGATCAACTGGCCGCGCAAGAATTCGCTGTGGTATCTGCTCTTCGCCACGGCCTGCTGCGGCATCGAGCTGATGCAGACCGGAGGACCGCGCACCGACCTGGACCGCTTCGGCATGGTTTTCCGCGCCACGCCCCGGCAGGCCGATCTGTTGCTGATCGCCGGTTCCATCACCTACAAAATGGCGGAAGCTGTGCGCAGACTCTACGATCAGATGCCGGAACCGAAATATGTGCTGGCCATGGGCTCCTGTGCCAATTGTGGCGGACTCTTTCAACGCGGTTATTCGGTGATCAAGGGCGTCGATAAAATTATTCCGGTTGATGTCTATTTGCCGGGTTGTGCGCCGCGACCGGAAGCGCTGAATGAAGCCCTTATGACCATCCAGAAACGCATGGAAAAAGACCACTGGGCGCAACGCATGAAGATCGATTCGGAGAAATTAGCCCGATGACAACCAACGACATTTTATCAGCTTGTCAGCGTCAATTCCCCAAACTGGCGCTGGAAGTACAGCAGGGCGATGCCGGCGACCCCTGGATGCTCATCCCGGCCGGCCAGGCTGCGGAGGTGATCCGGTTTTTAAAGGATGATTTGGCGTTTAATTATCTCGCTTGCCTCTCCGGTGCTGATTTTGGCGAATACCTCGGGGTCATCTACCAGCTTCGCAATCTCGACAATAAAGACGAAATCATGGTCAAAACGCTGACGCCGCGTCAGGAACCCCGGGTCCCAACGCTTGCGCATCTCTATGGCAATGCCAACTGGTTTGAACGCGAAGTCTATGATCTGCTCGGCATCGATTTCACCGGTTCGCCGGACCAGCGCCGCATCATGATGCCGGACGATTGGATCGGCCATCCCCTGCGCAAGGATTTTCAGGAAGCAGCGGATTACCGCGGCTTTCCGACAACCCGGCCCGATACGCACCGGATTTTGGATCAGACCATGCCCCCCAAGCCGGTCACGGAACCGGCTGCAGGCTCAGAACCAACTGAATAAAGGAATGGCAATTATGAGCAGAATGGCGGTCGAGACGCTCGATAATGAGTCCACCATCGTCAACATGGGGCCGCAGCACCCCTCCACCCATGGCGTCATCAATCTCAGGCTCCAGCTCAAAGGCGAAGTCATTGAAGCCGTGGATCCCAATGTCGGCTTTTTGCATCGCAGCATCGAAAAAATCGCCGAACTCACCCAGTACACGGGATTTATCCCCTATACCGACCGTATCGATTACCTGGGCGCGATGTTCGGCAATATGGGATATTGCATGGCGGTGGAGAAGCTGCTGGGCGTGGAAGTCCCCCGTCGCGCGCAATATATGCGCGTCATCGCCTGCGAATTGAACCGCATCATCAACCATCTCATCGCCTGCGGCACCATGTCCATGGACCTCGGCGCTTTCACGCCGTTCCTCCATGGCATACGCGAGCGCGAAAAAGTCAATGATATGATGGAAAAAATCTGCGGTGCACGGCTGAATTACAACTATATGCGCTTCGGCGGTGTCTCTCTGGATTACATGCCGGGTCTCGACAAGGAAATTCTCGCATTTCTCGACCGTTTTGAACGGTTCCTTCCCGAATTCAACCGTCTGATCACCGGCAATGAAATATTTGTCCAGCGCTTGTTGCACGTGGGCGTCATTCCCAAAGAAACCGCCATTCATTACGGCCTGGGCGGCCCAAACCTGCGCGCCTCCGGCGTCGACTTTGATGTCCGCCGGGATTATCCCTACAGCGTCTATCCGGAATTCTCATTTGATGTCGTGACCGGTGGTCACTATCCGGGTGAATGCGGTGACTCTTATGCCCGTTACATGGTGCGCATCGATGAGATGCGCCAGTCGGCGCGTCTGGTGCGCCAGGCTGTCGAAGGACTGCCCGAAGGCGAATATCTCGCCAAGGTGGCGCGCAATCCTGTGCCGCCCAAGGGTGAAGTCTACAGCAAAGTGGAAAGCGTACGCGGCGAGATGGGGTTTTATCTCGTCAGCGATGGCACCGACAAGCCCTACCGTCTCAAAGTGCGCACCAGCTCCTTCTGCGCCATGTCGGTCATGCCGGAAATCGGCCCGGGTCTCATGGTCGCCGATATGACAGCCTTTTTCGGCAGCCTGGATGTGGTGGCGCCGGAAGTGGATAGATAATGAGCCGCCTGAAGGCGGAACTACGAACCATGGCCAGTTAATATTTTGAAAAGCAAGTGTTTGTAGTACCGGCTTCAGCCGGAAAGAACCCGCCTGAAGGCGGAACTACGAACCGTGGCCAGTTAAGATTTTGGAAAGCAAATGTTCGTAGTACCGGCTTCAGCTGGAAAGAACCCGCCTGAAGGCGGAACTACGAACTGATGCCGCCTGAAGGCGGAACAACGAATAAACGAGTGGATGGTATGAAATATCTCTTCGACTCCCTGACCGCCAACTGGAACCTGTCGCCCTGGATGACCACCCTGGCGCTTGTGCTGTGGGTAGTGGTGATCACCGCGGGCGTGCTGGTTTTCATGGCGACCTTCGCCGGTTTCACCTCCTGGGTTGAACGCCGCATCGCCGGACGCATGCAATCGCGCATCGGCCCGAACCGCGTCGGACCATTCGGCGGCCTGCAATGGCTCGCGGACGGCCTGAAGTGCTTCCTCAAAGAGGATGTCATCCCCAAGGCCACAGATCCGGTGCTGTTCCGCCTGGCGCCCTATCTCGTCTTCCCCGGCGGTTTTGCGGCTTTCGCCGCCCTGCCGTTTGGCTACGGCATTGCCGCCTCCAACATCGATATTGGCATTTTTTACATCACCGCCATCACCTCCCTGGTGGTCATCGGCATTCTCATGGCGGGTTGGTCAAGCAACAACAAATGGTCGCTGATCGGCGGCGTGCGCAGCGCCGCGCAAATCATCTCCTATGAAATTCCCGGCGGCCTGGCCATTCTCACCGTCGTGGTGCTCGCCGGCACGCTGAATATGCATGAACTGGTCGTGGCCCAGGGCGGCTGGCCGTGGCACTGGTTCATCTTTCGCAATCCCTTCACCTTTGTCGCTTTTTTCATCTTTTTCGCCTCCATCCTCGCGGAGGGCAACCGCACGCCTTTCGATTTGCCGGAAGCGGAAAGCGAACTGGTGGCCGGTTATCTGACCGAGTATACCGGCATGCGCTTTCTGTTTTTCCTCTTCACGGAATGGGCCAACGTCTGGGTTATCTCGGCGCTGCTGACAACGCTGTTCCTGGGCGGCTGGCAGATTCCCGGCATCACCGATCTGGGTGCCACCATCGCAGCGGCGACCAGCCTGGGGAAATGGTTCTGGGTGCTGCTCAGCGTTGCGATGTTTTTCATCAAGACCTCCGCACTCGTTTTCCTGGTCATTCAGATTCGCTGGACCCTGCCGCGGCTGCGCGTCGATCAACTGATGATCATGTGCTGGAAGTATCTGGTGCCCATGGGTTTTGTGACGCTGCTGGGCTCCGCGATTTTCCTGGTGCTGCCGCGCGAAGGCGCCTGGGCGTGGTTTCATCTCTCCGTGCAGGGCATCATGACACTCATCGGATTTGCCATTGTCGCGGGTTTGATAGGACGGGCCTGGTATAACATTCATGCCCTGAAAGATCGCATCTCTTTGGAAAATTGGTTATAAACTGGACGGAAAAACATGCTGAAGCAATATTTCAAAAATATCAAAAATGCCTCCACATCGATTTTCGAGGGATTGGCGGTGACGCTCTCCTACATGGTGCGCAAGCCCATCACCATCCAGTATCCGGACCGGATTGAAAAGCCGCTGCCGGAGATGCTGCCGCCCACGTTTCGCGGCATCCTCGAGGTCGACACCGGCATCTGCACCGTGTGCATGGCTTGCATGAAACGGTGTCCGCTGGATACGATCTATATCGAGAGCGAACGCGATCCGGAGACCCGCAAGAACTATCTGACGCGGTTCGATATTGATGTGGCGCGCTGCATGGTGTGCGGGCTGTGCACAGAAGTGTGTCCGACCGGCGCCATTCGTCACAGCACCGAGTTTGATGCGGTCACCTCGGACGTCATCAATCTGGTGATGCGCTATGTCCAGCCTGGCGACAAGATACCCGCTTACAAGGTTTCAAAAGAAGAGGAACCGCCGGGCGTGCCGCAGAACGAACCCTATTGCCGTTTGAAAAAACAATGGGATGCTCCTGCACCGTTACAACCCGATGAAGTGCGTGGAGCGGTGCGCTGGAAAAAACAGACATCCAAACAGGAGGGGCGATGAACATCACATTCCCGGATATCGTTTTTGTCATCCTCGCTGCGCTCATCCTGGGGTGCGGCGCCATCGTTGCCTATTCGCGGAACATCGTCCGTGCCGGTTTTTCGCTGCTGGGCGCTTTTGCCGGCGTGGCCGGTCTCTATTTTCTCGCACAGGCCAATTTTATCGGCGCCGCCCAGATTTTAATCTATGTCGGCGGCGTTCTGGTGGTGATCCTCTTTGCCATCATGCTGACGCGCGGCATCGCGCAAGCCCATTCCACCAATCCACGGCAAATGGTGATACCGGCGACCCTGATGGGTCTGATTTCGGCCGCGATGCTGATCACCATCGCGCTTTATTTCCCTTGGCGCTTGCGGCCGGATGCACCCGTTGCGACTGTCCATTCGCTGGGAAATGCCCTGCTCGATACTTACCTGATCCCGTTCGAATTTCTGTCGCTCCTGCTGCTGGCCGCCATGATCGGCGCGGTGATGCTGGTGCGCAAAGAGATCAAGGAGAGCGGAAAGGAGGAATCGCGATGACGCTGACCCTTGGATTGCCGCATTTTCTGGTGGTGGCTGCACTGCTATTTTCGCTTGGATTGGTTTGCATTCTCTCCCGCCGCAACGCCATCGGCTTGCTGCTGGGCATCGAACTGATGTTGAACGCCGCCAATATCAACCTGATTGCTTTTGCGCGGTTCGTCGAGAGCGATCTCTCCGGCCATGTATTCGCCCTGTTCGTCATGGTCCTGGCCGCGGCGGAGGCCGCCATCGCCATGGCCATCGTCCTGGCCATCTTTCGATCCATGAAGCATATTGACGTCAACTTGACGGTTAACCTGAAGGAGTAGCCCTGATGGAGCCATTTGCTCAAGCGCACTTGTTATGGCTGATTCCCGTTTTGCCCCTGCTCGGCGCGTTCATTAACGGCGCTTTTGGATTGAAAATCCATCGCCGCTATGGTGAGAAACCCATCCACGTCGTGGCCATTCTCATGCCCGCCCTGTCATTTGTGATCGCTGCCTATTATTTTCTGCAGATGACCGCCCTGGCCCCGGAACAGCGCCAGATGCTCAACCACCTTTACGACTGGATTCGCATCGGCGATTTCAACCTGCCGTTGGCGTTCTGGTTCGATCCCCTCTCCGGCGCCATGACCCTGATGATCACTTTTGTCGGCACGTTGATCCACATCTACAGCGTGGGATACATGCACAAGGATGACAGCTATTGGCGTTTCTTCGCCTATATGAATCTGTTCATGTTTTCCATGCTCACGCTTATTCTTGGCGATAATTTTGTCTTGATGTTCGTCGGCTGGGAAGGCGTGGGGTTGTGTTCCTATCTGCTCATTTCATTCTGGTACCGCGATCTCAAGAATGCCGGCGCGGGCATGAAAGCCTTCATCACCAACCGCGTCGGCGATTTTGGTTTCATCATCGGCATGTTCGCACTGCTTTGGGCATTGGGCGGCGGCTGGAATGCATCCGGATATGCCCTGCAGCGCCCCGAAAATCTCACCCTGGTTTTCCGGGAAATCAAATTGATCGCGCCGCTGCTTCTTAACGAACAGATCTTTGGTATCGCGGCGCCGACCTTCATTTGTCTGCTCTTTTTCTGGGGCGCCACCGCCAAGAGCGCACAAATCCCGCTCTATGTGTGGCTGCCCGACGCCATGGCTGGTCCGACGCCGGTCTCGGCCCTCATCCATGCGGCCACCATGGTCACGGCCGGTGTCTATATGGTCGCCCGGCTCAACTTTCTATTTGCGATGTCGCCGGTGGTCATGACCGTTGTGGCCGGTGTCGGCGCCCTGACCGCCTTGTTTGCCGCCACCATCGGTTTGTTCCAGACGGACATCAAAAAAGTGCTCGCGTACTCGACCGTCAGTCAGCTGGGCTATATGTTCATGGGTGTCGGCATTGGCGCCTACTGGGTGGGCATTTTCCATCTCCTCACCCATGCCTTTTTCAAGGCCTGTCTCTTCCTCGGTTCCGGCAGCGTGATCCATGCCATGCATCACGCCTATCACAAGAGCAACAACCATCATGACGATCCCCAGGACATGCGCAACATGGGGGGATTGGGGCAGTATATGCCCACCACCAAATGGACCTATCTCGCCGCCTGTTTTGCCATCGCCGGATTTCCCTTCATGTCCGGGTTTTTCTCCAAGGACGAAATCCTGTGGCTGAATTTTGCCAATGCCAATACGCTGATCCCCGGGCAGGTTTTCTGGGCGATCGGCGCGGGCGCGGCCCTGCTCACGGCTTTTTATATGTTCCGCAGTTACTTTATGACTTTCACTGGCAAATTCCGCGGTTCCGCGGATACGGCGCATCATCTCCACGAGTCGCCCAAATCCATCACCTCGGTGCTAAAGACCCTCGGCGTGCTCTCGATCATCGGGGGGGTCATCGGCTTGCCGAAACTATGGCATTTGCCCAATTTCCTCGAACACTGGCTGGAGCCGGTTTTTGAGACCGCGCAACCCTATCTGCACTGGCATCACTACAGCCACGGCCTGGAGTGGGGATTGATGGCACTCTCCGTGGTCATTGCGTTCACCGGTTTCGCCATCGCCTATACGCTCTACAAGGATGCCCGCTCCAAAGTGCCGGCGCAATTCATACAAAAATATCCGGCTCTCCACCGCGTTGTCTACAACAAGTATTATGTGGATGAATTCTATCAGGCCACGTTCATTCGCGGCACCATGATTTTTTCCAATCTGTGCGACTGGTTCGATCGCACCGTGGTCGATGGCCTGGTCAATCTCTCTGCGTTCGTAACCCATCAGTTCAGCAAGCTGAATGGCTGGCATGACAATAAAGTCATTGATGGCGCTGTCAACGGTCTGGCCAGCCTGACGGGCTATTGCGGACAGGCGCTGCGCAAGGTGCAGACCGGCCGCATACAGACCTATCTCTATGTTTTGCTGGGTGGTGGACTCGTTCTGATCCTCATTCGATTCGTAATTTTTAGCTGATGGAGCTCTCCTTATGAATCAATCTACACTTTTGACCTGGATGATTTTTGCGCCGTTAATCGGTATTCCCTTTGTGCTGGCCATGCCAAAGGACAAGACGCAGTGGGTGCGCTGGCTGGCCACCGCCATAACCGCCATCCCCCTTCTTTTGGGGCTCTATCTGGTGATGAATTTCGATCCCAACAACACTTCGATGCAATTCGAGCATCATTTTGTCTGGATCCCCTCGTTTGCCATCGAGTACTATGTGGGCGTGGATGGATTGTCGATCCTCATGGTGCTCCTCACCGTGCTGATCGCCTTCATCGCCAGCATCGCCTCCTGGGGCATTACCAAGTACGTGCGCGGCTATTTCGCCCTGTTTCTGCTGCTGGAGACCGGCATGCTGGGCACGTTCTGCGCGCTCGATTTCTTCCTCTTCTACGTTTTTTGGGAAGTGATGCTGCTGCCGATGTACTTTCTCATCGGCATCTGGGGCGGTCCGCGCAAAGAGTACGCGGCCATCAAGTTCTTTCTCTACACCCTGTTTGGATCCTTGCTGATGCTGCTGGCCATCATCGCCATGTATTACAACTCCAATCCGGCGACGCTGGTCGATGGCACACCGGTGAATCACACCTTCAACATCGTCAAGTTGATCACGGAAAATGATTTCGCCGCCAAGGCGCCGCTGCTGGGTTTTGAGTTCAGCAAGCTGCTCTTCATCGCGCTGTTCATCGGATTCGCCATCAAAATACCGATGGTGCCCTTTCACACCTGGTTGCCCGATGCCCATGTCGAGGCGCCAACGCCCATCTCCGTCATCCTGGCGGGCGTGCTGTTGAAGATGGGAGGGTATGGCATTCTCAGAATCAATTACGGGATATTCCCCGAAGCGGCCAAGTGGGCCGCGCCGGGGGTGGCGCTCTTTGGCGCCATCAGCATCGTCTATGCCGCGTTCGTCTGTCTGGCGCAAAAAGATCTCAAGAAGATGATCGCCTACTCGTCGGTCAGTCACATGGGATTTGTCCTCCTCGGCATTGCCGCCTTCACGGATCAGGGCATGACCGGCGCGGTGTTCCAGATGTGGACCCACGGACTGATCAGCCCGATGCTCTTCCTCATCGCGGGCGTCATCTATGATCGCGCCCATCATCGTGAGATCGACGGCTTTGGCGGTCTGGCCAATCAGATGCCGGAATACACCGGTCTGACTGGACTCGCCTTCATGGCCTCGCTGGGCTTACCCGCCCTGGCGGGATTTATCAGCGAATTTCTGGTTTTCACCGGCGCCTTCCCGGTTTATCGCGTTCTCACCATCATTTCAGGGCTGGCCATCATCATCACCGCTGCGTATTATCTCTACGCTTTGCAGCGCATGTTCCTGGGCAAGTTGAATGAAAAGTATGCGGGCTTGTCCGATTTGACCTGGCGGGAACGGGTCACACTTTATCCGCTGGCGGTTCTCATTGTGGTGGTCGGCATTTATCCGATGCCGCTGTTGAACCTCATCAACAAGACGCTCATGTCGATTGTACAGGTCTTTAAAGGTTAGGGAGAACGTTACCATGCCGAGCGGAAAACTCGCTTTACTCTATCCCTATTTCGTGCTGGCAGCAGGTGTCCTGGCGGTATTGCTGGGCCGCATGCTGCGGCCATCGGGATCCTCGCGTTCTTCAGGTACCGTGATCACCGCGCTGGTGATACTGGCCGTGGCGGTTCTCATCGCCTGGCTTTCACCCGCGGAAGGGGATATCTATTCCATTTTTTATTTTGATGGTTTCACCCGTTTCATGTTCATCTTCAGCGCGCTGGCCACGGCCCTGGCCATCTTTATGGCCTCGCACTCCCTGGAGGTGGCGCAAAACCGCTTCAGCGAATATACCGCTATATTGATGACGCTGTGCATCGGCCTGTCGCTGATGGCGGCTTCCAAGAATCTGCTCTTCACCTATCTCGCCATCGAGATGGTCAGCATGTCGTCCTATATTCTCACCGGTTTTAAACGCCTGGATCTGGCCTCTCATGAGGCGGCGCTCAAGTATGTCATCTATGGCAGCGTCGCCTCGGCGGTGATGGTGTTTGGCATGTCGCTGCTGTTTGGCCTGACCGGAACGATCAGTTATTCGGGCATTGCACAGGCTTTGGGCAGTGCGGGCATCATGGTCCAGGCCGGACAGATCGGGCTCTTTGCCATGTTCATCGCCCTGATGATGGTTTTCACCGGTTTTACTTTCAAGATCGCTGCGGTTCCCTTTCATATGTGGTGTCCGGATGTGTATCAGGGGGCGCCGACGCCGTTCACGGGATTTTTGAGCGTGGCGCCCAAGGCGGCCGGATTCGCACTGATCATGCGCTTCATGGCGGAACTGTTTCCCGCTGCGGCGCCTTCCTTGACCAATTCGATTTTGATGGTGCTGGGATTGATGTCCGCTGTCACCATGACGCTGGGAAATTTCAGCGCCATCCAGCAGACCAATGTGAAACGGCTGCTGGCCTATTCATCGATTGCGCAGGCTGGATATGTCCTGATGGGCGTCGTGGTGCTCTCTCTGGCGGGTTCCGAGGCTGTGTTGCTGTATTTGCTCATTTATCTGTTCATGAATATGGGCGCTTTTGCGGTGCTGCAAATGATCATCGATGCCAGCGGCAGCGAAGAACTCTCCGCATTTCGAGGCCTCGGCTACCGCGCGCCCATGACCGCCTTTGCACTGGCGGTGTTTTTATTCTCGCTGGCGGGCTTGCCACCCCTGGCCGGTTTCATCGGCAAATTTTATCTCTTCGCTGCGGCTTTGAAAACAGGCAGTAACTGGTATGCGGCTCTGGCTGTGGTCGCCATTCTCAACAGCGTGGTGGCCTTGTTCTATTATGTCAAGATCATTCGTGAGATGTATCTGAGCGACGAACAGGCCAAAATGCCGCGCGCCATCAGCCGGCCCAGCCTGTATGTTGTGGTGGTGATGGTGGTGCCGGTTTTCATTCTCGGACTTTATTGGGAACCCTTACAAAAGCTGGTCGAGGCGGCTGCAGCTGTGCTGCGTTTGCCGTGAGGAAATTCCCGACCTTTGTTTTCGCCCAGGCAACTTTTATGCTGCCTGGGCGTTTTCTTTTTGGGGCGCGATAAAATGCCTTGCTATTGTTGCTGAATTTATGGAAATTTATTGATGAGTCGATACAAGCTTGATTCTTTCCTGTTGATGCGAAACGTGAGGGGGCTCATGTGCCCGTAAAAAGAAAAACCATCGCCAGCGATCAATCTGCGCACCAGGCCGCCGCTGCACCCGTGTGTATCACCGATGGGGCCGGCATGATTGTCGGTCACGATCCAGCCTTTGCCGCTTTTGCAGACCAGTGGCCGCACGCCATTGTCAGTTTCAGCCGTAACGGGATTCAATTCTCCAACCCGGCCGCGGAACGCATATTTGCAGAGCCGTTGAGGAAAGGCCAGAAAGGTCCATCGGGCGCATTGAAAGGTAACAAGCAGATTGCAGGATTATGGCGCATGCTGCGCGGCTGTCTGAAAAGTAACTGTGATTCGAGTCATTTCGAGTACTCCATTGAAGAGGCGTCCCACGGGAGAAAAGTGATCGATGTCTATTGTCACCGGACGCTTATCGAGGAAACGCCCGTTGTGGTCAGCAGTTGGGTGGACATGACGGAGTTGCGGCGGATTCAGGATGATTTATTGCGCAAGGCGGAGGAACTGGCCATTCTCAATCAGATCGCGGCCCAGACCAGCGAATCCCTCGATCTGGATACCATCCTGAGATCAACCCTCCAATCGGTTATGAAGTCCATTGGCTCCAATGCTGCGCTCATATTCCTGATCGACGAGTCGTCAGAGACCGCATTGAAATGCGCGCACTATCGCGGTTTTACCAGGGCGGAAACGGAGCGCTTGATGCCGCGCACGCAGGATCGCTCCTTCACCCGGCGTGCCATTACCGAGAATTCAGTCTTTTTTGTTGAAGATGTCAATTTGACAGATACCTATCCACCGGTTCGAGAGGTTGGAATAACAACATTTGTGATCATTCCAATTTTTAGCAAGAACAAACCGTTGGGAACAATGAACCTTGGACGCCGGGGAGAAGGCATGCTTAAGCTGCTCTCGGACGATGCCATGAAAAGCATAGGGTACCAGATTGGCGTCGCAGTTGAAAATGCCCGGCTTCTCCACGCCAGAAATCAGGAAATTATCGAGCGCCGCAAGGCAGAAACGGCCTTGCGCGAGAGCGAAGCCTTGTACCGGCAGATCATCGCCACATCCCCGGAAGCCATTGTCCTGATTGATACAAACAATAAATTTCTTTCAGTCAATGATGTTTTTGCGACCATTTTTGGCTATCAGTCCGCTGCAGAATTTATGGCGGCAGGTGTTGAAGCGCGCGATTTTCCGACCCCTTCATCCAGTCGAACCTTGGCCAGGGCTGTCAAGCTGGTGCGCAAACAGGGGCGCATCACCCATATGCAAAGCAGGGTCCGGCGCCGGGATGGTTCTTATTTCACGGTTGAGATCAGTGCTTCGACAATCTATGATGAAAATCATAAACCCAAAGCATATCTGGGGATACTCCGGGATATTACAGATCAGGAAAACTTTGAAAAGTCATTGCGCGACAGCGAATCGCGTTATCGCGCTTTGGCGGAAGCCGCCCATGACATGATCTATATCATAGACCGAAATGACAAGGTGGTCTATGTCAATCGCTTCTCTGCCCTGCAATTTAGAATGGATCCCCAGGAGATCATCGGTAAAAACCGGGATCAATTATTCAGAGGCCAAACTTCAATCCATCAGGAAAAAAATCTTAATAAGGTTTTTAAAACAGGACAACCGCTCTACGTGGAGGATGTGGCTCACTTTCCGCATCAGACGCTTCATCTCGGCACCTGGCTGGTACCGTTGCGCGACCAGCGCGGCAGGGTGGATCAAGTTTTGGGTCTGTCGCGCGATATCACCGAATTTCACGAAAACGCCCGCAAACTGGAAGAATCCGAGATGCGTTTTCGCGACATCATCGAGCGCTCGCTGGATGGGTACTATTTCATCGATCGCGATGGCGTGATGCGCAAGGTCAATCACTCCTTCTGCGAAATTCTTCGTGCGGAAAAAGAGATCCTCATTGACAGAGTGGTAACAGAAGTCGCCTTTCCGCGTCACCGGGACATTCTGAAGAACATCTATAACCGGGTCATGAGCGGCAAAAATATTCGCTACGATGAACTGGAGATCGTTCCGCCAAACGGAAAAACGATTTGGATCAGTTTCAACATGCGCCGCGTCATGGACAACGGTAAGGTGATTGGCGTCGAAGGTTTTATTCGCGATGTCACCCATCTCAAGCAAACCCAGGAAGCCCTGCGCGTCAGTGAAGCGCGGTATCGCTCGCTGTTCGACAGCATTCAGTTTGAGGTGTATGCGCTCGATCCGGATGGACGCTTTCGCGAGACCAACCTGGCTTTTCAGATGGTCTGGGGCCAAACCGTGGGTCAGCGAATAGAGGAGGCGATTTTCAGCACTGCCGCGGCGCACCACATCCGTGACATGCTCAAGCGCGCCAAGCGCCAGCGCAGCACCGTGTCGTCTTCCTTTCAGCTCAAAAATGAAGAACATACGGTCTCCTACTCCGCCATACTGAGTCCGGTCATGACCGATGGCAAAACCGTGATCGGATATGTCGGCATCAACGTCGACATCAGTGAACAGGTCAACACCTATGACCGGCTGCGTACGCTTTCCATGCGTCTGGTGCAGGTTCAGGAAGAAGAGCGGCGCCGCATCGCCCGGGAAATTCACGATTCGCTGGGACAATACCTGACGGCGTTGCAGCTCGAGGTCACAGCCGCCATTCGTGCCCTGGACGGCCGCCAGCAGATTCCCAAGGCATTGAGCGATGCCCAAAAAACCATCGAGGAGTCGATCGCCGTCGCTTCAACCCTGTGTTATTCACTGAGACCGCCCCTGTTGGACGATTTTGGCCTGGTCGCCGCGCTGCAGGACTATTACATGGAATTTACGCAAAAATGGGATATTGAAATCTCGTTTCAGGCGGCAGAAATCGGCACGGTGCTGAGCAAGGACGGAGAAACGACCTTGTTCCGCATCTCACAGGAAGCGCTCACCAATGTCCTGAAGCATGCGCAGGCTACGCGTGTCAAGGTGCGGCTGGAATGCAAAGAGGATCAGGTGGTGCTTTCCATTGAAGACAACGGGGTGGGATTTGATATCGACGAGTTGCAGCTGCATGTCAGCGGCACGCACTTTGGGCTTATGACGATGAAGGAGCGCGTCGAGCTGCTCGGCGGCAGATTGACGGTAAAGAGTAAAACGAACAACGGCACCCATATCACAGCCTGGGTGCCCGTAATAACAGGAGGGTATTGATGAAACCCTTGCGCATCGTCCTGGCAGACGATCATACGCTGCTGCGGGCGGGATTAAGGCAATTATTGGGCACGTACGAATCCTTTGAGATCGCTGGCGAAGCTGAGGATGGGCTCGAAGCGATCGCTGTGGTTCGGAAAGAAAGACCCGATGTTCTGATTCTGGATATCGGCATGCCGAAAATGCGCGGAATCGAAGCCATCAGTGAAATAAAACGGGAGTGCGCGGAAACGAAGATCCTGGTCCTCAGCATGCATGATAAATCTGAATACGTCCGCCAGACGCTTAAAAATGGCGCTGATGGTTATTTGTTAAAGAAATCAGCAGCCGCTGAATTGGTGGAGGCCATCCAATGTGTGGCTGCAGGTTCGGTTTATCTGAGCCCCGCCATATCCCGGGAGATCGTCAACAACTGGCTGTTGCATGACGATACGTACAGCGTAAAGGATTCCATTGAGAGCAAATTGTCCGAACGTGAAAAATCGGTGATGAAATTACTGGCCGAAGGACATTCCAACAAGGAGGTCGCTGAAATCCTGTTCATCAGCCCCAAAACCGTGGAGACGCACCGTTCCCGCATCATGAGTAAACTGGACCTGCACTCGGTGCCGGATCTCGTCCGCTATGCCATTAAAAATGGACTGGCGGATTTGTAAAAAGCTGTTGCTTTCTATGGAAAAATGGAGTAAATTATCAAACTGCAAGATGCATGCGGATGATGTCAGGTATTTCCTGACAGTGATTTACATGGTTTGCCTTATTGATTCATTGCCTGCAAAATTGTATTTTATTACTGTGATGTGATAGTCTGGTTTTTCAATTTGCCGGGCGTCCCCTCGGTAACCGGTAACCCCCCTAATTCCGGTGCCACGGACGGCTCGGCATTTTTTTTTGTTTGTTTTAACTGGATCATAAGGGATCAAAACGATCCTGGGTCACATAACACACCGGACATATCCAGTCTTCGGGCAATTCCTCAAAGGGCGTGCCCGGCGGAATTCCGCGCTCCGGATCCCCCTCAACAGGATCATAGACATACCCGCAATTGGTACAAATATACTTTTCCATCGCTTCTCTCTCCATGGCTTGGTTGAATTAATCAATATTGAAATATTTCGCCTGAGGATGGTGGACAATGAACGCGGACGTTGTTTGTTCCGGCACCATCTGATCCTCTTCAGTGATGGTGACGCCGATGCGTTCCGGCTGCAAAATCGCGAAAAGCTTGCGATTTTCCGCCAAATCGGGACACGCTGGATAGCCGAACGAATACCGCGAACCACGGTATTTCTGCACCACGAATTCTTCAATGCTGTGACCATCCTCCCCTGTTATCCCGAGTTCTGCGCGAATGCGCTTGTGCCAGTATTCAGCCAGCGCCTCGGCGGTCTCGACGCTGAGGCCGTGCAAGAGCAGATAATCCTTGTAGGCATTGCTCTCATACAGCCGCCGGGTTTCCGCCGCCGCCGCTTCTCCCACCGTCACCACCTGCAGAGCGATGAGATCGCGCACTCCTTCCTCCAACGGTTTGAAATAATCCGCAATGCAGCGGAAAGGTGCCTGGCGCTGTCTTGGAAATGGGAACCGCACCCAGGGTTCGCCGCTCTCCGGCCGGAAGACGATGACCTCGTCCCCGGAGCGGTTGCAGGGGTAGTAGCCATAAACAACCCGTGGCTGCAGCAGCTTTTCCGTTTTGCAGCGCGCCTTGAGCACCGCCAACTGCGGCCGCACTTGTTCGCTGAGCAGTTGTTCAAATTCTTCCGCACTCATTTTGCCGCGGCGGTAGCCCCACCGGCCGCGAAAGAGCACAGTCTCCGTCAAATAGGCAAAGACCTCATCCACATCGATATCCGCCACAATCCGGTCGCCCCAGAAAGGGGGCCGCGGGACATCGATATCGCCGCGGATCGGTTCAGCGGGTGCCGGTTCCGCGCCGACGCGCATCCGCTTCACGGATGATGGCTTCTCAGGAGCGCGCCGCGGCGCCAGTTCATGGTTCTGAATTTGGGACATGGTCCTGAGACCTTCAAAGGCATCGCTGCAGTAGACTACCGGCGCTGCATAAAGTCCGGCGCAGATTTCGTCCACATAACTGCGCGTCAATGCTGCGCCGCCGAGCAGCACCGGGATGGTGAAGCCCCGGCGCTGCATCTCTTCCAGGTTTTCCTTCATGATGACCGTGGATTTAACCAAAAGACCACTCATGCCTATGGCGTCCGCGTGCACCTCCCGGGCTTTTTGTAACATGGTTTCGATCTCGCACTTGATGCCCAAATTGTAGACCTGAAATCCGTTGTTGCTGAGAATAATATCGACGAGATTTTTGCCGATATCATGGACGTCGCCGCGCACAGTGGCGAGCACGATGCTGGTCTTGCTCTGGTCAGCGGCTTTCTCCATGAAGGGTTGCAGTTTGTCAACGCTGAATTTCATCACCTCGGCCGATTGCAGCACAAACGGCAGCTGCATCTGGCCGCTGCCGAATAATTCGCCCACGGTTTTCATGGCTGGAATGAGCCACTCATTGATGATTGTGAGTGCGGGATAGTGCTGCACCGCTTCCAGTAACAGCTCTTCGAGTCCGGAGCGGTTGCCATGAATGACGCGTTGGCCTATTTTTTCGTCGAGCGGCATGTGGCTGTCATCTGTCGTCTCTTCGGCCGGTGTGCCTTGCCTATTTTCGAAATGGTGGATAAAGCTGAAGAGCGGGTTTTCATCGCCGCGGTTGTAGATCAAATTCAGACAGTGCTGCAGGTCCTCTGGCGCGATCTGATAGAGGGGGATTATTTTTTTGACATTGACGATCGCCAGGTCCAATCCAGCCTTGACCGCTTCGTCCAGGAACACCGAGTTGAGGATCTCGCGCGCGTGGGGCGCCAAGCCAAAGGAGATATTGCTGACGCCCAGGAGGGTATAAATGCCCGGCAGAGCCGTTTTCAGGGTGCGGATGCCCTCCAGCGTCTTGATGCCGGCATCTTTCAGCGTTGCGTCCCCGCTGCCGAGCGTGAAGGTCAGAGGGTCGAAAATCAAATCCCGTGGTTTGAGGCCGTGGCGGTTCACCGCGATGTCGTAAATGCGCCGCGCCACCTCCAGCTTTTTCGGGACATCCAGAGCCATCCCCTGTTCATCAATCGTCAGCGCGATCAGGGCTGCGCCATAGCGTTTTGCCAGCCGGCATATGTTGTCGGCCCGCGCTTCTCCGTCTTCGAGGTTGATGGAATTGATCACCGGCCGCCCGCCGTACAGCTGCAAGGCCTCCTCGATGACCCGAACATCCGTGGAGTCTATGAAGAGCGGCAGATTAACCTGTTTGGCGATGCGCTGCACGGCGCGGCGCATGTCGGCGGCTTCGTCACGTCCGGTGTAGGCCACGCAGAGGTCGAGGCCATGGGCGCCGGTGCGTTGCTGTTGCGCCGCCACGGCGACGATGCCGTCCCAATCTTCCGCGAGGAGATAGTCGCGGAACTGTTTGCTGCCGTTGGTGTTGGCGCGCTCGCCGACAAAGAAGGGCGCTGGATCCTGGCGCAGAGTCTGGCCGCTGAAAAGGGAAGCGATGCTGGCATTGGCCTGAATGCGGCGTTCGGCCGGCTGTTGCGCCAGCACCGCGGTAGCGAGCGCGGAGATGAATTCCGGGGTGGTGCCACAGCAGCCGCCGACCAGGCGCACGCCCTCTTCGGCCACCATGGCCTGGAGGTTGCTGACAAAGTCATTGATCGAAAGCGTATAACTCATCTGACCATCGACGTTTTGCGGCAGGCCGGCATTGGGCTGGCAGATCACCTCGCCGCTAAAGGTCTGGCAGATCTGCTGGATATAAGGCCGCATCAATTCGGGACCGGTGGCGCAGTTGAGTCCGAGGATGTCGATGGCGTAGGGGGCCAGAGCGGCGAGTACGGCGCTGATCTCACTGCCGACCAGGAGTGTGCCGGTTGTCTCGACGGTCACCGAGACCGCAATGGGCAGCGGCGTTGCAAGTGCTTGCATGGCGTCTTGCGCGGCCAGGAGCGCGGTTTTAATCTGCAGCAAATCCTGGCAGGTTTCGATGATCAGCAGATCAGCGCCGCCTTCGACGAGTCCGAGCGCTTGTTCATGATAGGACTGATACATGGTGGCGAAATCCGTCTGGCCGAGGGAGATGAGTTTGGTGCCGGGTCCCATGGAGCCGGCGACGAAGCGCGGTTTGTCATGGCTGCAGTGGTCCGCTGCTTTGCGGGCAATCTGTGCCGCGGCGCGATTGATTTCGCGGGCGCGATCGTGCAGGTCATATTCCGCCAGGACGATGCGATTGGCGCCGAATGTATTGGTTTCCACGACCTCGGCGCCGGCCCTGAAATAGTGCTCGTGGATGGCACGAATTTTGTCAGGCGCTGTGAGATTGAGGATCTCGTTGCACCCGAGACGGCCATCCCATTCTTCCGCACTGATTTGCAAATTCTGTATCTGGGTGCCCATGGCCCCATCGAAAACGATCACACCCGGTTGTGCGAGCCTGTCGCGAAAGTTCATCTGTTATCCCTTTGTTTGAGCTGTATGCATTGAAAAAAATACAAAAAAGCCCGCAGATTATCAAGGCATTAATGGCAAAACAAGGGACAGGCACGAATTAATCAAGCCATCATGCCCCGGTTCCTTTTGCTACTGAGGAATTTTTTGTGTATATTGTTCCATCGATAATGCGGGTTTGTGATAATTGCTGCAGGAGTCCTGGCTAAGAGGAGAAGAATTAGAAAAATGTCAGCAGAGACAAAAACAGAACAGAATCGAAATAGAGAATTTGACCGCCTGGTGGAAATCATGGCGCTGCTGCGCAGTGAGAACGGCTGTCCCTGGGATCGGGAACAGACGCACGATTCGTTGCGGCAGCATTTACTGGAAGAGGCCTATGAGGTCATTGAAGCCATTGATGAAAAACGTTATGCTGATTTGCCCGGAGAATTGGGAGATCTGCTGCTGCAGGTTGTTTTTCATGCTCAGCTGGGCGCCGAAGAGGCGCGGTTCGACATGGCGGATGTGATCGAGCATATCAACGACAAACTCATTCGCCGGCATCCGCATGTATTTGGCGATGAGCAGATCAAAACCGCCGAGGAGCAGATCATTAAATGGGAAGAGTCCAAGCTGAAAAAAGAAGGGAAAAAATCGGCCATTGATGGTGTGCCCAAAGAACTGCCGGCGCTGATCCGCGCGTATCGTATTCAGAACAAGGCCGCGGCTGTTGGATTTGATTGGCCGGACATCCATCCTGTGTGGCAAAAGCTGGATGAAGAAGTGGGAGAGTTGCAGGAAGCCATGGCAGCTGGATCTGCGGAGCAGATCGAGGAAGAGCTGGGGGATCTGCTGTTCACAGTTGTCAACCTCTCACGGTTTCTGAAAACAAACCCGGAGGACGCCTTGCGCCGCACCATCGACAAATTTTCGTTACGGTTCCGCTCTGTTGAAGCCGCTTTTGCGCAGATGGGGCGATCCATGAATGGAGCATCTCTTGAAGAGATGGACGCTGTATGGGAAGAGGTCAAACGGCGTGAGAAAGAAGTCGAGTGATCGCCGCGGCCATCAGGGTGGTTTGGAACGATTTTTGTAGTGGATATGGTTAACCTTCAGATTACACGGTTACTGTGAGAGACCTGAATTATTTGGCATTAAATAACAACAGGATAGGCCCGCTTCTGTGCCAGGCATCATTTTGCAGCTTATTTCTCTGTCTTGTTTTCATGACAGCACCATACATCCTGTCATAATTCTTTGACATGAAATCAGAATCCTGGCGCACGAGGCTCAAATGCTGTATCCAGAAAAGCGAGGTTGGCGTAATGCAAAAGGCTATCGTGGTATTTATAGCTGGGAGTGTTTTTTCTCTGTTTCAAGGAGTGTTTGCGCAAATGCAGATAAAAAACAGTGGTGGCTTGGCCATCATGTATCTGACGCAGGATCGTCGTGTGAGTATTGGCACAACGGCGCCACCGGCTTCCGGAACGGTCCTGGATGTCGATGGCGTCACAAAGGTCGATGGTCTGCGCGTGGCGACATCCACTGCGGGACAGGCGTTGGTGGCGACAGGGACGAACGGCACGGCGTCCTGGGGAACCGTTGGTTCCGTGGGTGTGACGGACAACAGCCTGGTGGCGGGAGACCTGGCCGTCAATGTGGTCAGCAGTGTGGAGGGTGTAATCAATGACGGCGGCAACATCGATCTGGTGCCAGCCGGCGTGGTGTCCATCACCGGAAATAATACCGCCAAAACCATCACCATCGGCACGGCGCCGGTGACGTTCCAGCAAAACTTTTATCCTGGCACACAGACCTGGGACTTGGTGGGGATTCAGCCCTGGACGCAACTGCCAACCATAGCCTATACGGTTACGAAAGCGGGCACGTATCTGATTCTTCTCGATGTGGACTTGCAGCTACAGCCAACCGCGACTGACAACGCCCAATGCGGCGCCACCATAGCCATAAATGGAACCCTGCAAGGTGGCGAAGCCACAGCGACAGCCTTTACTGGATGTTGTCCCTTCCGCAATTCAGCATCGCAGAATTATCTGAAACAGCTGGCCGTGGGTGATTTGGTCACCGTCTGGGCCAAGAGCGATTATACAGGAACTGTGAGTATTTACAGAACCCATACTACTCTGACTGGCGTGCAACTTTACTGATTAGGTATCCTGAATATTTCACCGCTGAACAGGCCGGGAGGCGCAGCGTGCATATTCACATGGTAATAGATACAACTGGCATTCTCATACATTGACTTGAAAATCAGAGCAAGAATCATCTCATCATGTCAATGGATACAACCCGGCGGCCTTTGCGCACGCGGCGGTTTATGAGTTGATCGGGTCATCGCATCATAATTGTGAAAAGTGGGTCATCAGAGCATCCCAGGATTCCATCAGGCCCTGGGACAAGACCTTGGTGTGCCCGGTCACCGGCATGAAATTGGTGTCGCCGTTCCAGCGCGGCACGATGTGAAAATGGAGATGGTCATCGACGCCGGCGCCGGCGACGCGGCCCAGGTTCATGCCAATGTTGAAACCCTGAGCGGACATGGTCCTGGATAGGATGGAGGTGCAAACACCCAGCAGCTGCATCAGCTCGAGCTGCTCTTCTGCGTTCAGCCCCGCCAGGTCGGCCGTGTGGCGGTAGGGCACGACCATGAGGTGGCCGTTGTTGTAGGGATAGAAATTCATGATGACAAAAGCGTGCGCGCCGCGGTGGAGAATGAGATTTTCTCTGTCGCGGTTTTCTTTTGGCTTGTCGCAAAAGATGCATCCCTGTGGTTTTTCCTGGAGGATGTATTCCATGCGCCAGGGCGCCCAAAGTTTGTCCATACTTTACCTCGTTTAAAAAGAAACCCTCCCGCGCATTGAAAAGAGCGGGAGGGCTGTATCTGCAAAAACGGCCTGATTAATGGGCCGCAGCCTTTTCAGCCTGTGCTTCGGCGATGACTTTGGCTTCCACTTCCTTGGGCATGGGGTCGTAATGGGAGAACTTGCGCGTATACGACGCCCGTCCCGAGGTCAGGGAGCGCAGGGTGTTGGAATAATTGTGCAATTCGGCCAAAGGAATCTTTGCCTTCACCACCTGGAACCGGCCCTGGGATTCCATGCCCAGGATGCGGCCGCGGCGGCTGTTGAGATCGCCCATGATGTCGCCCATGTTGTCCTCCGGGCATTTGACTTCCACATCATAGATCGGCTCCAGAAGGATCGGTTTGGCGGACTGGATGCACATCTTGAACACTTCGCGTCCCGCGATCTGGAAAGCAATATCCTTGGAATCCACCGGGTGTTCCTTGCCGTCATAGACAGTGGCCTTGACATCGACGATGTGATAGCCGGCGATGGCGCCTTCTTCGAGCATCTGGCGCACGCCCTTTTCGATCGAGGGAATGAAGGGTCCGGAGATGGCGCCGCCGACGATTTTGCTTTCGAACTCGAACCCGCTGCCGCGCGGCAGCGGTTCGGCGCGCATCCACACTTCGGCGAATTGACCGGCGCCGCCGGTCTGCTTTTTGTGACGGTACTTTTCATCCGATTTCCCCGTGATGGTCTCACGATAGGCAATTTTGGGCTTTTTCTGATCAACCTCAACGCCATAACGTTCCTTGAGGCGGTGGATCACCACGGCCAAATGAATTTCACCCTGTCCGGACAGAACGGTTTGCTTCAATTCGGAGCTCACTTCCACCGTGAAACTGGGATCGGTTTCATTGAGGGTGTGCAGGCCGCTGGAAAGTTTATCTTCATCGCCCTTGCTGTGCGGCGTGATGGCCACCTGCACCACCGGCTCCGGGAACACAACTTTGGCAAAGGTAACGGGGTTCTTTTTGTCGCACAGGGTGTTGCCGGTATGGGTGTTGCGCAGCTTGACCAGAGCGCCGATATCACCGGCGCGGAGGAGGCCGATCTCCTTGCGGTTTTTGCCGTTGAGTTCATAGATCTGGCCGATTTTCTCGCTGATGTTGTTGGAGGTGTTGAATACTTCTTCACCCGATTTGACCTGACCGCTGTAGATGCGAATCAGAGAAAGTTCACCGACATGCATTTCGGACAGGGTTTTAAACACAAAGCCGCTGAAGGGGGCCTTGTCATCCACCTTGATCTGCAGTTCTTTGCCCTCGGCATCGAGCATCGACGCTGCGCTGCGATCCGCAGGCGATGGGCCGTAATCGGAGATAAAATCCAGCAGCGGCTGGGTGCCCATGTTGCGAACAGCTGAGCCGCAGAGCACCGGGAAAATGGTACAGTTGCGAATGCCCGTGCGCATGCCCTGGGCGATCTGTTCCGGTGTCAGTTCTCCGGCTTCAAAGTATTTTTCCAGAATGGCATCATCCGCTTCGGCAATTTTTTCGATCAGGCTGTTGCGCATCTCTTCAGCCTGCGCTTTAAGATCAGCCGGTATATCCTCTACCTTGAATTTGCCGGACTGATCACTCTGGAAAGTCAGTTTTTTCATGCTCAACAGATCGATGACGCTGTTAAAACCCTCGCCTTCGGAACAGGGAATCTGGGCGGCGACAACGCCAAAACCGTAGGCTTCCTGCGCTTCCGCCAAAGTCTTTTTGAATTTGGCGTGTTCCTTGTCCTCGCGATTGATGAAGAACATACGCGGGACTTTATTCTTATCGAGGATCTCCCATGCCATATCCGTGCCAACTTCCACGCCGCTGACACCGCTGAGCAGGATCACGGCGAGATCGGTCACACGGAGACCGCATTGAACCTCTCCAATAAAATCGGGATAGCCCGGTAAATCCAGTATATTCAATTTGCTCTTTTTCCAGTCGAGGGTCATCAACGCGGCGCTGATGGAAATCTTGCGCTCGATCTCATCGCTGCGATAATCTGAGGTGGTACTGCCATCATCGATGCTACCCATGCGGGTGTTCACGCCGGCGGCGAACAGCATGCCTTCAGCCAGCGTGGACTTGCCTGTTGATTGGTGTGAAACGAGGCCGATATTTCGAATCTCGTTGGGGCCGTAGTCTTTCACGATTTTTCTCCTTTTTTGCGCGTGAACGGGTCACACAGGTTGACATACATGAAATATATTGATTTATTCTGTTCTATTGAGAAACCGCCGGGTGCGCCGAGGCCGCCGAGCTATTTTTATTATAATTATCGATAAATATTTGATGTGATTTTCCTCTCAGTCATCAAAGTTGTTATCAATGTCATTTTTATGTTTTTCTCTTCTTTGCCTACCTCTGCGTTCTCGGCGGTGAATAATCCGGTAATTCAAATTCAGGTTATTTTTCGGTTCCTTCACCCCGCAGAATCCGTTTCAGCACCCGTCCAGTCGTGCTTTTGGGCAATGACGGGACAAAATCGATGAATTTGGGGCTTTTATAAACCGGCAGCGTCTCTTTGACAAAGGCAATCAGTTCATCGCGATTGGCATTCTCCCCTGGCTTGAAAACGACAAAGGCTTTGACCTCCTGTCCCTGCACCGGATCGGCGACCCCGACGACGGCAGCTTCGGCAACAGCCGGATGCTGCAGCAGCACCTCTTCAACCTCAAATGAAAAGATTTGAAATCCGCCCTTTTGTATGATGTCTTCCTTGCGCTCCTGCACATAGAGATAATGGTCCTCATCCAGATAGCCGACATCCCCGGAAAAAAACCAGTCATCGCGCAAACGCTGCAGCGTCTTGTCCGGTTTATTGTGGTACCCCTGCATCAAGCCGGGACTCTTGACCCAGATCTCGCCGCTTTGATTGGGTCGCAGCAGCGTGCCCTCTTCATCGAGAATCTGCAACTCCACTCCGACCAGGGGCAGTCCTGCGGATCCCATTTTGCGATCGCGATTGATGCGATTGGATGTCACCAGTGGGCCTGCTTCGGTGAAGCCGTAGGCCTCCAGGATAGTCGTTTGATATTTTGCCTCGAAGGTTTGCAGAACATCGGGCGGCAGCTGTACCCCATAACTGAGGCAGAACTTCAGGCTGGGCACAGGCGGTTCCGGCGCGGGAAGTTGACTCAAAGTTTTGAAGATCCCGGGTACGGCGGCCATGAAAGTCACGCCCTCCCGGCGGATCAGCTCAACCGTTTCGTTGGGACTGAAACGCGGCTGCAAAACCACCGAGGCGCCGGCAAAAAACGAGGCATTCATGCTCAAGGTTTGTCCGAGGGGATGGAACAGGGGCAACACCGCCAGCACCCGGTCCTCAGCCGTAATACGATACATCTCATGGCAGGTCAAGGCGCTGGCCACCAGGGCGGAATGCGAAAATTCCGCGCCCAGCCATTCGTCACTGCCGGAGGTGATATAGTTTATGACCGCCAGGTCTTCCGGTTCCAGTGAGCAGGGTTCACTGCGTTCAGGGGATTCGGCCATTACTTTGGTGATGGAGAGACTGCCGTGCGGGATCTGCTCGCCCAACACAAATTTGATGGTGCATTGCGGCGCCTGCTGCAGGGCGTGCACGACCATGCCACGGAACCCGGACCAGTAGATTATGGCCTTGGCCCCGCTGTGCTGCAGCATGGCGGCAATTTCCTGCTCGGAACTCATCAAATTGACGGGCACCACCGCGGCACCGGTCTCAAATGCAGCATAGTAGGCGATACAAAAATGCGGCAGATTGGGGAGCATAATCGCCAGGCGATCCCCTTTTTGCAGCCCCGCTGTGCGTAACCCCGCCGCGAGCCGCGATACGGAAGCAAGTAATCGCTCATAACTGATTCTATGGCTGCCAAAGATCAGTGCCGTATTGTCTGGCATTTTATTTGCAACTTGATGAAGATGGGTGTTGAGTATGGACAATAAATTAGCCTTTAACTTAAATTAAATCATAATTTAAAAACATATGGAACCAGAACAGGGAGGAAAAGGAAATATCTCACAATAAGACAGATATGTTTCACTTTCCTGTAGGAAATCTGCCTGTTTTGCATTATTTTATATCT
>CAUJEL010000198.1 GCA_963169875.1 Candidatus Zhuqueibacterota bacterium
ATCTTGCCATCGTTGTTGATATCGGCGATGGCGAGGCCATGGTGGCTGAATTGATCGTCCTGTCCCGCGGTGCCCGTCTCCCAGGTGATGTCCGTAAACCACTCTGGCTGGCTGGTGAGAACGGGCTTGAGCGCAGCGCGATAAGTTGAAGCGATGAGCGCGTGTCCGGCTGAGTTGGGGTGCAGCCGGTCAAAGCTGTACTTGCTATAGTTACCTGGAAAGTACTGTGGATCCTCATAAAAGGGGGTGTATTGATCGACGATATGTACGGGTTCCGCGCTGCCGGTTATGACGCCGTTTTGAAAGTCGCGCACTACGCGTGCGATCTCACAATTGTATCTTACCGTGAGGCTCTCTTCGTATTTGATAGGTGCGATGAGGGAGACGAAAATATGCTGCAATTCCGTGCCGCGCGAGCCCTTGTGCCAGCGCAAGAGGTAATTCACCAGCTTCGCCATCTGCCCGGATGGTGTGTCATTGAACTGGGAGGGGGTGCCATAGGGCCCGACGGGGGCATCGCCGATGTCGCCGAGATTATTGGTGCCGAGGTGGATGCCAACGACGTGCGGCCGGTAGTTATCCATGTCCGCGGTCACGTCAAGGCGGGCGCTCCCGCCCAGGCTGACGGGGTAAAAATCAAAGGTTTTGCGTCCCCCCTGAAAGTGGCCTTCGTAGGGCTGCGCGCCGTAGCCGCCCACATAGTCTATGGATACGCCCTCTTTCACCAGTTGATCGTACAGGGCTTTGCGATAGCCGATGCCGTCTTCGGCAAAGCTGCCGTTGGTGATCGAATCGCCGCACAGCATGATGCGGGTGGCAGCGGTGAGCTGAATCTCTGCGATCTGGATATTTGTGACTAAATCACCGGCTCCGTTTTGTTCTGGTATTAAAATGCGCAGGGCAGAGGCATAGACGCCTGGGAAGGTGATGAGGTGATGGCTGTCCGGCAGAATGGCAGCTGTGGCGATGGTCTCGAAATCGAGGCCCGATCTCGATACCTGGATCGTGATTTGAACGGAATCACGGCTGCCGGCGGGCGTCGAGTTCGTTTGCACTTCGATGCGGCCGAGCAAACGTTCTCGATCCAGGTAGCTGGTTTTGCTGTAAAAGACCGCGTTTCTGGCAAGTTGCGATTGCCGGGGCGGGGTATCGGAGAGCGCCTCTGCCATGGACAGACGCGCCAGCGGCCATTCACCCGGTTGTGGTATGGTCGAATAGATGATATCAGAGGTCGGGCGCGGTTGCGGTTCATCATCCCATGGTTCCTGCTTTGTGGGACTCTGTAGTTGCGCGGCCCGGAGTGAACCAGTCAGTAACAATAGATGCAAAACCAATACCAGGGTGCTCAGCAGGCGATTCATCAGAAAAACCATCTCCTTATACATCGGACCAGTCTGTTTCTACTAAAATACAGCAAAAATGGGGGTTTGCGTAACAGTTCCTGCGCCTGCTGCGGCGGTTGTCCGCGGCTGCCGCCGGGAAATTAGCTTGACATAATCATGTGATTTTAATAAATTACATCGAATTTTTAACAAGGATGAATAATATTTTATGGCCAGGGATCATTTGCGCGTCCGCGGCATGATTTTTCATGCTTATCATGGTCTGGAACAGGATGAAATTAAAAACGGACAGCGATTTGAAGTCGATGTTGATCTGGTGCTTGACGTTTCCAGGGCTGGACAGAGCGATCATCTGCGGGATACAGTGGACGTCCGCGCCATTTATGACCTGGTGAAAAAGGTGGTCGTCAAGGAACGCTGTTTTTTGATTGAAGCGGTGGGAGAGCGCATTGCCGCTGGCATACTCGGCAAATTTCCTGTTGAGGAAGTGTCTGTAACCGTGCGTAAACCCTTTGCCCCGTTGGGCGGACTGGCCAACGGCACTGAAATTGAAATTACACGCCGTCGATCCGGAGCCTGATGGCGACGTGATGGATAATCCGCCACATCATCCACGGTCGCGTGCGTTTCTGAGTCTGGGATCCAATCTTGGCGACCGGCTTGCCCATCTTGTGGCTGCTTTACGTGCGCTGAGCCGCGCGGATGTGATCGATCTGGCCGCGTTTTCCAGCGTCTACGAGACAGAACCGGTTGGCAGGGCGGACCAACCTGAGTTTTTAAATATAGTGGCGGAGATTGCGACGGCGCTTGCGCCCCTTGCGCTGCTGCAAATCACTCAGGAAATTGAACAAGAGCTGGGCCGGGTGCGGGGCTTACGTTGGGGCGCGCGGACGATTGATATTGATATTCTGTGTATGGATGGTGTTCCTTTGTGGCGGGATGGCGGGCTGATTTTGCCCCATCCCCGTCTGCGGGAGCGGTTATTTGTGCTGCAGCCCTTTGCAGAGATCGCACCGGCCTATGTGGTGCCCGGCGTCAACGCGCAAGTCAAAAAAATGCTGATAGAATGTCGTGATCACCATCAAATTAATCTTTTCTTAAGCGCAACGAATCTTACGCAACTCCTACGAGAGGCCAACTCGTGAAAGTACCCAGTTATATCTGTATTGAAGGCGTGATCGGTGCTGGCAAGACCAGTTTGACGAGGATGTTGTGTGAACGCCTGGATGCGCGCGCCATTTATGAAAAACCCGAAGAAAATCCATTTTTGGCCGATTTTTACCGGGATCCACAGCGCTATGCATTCCAGGTGCAGCTCTTTTTTCTCCTCAGCCGTTACCGTCAACAGCAGGAAAGCCTGCAGCCGGATCTGTTTCATGAGACCACTATTTCAGATTACCTTTTTGCCAAAGATCGCATCTTTGCCCATCTGAATCTGGAAGACCGGGAGCTTTTTCTTTACGACAAAATCGCATCGCTGCTGGAGCAGGACATTGTAAAACCGGATTTGGTGGTTTATCTGCAAAGTTCGGTCGAGCGGCTCATGAGCAATATTCGCAAACGCAATCGTAATTATGAAAAAGAGATATCAGAGGAATATATCTCTTCTCTGAATGAAGCCTATAACCGGTTCTTCTTTCATTATCAGGAAACACCTCTCCTGGTGGTGAACAGCACGGCTATTGATTTCGTTCAGAATCAGGGCGATTTTGAAGAGCTGGTGCGGCAGATTGTAAGGCCGCACTCGGGCATTGAGTATTATTCACCGGCCAGGTGAGGCATTATCATTCTGGCGGGTTTTTGGAAAAGGCAGGGTGCTTTGATTCGATTTATTCTTTTGGGTTTGCTCTTTTACCTGGTTTCTAAAATATTTGTCAGCCTTTTTAGCAGCGGTGCAAAAGAGCAATCTAATAAAGTACACGGAGATCCCCACAATCGGCCGCTCGATCTATCGGAACAGGATGTGGAAGATGTTAATTATCGCGATATGCCACACGATAAATAATTCACTGGTTATCAGACCGAAACGGAACCTGTGCCGGTTCTGCCCCTCTTAATTCTAATTCAATATGAACCTTTATCTTCGCATTCTTAAATATGTCCGGCCCTATTGGTTGAGTCTGACGGGGTCGTTGATATGTATCCTTTTTTTTACGATTTTTAGCAGCGCTTCCCTGGTTTCCATCATTCCCTTTCTGGATACCATTTTTGCGGGTCCGCAGCCCGTCATTGTCCAGGAGCAGGTGAATACGCCCGTAGAGGCAGCGCCCGGGATCACGCCGGTTTCGGTCCGCGGCCGGATGGATGAGATGAAGGAGTGGGCTTACCAGAAGTTGCAGGGTCGTGATCAGCGCGACAGCCTGAAACGTCTCTGTCTGTTCATCATTGTCATGATTCTGCTGCGCGGCTTTTTTGACTATTTCCAGGCTTATCTCATGGCCGGGGTGGAGCAGGGCATCATTAGGGATATTCGCAATGATTTGTACCGTCACCTCAACCGGCTATCGTTGAGTTATTTCAGCCGCACGAGAACCGGGCAGATCATTTCGCGCATCACCAATGATGTCACGTTGGTGAATGGCGGCGTTTCTGCCAGCTTTGTCACCCTCATCAAGAATCCGTTGATGATTTTTGCCTATCTTGGAATTGCGATTTATCTGAGCTGGAAACTCACCTTGATCGCCTTGATCGTGGCGCCATTCAGCGGGGGGATCATCGGCTGGATCGGCCTCAAGCTGCGCAAGGAGAGCACCATTTCGCAGGAACGCATGGCGGATCTCACTTCCGTATTGCAGGAGACCGTTGCCGGACAGCGCGTGGTCAAGGCCTTCGCCATGGAGAATTTTGAGATCCGCAAATTCAACACCGAAGCGCAGCGCTATTATCAGACCTTGCTGCGCATCACGCGCACGCGCAACCTGGCTTCGCCGTTGACCGAGTTTCTCGGGACGCTGGTGGCGGTCGGCATTCTCTGGTTTGGCGGCCAGCAGGTTTTAGCCGGCAAAATGCTGACCCCGGAAGCTTTCATCGGCTTTCTCGTCATCGTTTTTTCTTTGATGCAGCCCATCAAGGAGCTGTCGAGCGTGCATAACCGCATTCAGGAAGCCATGGCGGCCGCTGAACGGATTTTTGAAGTGCTCGATTTGCAGCCTGCGATTCAAAATGTGACGAATCCGGTGGCTGTCGATGCGTTTCAGGATACGATTGAATTCCGGGATGTCACCTTTTCGTATGGACGCGGTGAGCCGGTGCTCCAGGATATCTCGATTGCCATCCGCAAAGGCGAGATCCTCGCCATCGTCGGGCCGAGCGGGGCGGGGAAATCCACGTTTGTGGATCTGCTGCCGCGGTTTTACGATCCGCAAAAGGGCGCCATCCTTCTGGACGGCCATGATTTGCGCGAACTGGAGCTGAATTCACTGCGCGGCCTCATGGGCATCGTCACCCAGGAGACGATACTGTTCAATGACAGCGTTCGCAACAACATCGCCTATGGTCTGGCGGAAAAGTCGCTGGACGATATCACTCATGCCGCCGAGGTTGCCAATGCCCATGCTTTCATCACCGAGTTGCCGCAGGGATATGATACCAATATTGGCGAGCGCGGGGTGACCCTGTCTGGCGGACAGCGTCAGCGGCTGGCCATCGCCCGCGCGGTTTTGAAGAATCCGCCGATCCTGATTCTGGATGAGGCCACATCTGCATTGGATACCGAGTCGGAAATTCTTGTACAGCAGGCCATTGAGCGCCTCATGCGCAACCGCACCTCTTTTGTTATTGCCCACCGGCTTTCGACCATTTTAAATGCGGACCGGATTATCGTCATCGATAAAGGTCGCATTGTTCAGGTGGGGGTGCATGCCGAGCTGGTCAAACAGGAAGGTTTGTATCAAAAACTGTATAACATGCAGTTCAGGCTTTAGCCTGTTCTATTCATAAACTGCAGCATGCGCCGAGTCGCTGAGATGTTTTTATGGGGATTATTTAACAAGTTCTGATTTAAATATGATCTCAGCCATAAAAGTTACTATCGATGCTCTTTTTATGTTTTTCTTTCCTTGCGCGCCTCTGCGCTTTCGGCGGTGAATACTTCAGGTGAGGAGATTTTTAGCGTGCCCGATTTATCCCGACTCGATGACCAGCTGGAAAAGACGATTCGATACAGTCTTTATGTCTTTGCCGCTGCCATGCCTTTTTTCATCGCGCTTACGCAGATAGCGGTTGGCGTGGCCATTCTGGCGTGGCTCGTGCGCGTGTTTTACAGCAAAGGCGCGCGATGGCCAGGACTGGGGATTGAATGGGCGTTTGTTGCTTTCATCGCCGCGGAAATTATTTCCTGCTGCTTTTCGACCAATATTTCCCAATCTGTGATCTATTTAAAGCGCCTGCTGCTGCTGCCCATTGTCTACGTCATGGCCGCCAACAGCGGCGAGGAAAAGACGCTCAGGAACCTGGCTTTCATCCTGGTCGGTTCCATTGCAGTCTATTCCCTCTGGGGCATCATGTCCTATTTTTACAACCCCTCGGTGCGTGTCCGCCATATTCAAAATTCGATGACTGCCGGCGGCATCACCATGATCGGCGCAACCGCGGGATTGGCGTTTGCGCTGCGGTTTTCCGATAGAGTATCCCGCCTCTTTTTTGCGCTGGCGACAGCCGTAATCCTCGGTTGCCTGCTGCTCACGGCCACGCGCGGATCCTGGCTGGGATTCCTGGTCGCGTCTTTGTTGTTGATATGGTCGGCCAATCGCAAGCTACTGCTGATCATCCCGATTCTGGCGGCTGCGTTTTACTTTCTGCAACCGCAACAGTTTGCCCCGCGTATCCGCCATATGTTCGATCCGGCCTGGGGGACCAATGCCAAGCGGCTGCATTGGTGGTCGGTTGGCTGGGAAATTTTTAAGGATTATCCGGTTGTGGGCATCGGCGATGTGGGCACCACACCCATGTACGTCCGCTATGCGCCTCCCGGCGAAACAGAACTGATCGGTCATTTTCACAGCAACTATGTACACATTGCGGTAACTCTGGGCGGCATCGGCTTGGGCGCTTTCCTGTTCATGATCGGGGCGGTATTCGTGCGCTTGAGTCAGGCGTTTATCCGCCTGCAAAGAGCGCGGACCTGGGCGGCGGCGTGGGCTCTGGCCGCCCTTGCCGTCTTTCTGGCGTTCAATTTCAACGGCTTGTTCGAATGGAATTTCGGCGATCAGGAAATCATCACCATGGTCTGGTTCTGTGCGGGCCTTGGGCTGGCGTCCAAAATAACCGCGGCCGAAAAAGCACCGGTCAACAGGTGATCTGGAGGAGTACGTATCAGTCAGCAGAGCACCAGAATAGAGCCGCTTCCTTTGCAGGACAGTCATTGGGAGCATGAACGGCTCAGATTGCTGCTCAAGGTGGCCAGCACCATCTCGCGCGAGATGCAGCTGGACAAACTGCTTCGCGTCATCATGGATGAGGTCAAGAGTGTGCTGCAGTGCGACCGCTGCACGGTTTTTGTCCTGGATCGCGAACGCAATGAACTCTGGTCCAAGGTGGCTCATGGTGAGAAAGAGATCCGTTTTGCAGCCCATCTCGGCATCGCCGGTCATGTCGCCACCACCGGCCGGGTGATTAACATTCCCGATGCCTATGCGGATGATCGCTTCAATCCCAATATCGACAAACAGACCGGATACCACACCCAGACCATTCTGGCCGCACCCATGCGCAACAAGCTGGGAGAAATAATCGGCGTTTTCCAGACCCTCAACAAGCATGACGGACATTTCACCGGTGAAGATGAAGAGACGCTGGACGCCATCTCGGCCCTCTCCGCCACACAAATTGAAAATGCCCAGCTTTACGAGAATCAGAAAAAGACGTTCGACAGTTTTCTGGAAACCCTGGCCAGCACCATCGATGCCAGGGATCCGCTCACGGCCGGTCATTCTCAGCGCATCACGTTATATGCCGCCGAGATGGCCCAGGTACTCCATCTTTCAGAAAAGGAGATGGAGGTTTTGCGCGTCTCGGCATTATTGCATGATTACGGCAAAATCGCGGTTCGTGAAGCGGTGCTCACCAAAGAGGACCGGCTCACCGAATCAGAGTACAAGCACATTCGCAACCATGCCGCCTATACCAAGAGCATTCTCGAGAAGATCAACTTCACCGGGGCCTTGCGTCAGGTGCCACTTATCGCCGCTTCCCATCACGAGCGCGTCGACGGCACCGGTTATCCGGCTGGTCTGGTGGATGAACAGATACCCAAGCTCAGCAAAATTCTCGCGGTGGTGGATGTCTTCGACGCCTTGACGTCAAAGCGGCACTATCGCACGCGAATGCCGTTTCATGAAGTAATCCAGACCCTCACAGCGGGCATCGGGACGCAATTCGATCCCAGGTATGTGAATGCATTCAAACAGATCAAGCTGGACCGGCTGCTGCATATTCTTGAGCATGAACATGTGGATCTGCTGCACAGGGCTGATCTCTCCTCCCTGGCTGATTATGACAGTATCGATTATGTAGCCGCTTTTCAGGCGCCCTTTCCGCTGGAACAGGAAAAACGATTGATCATGACTTTTCAGACCTATTATTTGCAGCAGTATTTAAATGGATAACCGTGCGAAGATTTTAGCCTGTTCTATTCATAAACCGCCGAGCGCGCCGAGGCCGCCGAGCTATTTTTATTATAATTATCGAAAATTTTTTTATTTGATTTTGATCTCAGCTATCAAAGTTGTTTTCAATGCTGTCTTTATGTTTTTCTTTTTTTGCGTACCTCTGCGTCCTCAGCGGTGAATAATTCAGGTTAGACCTTCACAAGGTAAAAAAGGATGGTCCTATGCGAAAAACGATTTCCACCGGCAAAGCGCCCAAAGCCATTGGCCCCTATAGTCAGGCAGTCCAGAGCGGTGACTTGATTTATACGGCAGGCCAGTTGGGCCTGCATCCGCAAACCGGAGAGATGGTTGCCGGAGGCATCGAAGCGCAGACGCAACAGGCTTTGGAAAATCTGCGCGCCATTCTCGATGCGGCGGGTTCTGGCTTGTCCCAGGTGATCAAGACGACTGTTTTTTTGAAAAACATGAATGATTTTGCGGCGATGAATGCGGTATATGCCTCTTTCTTTCCCGCGGAACCGCCGGCGCGGTCGGCCGTTGAGGTGGCGCGGTTGCCCAAGGATGCTCTGGTTGAAGTGGAAGCGGTCGCCAGAGTGGGAGCCTGATTGTTCATGCGTCTTTGGTCAAAATCAGGCGGCCTTGTGCTGTTCGTGCTGATGGCCGGGTCGTTGTGCGCGCAAACGGATACAGCGGCCGTGGCGGATACAGCGGATGTGGCGGATACAGCGGCTGTGGCGGATACTTCGGCCCAACGCACTGTGGCCGCGCGTCCCGCCAAATCGCCCACGGGCGCCATGCTGCGCAGCATGGCAATGCCGGGATGGGGGCAGTGGTATAACGGCAAACGCATAAAGTCGGTCCTGGTCGCAGGTGGTGAAATCGGCCTGGTTGTCGATGCGATCGTGCAAAATCAGCTGGCGGCGAAAGCTGAGACCCTGTACGAGCGCGAATATTACCGCAATAACCGCAGCCTGGCCATCTGGTATCTGGGGGCGCTCATCCTTTACAGCATGGCCGATGCGTATGTGGATGCGCATCTCTTCGATTTCGATGAGAGCACCACTCTGTCGCTGCAAACGAAGACGATGAATACACCCCTGACAACCCGCCCTGCGCTGGGCCTATCGCTGGTCATGGCATGGTAAACTCTTTTTCACCTGGCACTGCAAACATTTTCTGCGTGGAAACGTCAGTTATACCTTAATCAGGCCGTTGCATCTTACCTCTTTTTTGTATATATTATATGAAATTTCATGTCGATCAATATTTTAACCAAAAAGAAAACAATGACTAGAACTGAAGCTTACGAGTTGACGCGGCCGCGGTTCAAGAACATCAATCTTTTTCGTCATGTTCTGGCCGTCGAAGCCGTGATGCGCGGTCTGGCGCGCCATTTCAAACAGGATGAGGAGCTGTGGGGACTTGCCGGGCTTTTGCACGATCTCGACTATGAAGAGACGGCTCAGACCCCGGAACGCCACACCCTGGTGACTGAGGAGCTGTTACAGCCCTATCATCTGCCGGATGAAGTGATTCACGCCATCAAGTGCCATAATGATATGGCGCCGCTTGAAAGTCTGCTGGACAAGGCTTTGTATGCTGCTGATCCGGTCACCGGACTCATCGTCGCGGCGGCTTTGATGCATCCGCAGCGCAAACTCGCGCCTGTCGAAGTCGATTTCATTCTGCGGCGTTTCAAGGAGAAGAGCTTTGCCAAAGGCGCCAATCGCGAGCAGATCGCTTCTTGCTCGGATATGGGATTGAGCCTCGACGCTTTCATCGCCATCGCCCTGGCATCGATGCAGTCGATCAGCAGCGATCTGGGTTTCTGAGATGCACAAACTGGTGCTCATCTCTCTGCTGCTCTTCGCAGCCATGGCGACAGCCGGCGTTTCAGACGATTCACTGCAAATTCACATGCAGGTTGCCCGTCCGCATCAGGACCTCTGGTTTGCCAAAGACAAAGGCGATCATTTTCTCGTCAGCGCATTTTTGACAGGCGCCGGCTATTATGCGGCGCGCAGCGAGATGCATCGATCAGATGCATCGAGTCTTAATGTGGCCGTGGGCTTTTCGTTGTCCATGGGCATTGGCAAAGAGCTTTACGATCGCTACGGCCGTGGCGGACCTTTCAGCCTTAAAGATCTCGGCGCGGATGTGCTGGGCATTGGCCTGGGATATCTGTTCTGTTCACTGGGAAAAAAATAGCATAACTGGTCAGACCGGACAAGATGAAAATAAAGGATCGCATAAATTGTAACTGCGCTGTCGTGGGCGTCTCGGGAAGCTCAGATGCCGCAAGGATGGCATACCTGGCTCTTTACGCCCAGCAGCACCGCGGCCAGGAGAGCACCGGCATCGCCAGCAGCGATGGTCTGCGGCTGAACCGGCATATCGGGCGCGGGCTGGTGGCGGATGTATTCTCGGATCCAGCCGTTTTTAATATGCTCTCCGGGGATATGGCCATCGGCCATAATCGCTATTCGACAACCGGCGCCTCATCGATTGTCAACGCACAACCTCTGACAGCCAACTTCCGCGAAGGTCATTTTGCGATCTGTCACAATGGCAACTTTACCAACTCCGGGCAATTGCGCAGGATGCTGGAAGAACAGGGCTCCCTTTTTCAGACCAGCACCGACACCGAAGTGGTGCCGCATCTTATCGCCAGATCACGCGAGAAGGAACTGGTTGACAAGATCAAGGATGCGTTGCTGCAGATCAAGGGCGCCTACTCCCTGGTGATGATGTGCGGGAACCGCATCTATGCCGCCCGCGATCCCCATGGCTTCCGGCCCCTGTGCCTGGGTTACAAGGATGGCGCTTACATTGTGGCTTCCGAGACCTGTGCCCTGGATCTGCTGCGGGCTGATCTGCTCCGCGATATTCAGCCCGGCGAATTGATTGAGATTCACGACGGCAAGGTGGAATCGCACCTTTTTTCACCGTCCAAACCGCGGCATGCTTGCATTTTTGAATTCATCTATTTTGCGCGGCCGGACAGCCGCATCTTCAATGAAAATGTCGACCGGGTTCGCCGTAAACTTGGTAAAATACTCGCTTTGGAGAGTCCGGCCGATGCTGATATTGTGATTTCTGTGCCGGATTCCAGCAATACCGCGGCTCTTGGTTATTCGCGCCGTTCCAATTTAAAGTTTGAGCTGGGCTTGATCCGCAACCACTATGTGGGGCGCACGTTCATCCATCCGCAGCAGGATCTGCGAGATTTCAGCGTCCGGGTTAAATTTAACGCGGTTCGCGGCATTCTTCGTGACCGCCGCGTGGTTGTGATCGAAGATTCCATCGTACGCGGCACCACCCTGCGGCAGCTGGTTCGCCTGATTCGTCACGCCGGTGCCAAAGAAGTACACGTACGGGTCAGTTCCCCCCCCATCATTTCCCCCTGTTTTTATGGTATGGATTTTCCCAGCCGTAGTGAGCTGATCGCCGCGCACAAGTCGGTCCAGGAAATTGAAACCTATCTCGAATGCGACACGCTTGCTTATTTATCCCTGGATGGATTGCTAAAGTCTGTCACACATGATGATGGCGGGTATTGTACGGCGTGTTTCACCGGTGATTATCCGTTGCCGGTTGAAGAAGATTATAACAAACACTTGCACGAGAATAAATAAATGAGTTGAGGGGGCGTATGGTCCAACTATCCTGTTTTTCAATGCATCGTCTGGTCCTGCCATGAAGAAAAAGTTCCTCTTGTTGTTTGATTATTTTTTTGTCCTGCGTCCGACCCTGTTTTTTCCGGTGTGGACGGTTTCTCTGGCTGGTTATTGGGCGTATGAACGGGCAGTTGTGGCGCCTGGTTGGCATCTCGATTTTCCCGGGCATCATTTTGATGATCTGGGGATGATTTTCTACCTGGGCATGCTGACCCTGTTGATGGGCGCTGCATTTCTCATCAATCAGTTGACGGATGTTGAGAGCGACCGGCTCAATAACAAGCTTTATTTGATCGCCAGCGGCGCCATACCGGTCAAACATGCTGAGGTGCAAAGCGGACTCCTTGTTCTGGTGCCGTTGGGACTGCTTTTTGCCAATCATCTGCCGGTGGCGCTTTGCGCCGTGCTCATTTTTGCGCTCACGGGCTGGGCGTACAGTTGCAAACCTCTGGCGCTCAAAAACAGGCCCTGGGGCGGTTTGCTGGCCAATCTCGGCGGTTCTTTATTGATTTTTTCGTTTGGCTGGTTGATAAAAGGTGCGTTTTCATGGGCACTTTTCTTGCACGCATTACCGTATATTTTCGGGGTTGGAGCCGTTTATCTGCTCACCACCATACCTGATCTGCCGGGGGATCGGGCGACTGGCAAGGTGACTGTTGCCGTGCGCTACGACAGCAAACGGGTGCTGCGCGCCGCGGTATTCGTCGATGGGGCTGCGGTTGTGCTGGCCTTGTTCATGCAGGATTTCGTGGCGTTGACGGCTACTCTGTTGGCCTGGCCTTTTTTTTATCAGGCTGCGCGACGCGGAGATGTCGATGCGGTTCTGCGTACCAACAAATATGCGACACTGATTCTTTCGCTGTTGATTTGCTGGCGTTTTCCACTTTATCTGGTGCTTCTGATGACCATCTTTTTTGTCAGCCGCTGGTACTATGCGGCACGTTTTAAAGTCAATTATCCAAGTTTGCGGACGTGAGAGGCGTTATGATCGATAAAATCAAACATCTGCAAAACAAATGTGATTTTTGCGGCACCTGCGTCGCGGTATGCCCGCATGATGCCATCGAGTTGGCGGAAGCTTCGCTGCAGATCTTGTTCAATCGCTGTACCTTGTGCGCCAATTGCATCCATGTCTGTCCAACCCGGGCTTTGGAGATGACCGATGAAAACTCACTATGATATTGTAGTGGTCGGCGGTGGTCCTGCCGGGTCAACGGCCGCTCGCTATGCCGCTGAACAGGGCGCTTCTGTGGTCCTGCTGGAAAAAGACCGCGAAATCGGCGTGCCGGTGCGCTGCGCAGAGGGGGTTGGAGAAAAAGGACTGTCCGCCCTCATCGCCATCCAGCCGCAGTGGATTGCCCAGCGCATCACCGGAGCGGTTCTGCATGCGCCTTCCGGCGCAGCCGTGCAATTGCACACCGATGAGTTCGGATATGTGCTGCATCGTAAAATTTTTGATTATGATCTCGCTCAGATGGCAGCCGGAGCGGGTGTTGAAGTATACACCAAAGCTTACGTCCAGGGGCTGGTGACGGAAGCGGATGAGGTTGCGGGCGTCGTGGTGGAGCATATGGGCGTGCGCCAGGCCATATCCGCCCGGCTGGTTATCGCAGCCGATGGCGTGGAGTCCCGCGTCGGCCGATGGGCTGGTTTGGATACACGCTGTTCCATGCGCGACATTGAAACCTGCGCACAGGTGACCATCGGCAATTACGAGGGGGATGCATCGGTTTGCCATTTCTTTTTTTCCAGTGAATTGTTACCGGGCGGTTACGGCTGGATCTTTCCAAAGGGCAATGGCATGGCGAATGTTGGCTTGGGCATTTCCGGCGATAAAGCGCACAGCGGTTCGCCCCATGAACGCTTGCAGATTTTTCTGCGCCAGGTTGTGGACCGGCCGGCGATTCTCACCCGGGTTTATGGCAGCGTCCCCTGTGCGGTGACGTTGAAAAAGATCGTGCGTAAAGGATTGATGCTGGTTGGGGATGCCGCGCATCAGGCCAATCCGCTGACCGGGGGCGGGATCGTGACGGGCATGGCCGCCGCGGAAATAGCCGGCCGGGTTGCAGCTGCAGCCATCACAGAGCATGATGTATCCGCAGAACGGTTACAGGAATATGCCAGGTTGTGGGGCGAGGGTGGCGGTGCCAAAATGAACCAATTTTATCGGCTGAAAAAATTCGCCTTCACCTTGAGCGACGATACATTGAACGGGTTGGCAAAAGCGACCCTCGATTTATCCCCCGAAAAGCGGACTATGACCAATATTTTCAAAGCCGCTCTGATTAACAAGCCTTCTCTGATACTGGATGCTATTAAATTGTTCACATGAGGTTTTTATTTGCTCAACGTATTGCGAAAATTTCAGGCGGGATTAGCCAGAACCAAAAATTCTCTGGTGGATGGGATTCAGCGTATTGTCACCCAGGCGCGTGGTCTGGATGAATCAGCTCTGGAAGAGCTGGAAGAGCTGATGATATTGAGCGATGTGGGCGTCAAGACGGCGGAAACCGTCATCGAGCGTCTGCGCCAGCGAGCGCGCAGTGAGAATGAAACAGATGCCACACGCATCACCGCGATGGTCAAAGAGGAACTTGCGGCCATTCTGAGGCAAGGCCAAAAATTGGCGCCCCCGGCACCTTCCCAGCCCTGGGTGATCAGTGTGGTCGGCGTCAATGGGACAGGTAAAACGACGACCATAGGCAAGCTGGCCCATCGCCAGGCGGTGCAGGGCAAAAAGGTACTGCTGGCTGCTGCGGATACCTTTCGCGCCGCGGCTGCTGAGCAGCTCCAGATCTGGAAATCGCGCGCCGGCGTGGAGATTGTACAATCGCAAAGCGGCGCGGATCCGGCGGCTGTGGCCTTCGATGCGGTCAAAGCGGCCATGGCCCGCAAAGTCGATTTTCTCCTCATCGATACGGCTGGCCGGTTGCACACCAAAAGTAATCTCATGGCGGAATTGGTCAAAATCCACAAGGTCATCAGCAATCAATGCCCCGGCGCCCCTCATGAAGTGTTATTGGTGATGGACGCGACCACCGGCCAGAACGGCCTGGCACAGGCGCGCAGTTTTGCCCAGGCTGTACAGATCACCGGCCTGGTCATCACAAAACTCGATGGCACCGCCAAAGGCGGCATTGTTTTTTCCATCGTCCAGGAACTGGGTATACCGGTTCGCTTTGTCGGACTGGGGGAACAGATCGACGATTTGCAGGAATTCGATCCGGACACTTTTGTCGAGGCATTGTTCGGATGAAATTATTCTATGTCAGCCTGGGCTGCCCCAAAAACAGCATCGATCTCGAAACAATCCTCGGCCATCTGTCCGGCAGCATCGACTACGTGGATCGCCCTGAACAGGCGGATGTTGTATTGGTCAATACCTGCGCCTTTATCAACGCCGCCAAGCAGGAATCCATCGAAACGATTCTCGAACTGGCGGCGTATAAGAAAGAAAAGCCGGAACTCAAGGTTCTGGTCGCGGGTTGTCTGCCGCAGCGCTACCGCGACGAGCTGGCGCAAGAAATGGTTGAAGTGGATGCTTTTTTCAACCATCGGGATGCCCAGCGAACGGCGGCGCAAGTGCGCGACTATCTGGCCTGCAACAATGCCGCATCGAACAAGCGTCATCGCCTGACGCCGCGGCATTATGCCTATTTGCGCATCGCCGATGGCTGCGACAACCGCTGTACCTACTGCGCCATCCCGCTGATCAAGGGCGGATATCACAGCCGGCCGCTGCCTGAGATCGTTGCCGAGGCCGAAGAACTGGTGCGCGATGGCGCCCGTGAATTGCTGCTGGTCGCCCAGGATACCACGCAGTACGGAACCGATTTGCAGGCACAGCAGCGGCTTCATCATGTCCTGCAGGCGCTGCAGCAAGTCCGGGATGTGCGCTGGATTCGCTTGCTCTACACCCATCCGGCCCATTGGTATCCCGAGCTGATCGAAACCGTGGCGGGTCTGGAAAAAGTGGTGCCCTATGTCGATCTGCCCATCCAGCATATTTCGAGTCGCGTGATCAAGGCGATGGGCCGAAAAACGGATCGCAGGCACATCGAGAGGCTCATTGAGGAGCTGCGCAACAAGATTCCCGACCTGGCCATACGCACGACATTGATCGTCGGCTTCCCGGGCGAAAGTGAATCTGATTTTGCTGAATTGCGTCAGTTTGTCGCTGCAACCGCTTTTGAGCGGCTGGGAGTGTTCACCTATTCACAGGAAGAGAACACCGTGGCGGGAGGTTGGGAGGATGCGATCCCTGAGGCGGTGAAACAAGCGCGTCAGGCGGAACTGATGGAGATACAAGCCGATATCTCCTGTGAGCGCAACCAGGCGATGATCGGGCGGCAGTTTGAGGTGGTTGTGGATGAAATCGGCGAGGAAGGGCATGCCATCGCGCGTTCGCGCTGGGATGCTCCTGAAATAGATAATACGGTGATTTTGGATTCACGTGCGCAAACGGGCGCGTTCGCCCTGGTGACGTGCACAGCCGCAGATATCTACGATTTGCGGGCACATATCGATAAAATTGTATGAACATGAAATTGAAATGTATCGCGCCGCCGCTGTGTTTCAGTTAAAGGTGTGTGAATGAGCAATATCTGTTCGAAAGGAAACATCTTATGTTGAGCGATAAACACGGGCGGATGGGAAGCATGCTCTGGCTGCTTGTTGGCATCTGGGCCTCCATGGGCATGGCGCAAATGGAATTCGCTGAGCAGGAGGAGCAGCAGGGTCCTGATTTTCATATGGACCTGGTGAGCACCGCTCTGGAGCCCCGCAGCAGCGCATGCCGTCTCAACCTCTACCTGGAAATCGTCAATGATGACTTGCAGTTTGTCAAAACCGGACAGGATTTTTTGGCCAGTTTCGAGACAACGGTGATTATCTATGATAAGGATGATGAACAGGTTGAAGGGACGATCTGGAAGGAAAAAATAGATGCGGCTAACTATGATGCGACCAACAAGCGCAACTATTATCATATGACGAATCGTTCTTTTTTGCTCGACCCGGGAAAATATAAATTGACGGTCATCGTGCAGGATCTGGAAAGCAAAAAAAGCAGCGAGCAGAAACGGGAATTTGAGGTGCCCGCCTATGCCGAAACACCGCTGAGCATGAGTGATCTCATCCTGATCAGTGAAATTGAGTTCGATGCCAATAACGTGCGCTCCATCCGGCCTCAGGTGAGCGATGCCAGAAAAGGGATTGTCGATTCAACGCTGGTCTATTTTGAACTCTATCAACTTGATTCAACGGCAACGGCCAGGACCGATTATGAGCTCTACGCCGTCAATGCCAAAAAGAAAATCAAACGCTCCTTTTCCTACCCGGTAGCGGGGTGGCGCAATCCGGTCTTTTTTTCACTGCATGCCGACAGCCTGCCCCATGATCTTTACCGTTTAAAGATCACAACCACAGTCAACGGCAGGAAGGTGGTGAAGGAGAAAGCGTTTTATATCCGCTGGAGTGCCCTGCCGACAACGGCGAGCGATTTGAATTCGGCGATCGAGCAAGCCCGTTACATCGCCACCAAGGATGAATGGAAACTGCTGAAAAAGGCCAAAGGCGAAACGCGGCTGCCGGCCTTTCTTTCATTCTGGCGCCGTCATGATCCAACGCCCGGTACCGAAGCCAATGAATCGATGGATGCCTATTATTCACGCGTCGAATATGCAAACCGGTATTTTTCGGTGATGCAGCGTCAGGGATGGCAGACCGATATGGGGATAATTTATATAATTCTTGGTCCACCCGACGATGTGGAACGGAATTCCTATCCGCGCTATTCTAAACCCTATGAGATTTGGAGTTATTACCGTTACAGCCGGGAATTCCTCTTCTTTGATTTTACGGGATTTGGAGATTACCGGCTGGAGACGCCCATGTCGATTTATGAATTTCAGCGTTTGCTCACCAATTAGACAAGGATGATTATGGAGATCAGAAAGCCGCTGCCGCTCAGTCCGGGTGATTTAATCGGAGTCATTTCACCGGCCAGTCCGCCCAAACCGGAAAAGGTGGAACAATATCAGAAGGGCCTGGATTACCTGCGCGCGTTGGGGTATCAGATCCTGGAAGGGGCGCATGTCCTTGATCAGTATGGTTACCTCGCCGGCATGGATGCGGATCGGGCGGCGGACATAAATGACATGTTTCGCAATCCGCAAGTCAGGGCCATCATCTGTTCGCGCGGTGGCTATGGCACCCCCCGCATTCTCGACCGCATTGATTACGATGCCATCCGCCGGGATCCCAAGATACTGGTGGGGTACAGCGATATCACCAGTCTGCATCTGGCCATTCATGCCCAGACCGGTTTGATATCTTTCAGCGGCCCCATGGTCGCTGTTGAGATGGGCAAGGGAATTCTGCCGTTGACGGAGACCTCGTTCTGGCGGCAGCTCACCCAGACGCGGCGATTCACCATGAAAGCCAAAACAGGCGAATACGTGCCCAGGGTTTATCATGGCGGCAGCGGCGAAGGCCGTTTGCTCGGCGGCTGTCTCTCTCTGATCAATCCGCTCATTGGCACCCCCTATATGCCAAATTTTGAAGGCGCCATTCTCGTTCTCGAAGATATCGGCGAGGACGTCTATGGCATCGACCGTTACCTGGTGCAGCTGCGGCTCGCGGGTATCCTCGATCAGATCAATGGTTTGATCCTGGGACAGTTTCTGGACATGGACAGCGGCGAGAAATCGGAACCGAGCCTGACGCTGGATCAGGTCATCCAGGAGCACACCCACAAACTCAAGATTCCGATTTTGGGCAATTTCCCGTATGGCCATCAGGATTATAAATATACCATGCCCATCGGCTGCAAGGTTCGCCTGGATGCCGATAACGGCACCCTGGCTCTGCTGGAATCTCCCGTTGAGAAAATAGCCGTGGTCTGAAGGGACGGACCAGAGACCGGGGTTGAATCAAACGCTGTCAGGAGTTGAGTCGCATGCTCTCAATCTGTGTATTTGCCTCTGGACGTGGTTCCAACTTGCAGGCTCTGTTGGATGCGATCGATGCAGACCGCGTTGACGCCAGAGTCGTTCTGGTGATCAGCAACAAATCCGCGGCCGGCGCGATGGAGACGGCCACAGCGCGCGGTATCCCGGCCGTGCATACATCGGACACGCACTTTGCCTCGGAATCGCTTTATACCGATCACCTTCTGAAATTGCTCCAGGAACACCACTGCGATTTCATCGTGCTGGCCGGCTATTTAAAAAAAATACCCGCGGAAATTATCCAGCGTTTCAGTCAGCGCATCATCAATATTCATCCGGCGCTGCTGCCCTCGTTTGGCGGCAAGGGATTGTACGGGCATCATGTTCATGAAGCCGTGCTCGCCTATGGGTGCAAGATATCCGGCGCCACGGTACATATGGTGGATTTGGAATATGATACCGGAGCACCCATCCTGCAAAAATGCGTGCCGGTGCTGGAGGAGGATACGCCCGGCACATTGGCGGAACGGGTGTTAAAAGTTGAACATGAAATTCTGCCCCTTGCGGTGCAGTTGTTTGCGGAGCAACGTGTGACCATAGAGGGGCATCGAGCCATCATTACTGCAAAAGGAAACAGGCCATGAAAAATGTCCAACGTGCCGCGATTGTCGCACTGTTTCTCTACCTGGGCGTCACTTCCTGTGGCAAGCCGGATCCCTTTCAGCTGGTCGATATCAATACCATAGATGCCACCATAGTGGTTGAATTGCCCTATGCAACGCCCCATAATTTTCTTGGCAAGGCGGTCTATGAGGACAGCCGCTGTTTTCTGAGACGCTGTGCTGCGGAGAGGCTGGCGCGGGTGCAAACGCGGCTGCGGCCACAAGGGTATGGGCTGAAAGTGTGGGATGGTTATCGCCCGCTTTCCGTGCAAAAGGCCATGTGGGCGATTTTGCCGGATGCCAACTATGTCGCTGATCCCGCGCGGGGTTCGCGCCACAACCGCGGCGCCGCGGTGGATGTCACCCTGGTGCGCAGCGATGGGGCGGAAGTGGAGATGCCGACCGCGTTTGATGATTTCTCTCCCCGGGCAGCCGCTTTTTCACAAGAGGGCACGGAGGCTGCCAAAGAACATCGCCGCATTTTGCAGCAAGCCATGACCGCCGAGGGCTTTCAGACCATCGATTCGGAATGGTGGCATTTTGATGATCCGGAGTGGAAAAAATGTGAGATTCTTGATATTTCCAGCAAAAATCTGTAAAAAAAGCAGGGTTATTTGCGCAAATTCTTTGATTTTTAATATTTTTTTGGTATAATAAAATTCATGTCTCACCGGCAACGCTCGCTTTCCGCAAAACGGAAGCGCATTTACTACTTCAGTACAGCAACGCACGAGCATCTTGAAGGGTGATTACGTGTTGGATAAAATAAAGATTTCCCGGGCGCTGCTCAGCGTCTATGACAAGACCGGTCTGCTGGATTTTGCGCGCGAGCTGCACAACCGGCAAATCGAAATCATCTCCACCGGAGGAACCGCGCAATTTCTCCAGGAAAACGGCATTCCGGTTATCCCGGTTGCGGATATCACCCACTTTCCCGAGATTCTCGGCGGCCGCGTCAAAACGCTGCATCCGCATATCCACGGTGCCATACTGGCCAGGCGCGAGGATGAGGCGCAGATGCAGCAGTTGGCCGGCCTGAATATCACGCCCATTGATCTGGTCGCCGTCAACCTGTACCCGTTTGAGAAAACGGTGGCCCAGAGCGGATGCACGCTTGCCGGCGCATTGGAAAATATCGATATTGGGGGCCCCTGCATGATTCGCGCAGCCGCCAAGAATTTCCCCGGGGTGGCTGTGCTCACATCGCCGCTGCAATATGGCGAGCTCTTGCAGGAATTGTCTTCCCACGACGGATGCACCACACGAAGCAGCCGTGGACGCTGGGCGCGCATGGCTTTCCAGCTCACCAGCCGCTACGATCAGGCCATTCAGTCCTATTTGAGCGAGGAGAAACCGGCGGACGCATTTCCGGAGACGGTCTCCATTCACCTCAGCAAGGTGCAGGACCTGCGCTATGGTGAGAATCCGCACCAGAGCGCTGCTTTTTACGCCGAAGTGGGCGGAATGCCATTTGGTCAACAAATCCATGGCAAAGAACTTTCCTATAACAATATTCTCGATATACACAGCGCCTGCGGATTGGCGTCTGAATTCAGCGAACCAGCGTGCGTCATTGTCAAGCATAACAATCCCTGCGGTGTGGCCATTGGTGATGATCCGGCCCAGGCTTATGAGAAGGCCCTGGCCACGGATACGGCCTCCGCGTTCGGCGGCATTGTCGCCTTGAACCGGCCTTTTACGCAGGAAGCGCTCGCGCACCGGTTGGGGGAAAATTTTCTTGAAGTGATCATTGCCCCCGATTTTTCCGAGGGGGTTTTGGCTGTTTTGCGCGGCAAAAAAAATGTGCGACTGATCCGCTGGCCCCATTTTCAGATCATCCCCAAAACGCTGGATGTGCGTAAAGTGAGCGGCGGTTTTTTGCTCCAGACCGTGGACGTTGAACCGGGTGAGGCCGTGACCTATCGCACGGTCAGCAAGCGCAAACTGAGCCCCGAAGAAGAGAAGGGCGTCCAATTCGCCTGGAAAATCGCCAAATGGGTCAAGAGCAATGCCATTATTTTCACGGCTGTAGACCGGACGCTCGGCATTGGCGCCGGCCAGATGTCGCGCGTCGATTCGTCGCGCATGGCGGCCATGAAAGCAAAGAACGCCGGTCTGGATCTGACCGGATCGGTGGCTGCTTCGGATGCTTTTTTCCCCTTCCGCGATGGATTGGATGTGCTGGCGGAGTCCGGCGCGACCGCGGTGATTGAGCCCGGCGGATCGGTACGGGATGAAGAGGTCATTGCCGCCGCGGATGAGCACGGCATCGGCCTGGTCTTCACCGGCGTGCGTCATTTCAGACATTGATATGAGACAGATTTTAGCAGGAATAAATCTAATACTATCCACCACTCTTAGGTAAAGGTTAAAACTCCATGAGCTTTAGTTTCGGTTCTTTTTTTGCCAATGACCTCGCGATCGATCTCGGGACAGCAAACACGCTGGTTTATGTGCGCGGCAAGGACGTGGTTCTCGATGAGCCTTCTGTGGTCGCCATACGTAAAAGCACGCAAGAAATTGTCGCCTTTGGCGATCAGGCGCGCGAAATGGTCGGCCGTACGCCCGGCGAGATCATCACCATCCGGCCTCTGAAAGACGGCGTGATCGCCGATTTCGAGCTGGCCGAGCAGATGATCCGGCATTTCATCCGCAAAGCCATGCCGACACGGATTCCCCGCCCCCGTATCGCCATCTGTGTGCCCACGGGCATAACGGAGGTCGAAAAGCGGGCGGTTCGCGATTCCGCTGAACATGCCGGCGCGCGGGAAGTGTACCTCATTGAAGAACCCATGGCCGCGGCCATTGGTCTGGGCTTGCCCATTGATCAGCCCGTGGGCAACATGGTCATCGATATCGGCGGCGGGACCTGCGAAATCGCGGTCATCGCCATGTACGGCATCGTCAATTCAGTTTCCATCCGCATCGGCGGCGACGAAATGAACGAAGCCATCATCCAGTACTTTAAGAAATCGTTCAACCTGCTCATCGGAGAGATCACCGCGGAGGAGATCAAATGCGATCTGGGGTCTGCGGCGCCTTACGATGCCAAGGGCTCCCTCACGGTTAAAGGCCGGGATCTGGTGGCCGGCATACCAAAGACCGTCACCATCAGCACAAAACAGGTGCAGGAAGCGCTCTCGGACACGGTCAACCAGATTGTGGATTCCGTGAAAATGTGTCTCGAACAGACACCCCCCGAGCTGTCCGCGGATATCCTCGATCGCGGCATTCTCATGAGTGGTGGCGGCTCCATGTTGCGCGGACTGGACGAACGGTTGCGACGCGAAACCAACCTGCCGGTCATACTGGCGGAAGAACCTCTTCTCGCGGTGGTGCGCGGAACCGGCAAGGTGTTGGAGGATTTAAACCGCTACCGCAAAGTGCTGACCCACATCAAGCGGTACTGATGCAAGTTGCAAACGCCCTGCGGGGCGTTCTTATTATGGGGACGATGGCAGATCATGACGATCAAACGAATAGTCAAAAATATCAACGTGTCAAATAACCATGGAACGGCTGCTCCCGGAAAACCGAAACTGCGTTATTGGCCCTACCTGCTCATCCTGGCGGGGCTGATCCTGTGTTGGCTGATCTATCTGGGATTTGGTCTCCCTTCCCTGGATCAGCTTGAAAATTACAATCCCGAGCTTGCCACCAAGGTCTATTCCAGCGATGGGGCGCTCATCAAGGAATTTTTTACGGAGAGGCGGTTCTATACCCCATTGCCGCAAATCCCGGATGTGATGGTGAGATCGGTCCTGGCCACAGAAGATCACCGTTTTTTTGACCACTGGGGCATTCGTCCACTTCGTTTTATGCGCGCCATTCTTTTTGATGTCCTCACCCTGAGCCGGCAACAGGGCGCCAGCACCCTGACGCAGCAGTTGGCCCGGCGTTTATATCTCTCTCCGGAAAAGACCCCTTCGCGTAAAATCCGCGAATGGATGACCGCCATACAGATCGAGCGCACCTACACGAAACCGGAAATTCTCGAGATGTATCTCAACCATATGTCTTTTGCCCACGGCACTTATGGCGTCGAAGCGGCCGCACAATTTCTTTTCGGGAAAAAGAGTTCAGAGCTGACATTGCCGGAGTGTGCGTTGATGACTGCCAGTCTGCAGCGGCCGGCGTATTTCAATCCCTTTCGCTATCCGGATCGGGTCTTGAAGAGGCGTAATCTCGTTCTGCGCCGCATGCTCATAGAGAAGGAGATCACACAGGCTCAGTACGAGGAAGCGGTGGCGAGCGCGCTTGGCTTGCGTTCGAAAGACAATTCCGAGCTACAGGGTGTGGCCCCCTATTTTACCGAGTGGTTGCGGCAAAATCTGCAAAAGGATTTTGGTTGGGATTTGTACAAGGGCGGCATGAATATATATACAACCCTTGATTCGCGGGTGCAGGCGTGTGCAGAACGCGCCGTCGCAACCTATCTGCCCAAAGCGCAGGAAATTTCCAATCGCTATCTCCGCAGCAGGGAATATGTCGAAAAATTATTGACCCCCGAGCAGCTGGCTGAAAACACGGTAGAGCGCTGGATTACCAAAAAAGCCTTCATCGATTCGCTGCTTGCGGAGAAATATGCGGTTCAGGTGGCCCTGGTGGCGCTGGATCCGCGCAACGGCCATATCCTGGCAATGGCAGGCGGGCGGGATTTTGAGGAGAGCAAGTACAATCGCGCTGTTCAGGCCGTTCGTCAGCCCGGGTCTGTGTTCAAGCCCATCGTCTATACTGCGGCTATTGACAACGGGTATTCGCCTTGCTATGAAAAATTAAATCAACCGATTGTGGTGCAGCAAGTCGATGGCACACGGTGGGCGCCGCAGAATTTTGATGAATCCATCGGCGGGAAAGTCACCCTGCGCGAGGCCTTGCGCCGCTCGTTGAATCTGGTCACCGCCCGGCTGGTGCAGGAGGATATTCCGCCGCAGCAAGTGGTGCAATATGCCCGCCATCTGGGCATCACCACTCATCTGGATGCCGTGGATGCATTGGCGCTGGGCTCTTGTGGCGTCATCCCGCTGGAAATGACGGCTGCGTTTGGCGCGTTTGCCAATCACGGCGTGCTGGTACAACCCTTCGGCGTCACGCGCGTGGAAGACAAATATGGCAACCTCATGCAACAGAACATTCCGCAGAGCAAAGGCGTGCTGCGGGAGGAGACGGCTTTTATCATGGCCGACATGTTGAAGACGGTGGCCATGCATGGCACGGGCTACGCCGCGGTATCGCAATTTGGCTTCACGCGTCCCGCAGGCGGCAAGACGGGCACCACCAACGATTACACCGACGCCTGGTACATCACATTCACACCGCAGATGGTGGTCGGTGTCTGGGTTGGTCACGATGATCCGGCCATCGCCCTCGGGGAGCGGCAGACCGGCGCGCAAGCGGCCTTGCCGATCACCGTTACAACCATTAAATGTGCCCACGACACGCTGGATCTTCCGCTCGAGGATTTTGAACAACCACCAGGCGTCGTGCGCCTGGCCATCTGTAATGAGAGCAAATTGCTTGCCAATGCGGCCTGTCCCGAAGTGGTGGAGGAGTTTTTTGATGTGCGTTATCAACCCAAGGAGCAGTGCACGCTGCACACCGGAACCCGCAATCGCGGCAAGGACAAGAGAAGAACGCGCTATTAGCCGCGTGGATTGTTTGAGTGGAGGCTGCGGAAGAGTCATCCGGCAGCCTTTTTTAATTTATGTTGACATTTCATAACAAAATGATTATAATTTAAGTAAATAGCGCATCCGCTCTTGAGCGGCAGGACAACAGTCGCCTGTTATCGAATGCGGAGTTTTTCATGAATAGATTTCCAGGTCAGATTTTAGCCGTTGCAGTCCTTGCCATCGTGGTGATTTTTATCGCCTGCGGCAAACTCACCGCACCGGACGATGTTCTCCCCCCGGCCACACCCGAGAGTTTCATTCTGCTGGGTGGCGGAGATGGTGAAGCCCGCTTCCGCTGGGTTCCCAATGGTGAACCCGATTTTCATCACTATGTGCTCTACCGCTCCACCACGCTGCCAACTGATTATAGTGGTTTTGGCAAACTGTCGGAGGTCACCCAAAATGAGTACGTCGATCGCTTCCTGGCTTATGATCTGACGTATTACTACTATATCACCGCGGTCGACAACGCCGGAAATGAAAGCAATCCCAGTGGCGTGCTCGATGTTCGGCCTGTGAATATTTCATCACCCCCAAGTCCCTACAGCCTGACGGTGTACGGACACAATAATCCCAACCTCAACCAGACCGAATTTAAAATCACCTGGATTCCGCCCATCATCAGCGATCTTGCTTATTTTCGCATCTATCGCGGATCGAGTTCTGATTTCGTCGTCGATGGGACAACGCTGATCGATTCAACCTATGTGAGCATGTATATCGACGTCATGCAGCGCGCCGGGGACCTCTTTTTCTATAAAGTGACTTGCGTCGATCTGGGCGGCAAAGTCAGTGTGCCGGGATTCCCGGACGCGGATCGCATCCTCGGCGAAATCACTCTGTTGAGCCCGGGTAACCGGACCGTGCAAACACCGCCCATGACTTTCAGCTGGATGGCCGTCGATCATGCGGTGAAATACCAGGTGTTTGTCGGCAAGGGGCCTCTGTCCAATGTCATATGGACTTCCAATGCCACCACCAGTCTGCAGATGCAATACAGTGGGCCTGCCTTGTCCACGGATGCCATCTACTATTGGTGGGTTGGGGCTTACAGCAAAAATCCCTATGTTGATAGTTACGGTCAAGCCGTCACACCGGACGTGAACACCACAAGCAAAATCTGGTCCTTTTTCGTTCGTTGAGGGTAAGGAGAGGGTAATACCATGAATCATAAGACAACGTCTTTGCGACTATTTGCTGCGTTTATATGGATTCTCTTCATGGTGGCGGTGGCGCCGGCGAAAGAGGTTAAAATATTCCTCTTCAATGGAAAAATTGTCCAGGGAGAGCTGCTGGAGGAGAATGAAGAGCACATTATCGTGCTCAACGAGCTCGGCCAAATCAAGATGCAGCGCACAGCCATTGAATCGGTGCTTTATCTGGAGAGCAGCGCAGCCGCGTCAGCGCCGCATCCGGACTCCGCAGGTGTCGCTCCCCTGAACGATCTTGTGGTCGTGCATCTGACCAATGGCGAGACCGTAACCGGCCGTCTGGTCTCCAAGTCGCTTGATTCCATTGTGATGCGGAGTGAATGGGGGCCGCTGACCGTTGCCAAGAATCAGGTCAAGTTGATCGAATACATCAACACCGAGTTTGCAGAACGCGGCGAGACGGTGGTCGCCCGGTTGACCAATGGTCAGACACTTCAGGGTTACATCTTCCATGAAGATAAAAACACGGTCACTTTGATCACGGATATCGGCCGGCTTACGCTGGAGAAAAAACTGCTGCGCAGTCTCGAGTATCACGTGGCGGCGCGCCCGGCCAAAACGGTTAGCGCCAAACGCGAGACTGTTGCGCCCATGACTGCCATGGCGGTGAAATCGCTGCCGCCTTCGGATCTGACCAAGCGTCAGGACAGTTTTTTTGCCGGCTACACGCCCCATCTCGGCGAGTCATTCAGCGGCGGTGTGGTGTTGGGGTATTCCAATCGCTACCTGCTGCGCCGCTTTCAGTCATTTTCCTTGAATGCCAATGCGCAGCTCAGCACGGCGATTTTTTCGCTGAACAAAGCCTATTATGAAGCCAATGAGCTGCCCGGTTCCATGACCGCCAAGGGCGCTGCCATGGTCAATTCACTTCTGATCGGCTTGCCCCTGCATTTCTTCCCGAGTGAGAACCCGCCCTATGAATTCATCGTCAGGCCGGCCATCGAAACCCATCTGGTTTATAAAAGCCTGCAGAGAAGCTATCCCTCTTTCCCTTCGCTGAACACGGATGAGCGCGCTACTGATTTCCGTTTTGGCTTTTGCACCGAAGTGGGTGCGGAATGGAAAATGAGCCAGCAGTGGCGGCTGGGTTTCTCTTTTGCCATGCATTTCATCACCAGGGAAGACGATTATAATTCATTCAACATCATTTTGGGGACGCGTCTCTATTGATACGTCGTGCAGTAGAAAAGGCGATTGCAGCCGCGGTGTTGCTGGCTGCGGGCATGGGCTTGGGGCAGACCCTTCCTGAATCGGAGATTGCCGCAAGCAGTTTCATCTCCCATGAACTGGGGGCATCTTCCGTCCTGTTGAATCCCGCCGGACTCAATGCCTTTCCCCAGGACGATGGCGTCATGGTCTATGATTTTGTCGATGAGGAGGGCCGCCATCGCCAGTTCGCGTTTGCATTGAGCATGGGGAGTTTGGGATTCGGTGTGCAGCAGTTCCGTTGGGAGGACCTGGGGGATTACCCGTTTTTGCGCATTTATCGCGCCAATCTCTCGGTGGGGGGCCGCGTGCTTTCCATCGGCACCAGCAACAAACTCTACCATCTGGAGTATCCGCATCACTTCACGCGCAGCTTCAGCGTCGATGCGGGGATCCATTTTCAACCCATCAAGTATCTGCAATTTGCGGGCCTGGCGCTGGATTGCAATGAGCCCGAGGTGGCGGAGTATCTCATCGGCCGGCGCTATCTGCTGGGAGCCGCCATCGTCTTGTTCGACCGCGCTCTCTATTTGCAGCAGCAGATCGAGCTCACCGACGACACCCGGCATCTCGAGGATGTGAATTATCAGTTGGGTGTCGTCCTGCGTCCGTGGGGCAGACTGGAATTTGCCGTGGGATATAAAAAGAATATCTTTAACGAAGAAAACTATATGGCGCGGATCAAGGTGCCGCTGCCCATTGGACTGGAAGTCACAGTCTTTGCCCGGGGAGATGAAAAATTGCACGCAAAAGTTTTTGCCGCTGCATTATTACTGCCCATCCAGCCGCTGCGTTTCTAACCTGATCTATGCATAAACCGCCGAGCGCGCCGAGGACGCAGAGCTAGTTTTATTATAATTATCGAAAGATTTTTGATTTGATTTTGATCTCAGTCATCAATGTTGCGATCAATGCCATTTTTATGTTTTTCTTTTCTTTGCGTACCTCTGCGCCCTTGGCGGTGAATAAATCAGGCTAGATCGAATATTTCGCCCGCATCGCCATTTTATCGCTTTTGCCGACGCTGGTTTTCTCCAGCGCCTCTACGAATTTCACCTTCATCAGCACCGCTTCCTTGGGCACCAATCCTTTGTCGATAAATTCACGCATATGGTGTGTGAGCTCCGCGGCCGTCACTGCCTGCCCTTCCTTGAGAACGACCAGTGCGAAGGGTATTTCACCCCAGCGTTCATGATGTTGTCCGAGCAGGGCGGCTTCTGAAACGGCCGGATGGCTTATGAGGATGTCCTCCAATTCAAGGGAGGAGAGCCATTCGCCGCCCACCTTGATCGCATCTCTGAGACGGTCGGTGATGCGCACGCTGCCGCGCTCGTTCCAGCAGGCCACATCGCTGGTATGCAGCCATCCCCCGGCCCACAGTTTTCTCGAATTGGACTGATCTTTCAGATACCCCTGCGTCAGCCACGGGGCGCGGACGATGATTTCGCCCGCCGAACGGTCATCGTCCCGGACCGGCTGCATTTTCTCATCAGTCACTTTCACATGGACCAGGGAGAAGGGCGTTCCGGTGCGGCAGCGCATGCTGATCTGTTCTTCAAGGGAGTTGTGTTCCAGCTCCGCGGCGGTGAGTTGAGATATGGTCAGGATGGGGCAGGTCTCGGACATGCCATAACCGGAATAGACATCGATGCCCTTCTGCAAAGCTGCGGCACAGAGCGATTTGGCCAGTGCGGCGCCGCCGATGATCACCTTCCAGCGCGAAAAATCGGTCTTTTCACTGGCCGGATGTTTGAGCAACATGTGCAAAATGGTCGGTACGCAGTGGGAGTAGGTGACTTTTTCCTGATCGATCAGTCGCAGCAGATGCTCCGGCACATATTTGCCCGGATACACCTGTTTGACGCCGAGCATGGTTGCCATGTAAGGGATACCCCAGGCGTGGACATGAAACATGGGCGTCAGCGGCATATAGACATCCTCGCGATGGAACGAACCCTGGGCCGGGTTGGAAGCGAGCGAAACCAGGCCGCTCAGGGTATGCAGCACCAATTGGCGGTGGCTGAAATAGACACCCTTGGGCATGCCAGTGGTTCCCGTGGTATAAAAAGTGGTGGCGCGGGTTTTTTCATCCAGGTCGGGAAAATCCTGCAGGGGTTGTGCGGCGGCCAGGAGCGCTTCGTACTCTCCGGTAAAATCCACCGGCAATTGCTCCGCTTCACGATTGTCCGTCAATAGAATGTAATTTCTTATCGTATCAATCCGGCTTTTGATATGGCCGAGCAGGGGTAAAAATTCAGCGTTGATCATCAGCACCATGTCTTCGGCATGGCTGATGGTGTAGATCATCTGCTCCGGGGTGAGACGGATGTTGATGGTGTGCAGGACGGCACCAATCATGGGCACGGCATAAAAGCACTCCAGGTAGCGATGGCTGTCCCAATCCATGACGGCGACGGTATCCCCTGGTTTGACGCCCATATCGATGAGGGCGGCGGCCAGTTTTCGTACCCGTTCGCGAAATTGCGCATAGGTGAAACGGAGCTCTCCGCGATAAACGATTTCCTGTTCCGGATTGTAAGCGGCCGGGGCGAACAACAGGTTCTTGATCAACAAGGGGTACTCGTATGCTTCTTCAGCGCGCCATTGGATATCCGACATGAACGTTCCTCCTGGTAAAGTTCAATCAATCAGTCATGGTAATAAATTATTTTCAACGAAGCAACAGAAATTTGCCGGTCTGGACGGGCTTTTGCGACCGCGGTTCAACCGCATAAAAATAGAGTCCGGACGGTGCCCGCGTGCCAATAAGGCTGACGCGATCCCAGTTGAGGGTGTGAACGCCCGGCGGCAGGGCGGACCAATCGCTCTGATAGACCGTTTGCTGAAGAATGTTGTAAATGGTGAAGCGCAGCTCTTCAGGCTGTGTCATGGCAACCTGCAGCTGTATCCGGTCCCGTGCCGGATTGGGGTAGAGCCGAATATTGAACGATTCCGGCTGAGCAAGGTTCATCATTAATTCCTGGACCTGGGAATTTGCAAAAGTGCCGTCATGATCGATTTGACGGAGACGGTATTTGACCCTCATGCCGTATGGCGGTTTGTCGCGGAACGTGTATTCCTGCGCCATCTGTGTGGTTCCATGCCCTGGCACGAAACCAATCTCGGTAAATGTGGTATCCTTTGCGAGCGCGCGTTCGATGGCAAAACCGTAATTGTTGGATTCGGATTCCGTGCGCCATTTCAGTATCACCGTTCCATCGTGCGCTTCGGCTCTGAAGAAGGCCAATTCGACCGGTACGACCGTTTGAGAATAGGATTGTTCGACGAGGTAAAAGACAATGTCCTGGTTGTAGGTCGGGGTCGGGAAGGATATCCACCCCGTGCTCGATTGATTGTGCAGGCCACGGGTTCCCATCATCTGGCCGGTCTTGGGATTGTACCAGTCGTAGTAATAATTGCCCGCGGGCAGGTTGATCTGGATGGAGCTTTTGCTGCCGCTGGTCTGGGTGAAGCAATAGACGACGTATTCTTTGCCATAATAGCGGCACAGGGTGGCTGTTCCAGAAACGCCCCTGACCTCTGCATCGGCGGGGTCGAGGAGATTGACATCCTTGATCTGTCCAATGAACCTGGCGAAATATTCATGGTAATCCGTCACTTTATTGGGCACGTCGGTGATGTTGGCCCAGCAGAACTCGCTGGTGCCGACGCAGCCCGCAGTCAGATTTCCCCAAAAGGATGCCCGAAACCAATCGTGTGCGGCTGTGTTGGTGGCGTACAGATACCCCCTTGGATCTGCATCATCCTTGGGATAGAGCTCATTCCACAGAATGGGCCGATTGTTGGACCAGCCATACGCCGCATACGCCGCCCATTTGGCATGGAGCGCTGGATTGTGGGTTCTGGTGTGGGTCCAGTTCCACTCCGAGGAGGGGCATTTGAAACCAGCATGGAAAAAAGTGAGGTGGATGGGGTAGCCGCCGGCCTGGAGTTCTGAAGCGCCGATGGGGATCTGGTACGGATCGTAGGTCCTGAAATAGGAAGCGTAAAGCGTGGCCGCGGTTTTGACAATCGCTGGGTCGGGCTTCATGACTTCCGCTTCATTCCAGAGTTCCCACATCAGATTCGGATATGCGGCGTATCTGGCAATGCAATAGCGAAAGAAGAATTTCGTCTCATTCACATAGGTATTGGAATAATGGGGTTCGAGCAACAAATCCGTGATGGGTGGATTGACGATGGAGATGTCGGAACCGGGCTTGCGTTTGCCCCAGGTATCGAAGAAATTCAACTGCACGTTGATCCCCAGCTCCAGACACCAGTTCATGATCTGGTCTACGGTCGCCAAAAAGTCGAGGTCCATGGAATTGAGATCATCGTTCAGCGGCAGGACGCGCAGCTTGAGGACGATGCCGTTGAGACCTTTGGCGGCTATGGCTTGAAGATAGGTGTGCACCAGAGGCACATATTGGGCTTTGGGCATGCGTTCGGGCACGCTGGCGCGTTCAGCGGTTTTGTAATAGGGATCATCGAAATCAATGTATTTGCCGCCCAGCCAATGCAGCGGAGTGCCATCTTCAAAACGAAGTTTATGGGGATTGTTTTGATCGATGCGGATATGGCCGTGTAATTTACTGTTTCGTTTTGTGACACAATTGAAGGATCCTGCTCCATGCTGGTCATTAAACTGCCAGGTATAACTCCAGACCCCTGGCTTGTTCGGCATGAATCGAATGAGCCACGTCAATTGGCCGTTGTAAAAACCCTCGACATTGAATTGACTGCCGTCCGGACCATAAAACTTGGCTGTTAAGTTCAAATTTGTAAATGGATTAGATATTGATTCAGTTGACTGAAACGAGATCACTGCGATTTCATAACAGGGGACCGGGTTGTTGAGGAGTTGCACTGAAACCCCTGCGAAGGAAAGGCTGTAAATAACAAATAAACATAAAAATAGTAGCCGCTTCATCATTGCCACCTCAAGTTGCTGTTCATAAGATCCGTGCTTCTGCCTGAGAAGCTGGCAGTCACCCTGTGCGCGGGTGAGATGTCTTGATAGATTTTGTTGCAAAAACCGTGCAAGAAACGATGCTGTGGTGATGCAACAGAATGAATGGTGGATAATGTACATTTTTCCCGGCATATATGATCGAGTAGGCGTCAGGATTACCCCTGACGCCTCTCACACCACCGTACGTACGGTTCCGTATACGGCGGTTCCAGAAGTTAGTGTTTACCGTTTAAAATAAGATAATCGAGCATTGAAAAGAGACCCAGCTTATCAAAAT